>CAMNND010000083.1 GCA_946545035.1 uncultured Clostridium sp. | reverse complement strand
AACTAATTCAAACTATGAAGATACAGCGAAAAGTATCGTAATATGCAGAGGTTAATATTTTTATTAACATAAAATAAAAAAATATTATTTTTCTATTGACAAATGATGTTTAAAGTTTTAAAATAGCTTTACGAATTTAGAGGGATACCTGTAAACATTCCGAACACAGTAGTCAAACTCTACTTTTTTGAGTAATTTATATGATTTGTTTATCATGAGTTTTCAGTAAAAGTATTGCATTTGAACATTTGACTTAAGTGACATAGTTATAAAACAAGAATCATATAAATGCCAAGTATTAAATACTTGGTTTTTTTGCGTCTTTAAATAAATAATAAACGAACTAATTAAAATACTATTTCTAAGATTTAAACGTAGCGAAAATTAGAGCATATTTGATGTAGTTAACGCACTAAAATGATGCGAGGCTAATGGAGATTGGTCAATTTATATTTAGGAAGGAGGAATTTGAAAAGAAATTTGTAATTAATAATTAGGGGGAAATTTTAAAATGGACGAAGAAATTCTAGAAAAAGAGCGACAGAAACTACAAGAAATACTAAAGAAGATGGACGTTCAAGAGCAAGAGATTGAAAATTATATTGCAGAGCGAAGCACAAATTTTAAACTTGAAAATATGGCTGAGGCAAATGTTATGGCATCACAAGTTAAAAAATTAGATGATATAAAAAAGATTAAAGATAAACCATATTTTGCAAGAATGGATTTTAAAGAAAAATCTAAAGAATTAGAAGCTTTCTATATTGGAAAGATATCATTACTTGATAGTAAGACTGCATATCCAATTATTGTGGATTGGAGAGCTCCAATTGCAAATCTTTATTATGAAGGAAAGCTGGGGGATGCTTCTTACGAAGCTTTAGGAGAGCAAATAGAAGGAGAAATTCTATTAAAAAGGCAGTATATAATTGAGAAGCAAAAACTTTTAAAATACGTGGATATAAATGTTACAGGAAACGACGAATTATTAGATAGCGCACTTGAAGAAAAGGCTGATGATAGGCTAAAAAATATTGTTGCAACAATTCAAGATGAGCAAAATAAAATTATAAGAGCAGGTTTAGATAAACCACTAATTGTACAAGGAGTTGCTGGTTCCGGGAAGACAACAATAGCACTCCATAGAATTGCTTATCTAATTTATAACTATGAAAAACAATTTAAACCGGAAGAGTTTATGATAATTGCACCAACAAGATTCTTTTTAAATTATATATCTAATATTTTACCAGACTTAGGAGTGGACGACGTAAAGCAATGTACATTTGAAGATTTTGCTTATGATGTAATTGGTAAAAAACTTAAAATATCGGATAGCAATGAAAAGCTTGTTATAATCGTTAATAAGGATTTCGATGAGATTAATAAAGGTAATACAGACATAATGATAAAGGAAGCTAAATATAAATCATCTTTGGATTTCAAAAAAGTGATTGATGAGTATCTAATAAATATAGAGAATAACTATATACCAAAAGAAGATTTTTACTTTATGAATCATCTAATAATGAAGCATACCGATATAGATTATTTATTTAAGAATACATACAAGATGTACAATTTTACTAATAGAATAAACGAGATTGAAAAGAATATGGTATCTGAGCTTAATAGAAAATCGGAAAAGATTTTAGAAGAGCTAAGAGCTGAGAGAACTAGAAGAATAGCTGGTCTTGCTGGAAAAGAAAGAGCTGATTTATATGATGAGTATGACAAGATAATAAAACTTTTGGAAAAAAATCCAAAGAAAGTTGTAAGAGAATATCTAGATAAAATACCAAAACTTGATTGCGTTAAGTATTATAAAGACTTTATTGATAATTACTTACAAAATTCTTCTCCGGTAATGGATTATTTGAAGAGCAACACAAGTCGTAATTTGTCGAAAAATGAAATATCATTTGAGGATTTAGCACCACTTATGTACATCCAAATAAAGATATTTGGGATAAAAGAAAAATGCAAAGTAAAGCATGTTGTAATTGATGAGGCACAAGATTATGGTGAATTTCAATTTGATGTTTTAAAGAATATTATAAATAGTAATTCAATGACAATTTTAGGAGATATAGCACAGGGAGTACATTATTATAGAGGAATTGAAAACTGGAAAAGATTCATTGATACAGAGTTTAAAGATGTAAATACTACATATACTACTTTAAGTAAGACATATAGAACAACAAAAGAAATTATGAACATTGCAAATAATGTAATTAATAAATTGCCAGATTATGAGAAAGAGTTTATTGTTCTTGGAGATCCAGTTATTGACAGAAAGAATTCAATATATATGGAAAAAGCATCAGATACATCATTAATAACTGGAATAAATAATAGAATAGATAAACATTTATCTGATGGATATAAATCAATTGCAATTATCGCAAAAGACATGAAAGAATGTGAAGCTCTTGAAAAAGAGCTAAGGAAAATTAGAGCTGATGTTAAGCTGATAAAAGGAAAAGACTCTGAATATAATGCTGGAATTTCAATAGTTCCTTCATATTTAGCAAAAGGACTTGAATTTGACTGTGTTATCATTTCAAATGCAAATAATAAAAAGTATACTGGTAGCTCATTAGATATTAAGCTTTTGTATGTAACAATCACAAGAGCAATGAGTAAGCTAGATATATTTTATGAAGATGAGATGACAAATTTAATGAAGTAGTAGAGGAATAATTAATTTCCTCCTTGTACTTAGAATATGGGAGAGCTTTATGAAAGATATAAAAAGAATTAGTATTATTGGTGGCAGTGGCACAGGAAAAACAACATTATCGAATAACTTAAGTAAAGTACTTAATATTCCAGCTTTTCATATAGATGGTATGCATCACTTGGATAACTGGAAAGTTAGAGATAAAAATGATAGAGATAAAATGATTCATGAAAAGGTTGAAATGCCAGAATGGATAATTGATGGTACATATCCATCAACCATGGATGAGAGGTTAAAAAAATCTGATTTAGTAATATTTCTTGACTATTCTACGGCAGCTAGACTAAAAGGTGCCGTGGGAAGATTTATTAAAAATCATGGCAAAGAAAAACCGGAAATTCCAGGTTGTAAAGAAAAGATGGATGTGAATTTTATTAAAATGATTTTAAAATTTAGTAAAGAAAAAAGACCTAAGGTTATAGAAAAATTAAATAATATTGATAAAGAAAAAGTAATTATATTTAAAAATAGAAACCAACTAAATAAATGGTTCCAAGAGGAATTTAATAAAAAGATGGAATTATAATTTAAATAGTGAATAACATCTAAACACCCAATAAATCCGAAAGAATTATATATTTAGGAAAGGGATGAAAGTATAATGAAA
Organism: uncultured Clostridium sp.; assembly: GCA_946545035.1. Lineage (GTDB taxonomy): Bacteria > Bacillota > Clostridia > TANB77 > CAG-508 > CAG-492. The sequence continues at coordinate 1,822 of CAMNND010000083.1, read as the reverse complement.
TCAGCTAAAGAGGTATACAATTTTATATATAACGATGGAAGAATTAGAGAAATATACAAAAGTATAGATGAAAGAGAAAATGCAAATGTTGATGCATGGGGACATCATAATTTTAATCATGTATCAAATGTTAAAGATATAGTCGAAGAAATTTTAAGAATGTTGAATTACGATAACGAGTTTATAGAAGAGGCTAAAATTGCTGCGATTATGCACGATGTGGGAGCTGTACAAGGTAAAGAAAATCATGCCGAGAGAAGCTATATATATGCTAAGAATTATTTTAATGAGAATAATATAAATATAGAGCATAAAGAGCAAGTTCTTGAGGCTATAAAAAATCATAGCGATGGATTTGATTCTGATAATATAATACAGCTTGCACTTATTCTTGCAGATAAATTAGATATTAAATATACTAGACCAACTAAAAGAGGACTTGAAATTCCAGGAAATAGGCAGTATGGTAATATTGAGAATATAAATACTGAGATTAAGGATGGAGCTTTAAAGATTAAATTTAAGTCTAATGACAAATTAGATAAAAAAGAGCTTGAAGATTTTTATTTTATGAAAAAAGTTGGGAATGCAATAAAATCGTTTGCAAATAAACTTAATTTAAAATATGAAGTATTTTTAAATGGAGAAGAGTGGAATGAAATTTTAAGTAATATTAAATAGAATGTAGGAGGAATATATGCAAGATTTAACTATTGATTTAGATGAGGGAATATTAAATTGCAGGGCAGCAGCAATTATTAATCATAATGGAAAGATTCTATTCCATCATAATGTGGCAGAGCCACATTATGCATTAATTGGTGGACGCGTTCAAATAACAGAAAGCTCTGATGATACAATAAAAAGAGAAATCTTTGAAGAGCTTGGAAAAGAGATTGAGCTTACAGGATATGTATGTACAGTAGAGAATTTCTTCAAGCATAATGGTAAAATTTTTCATGAGATTATGTTTGTACATAGAGCAGAATTTAAAGAAGATGATGATAAGAAAATTATTGATACGATACAAAATATTGAAGAAGAGGAATTAAAAAAAGGAAAGCATATTCAATATGAGTGGATAGATATTGATAAGTTAGATGATTATCAGATAAGACCTGCTATTATGAAAAGTGTACTTAAAGAAGGTAATTTCCCAAAACATATTGTTAATAAAGAATTCTAATATAAAGGAAAACCTCAGCAACTAAAAAGTTGCCGAGGTTTCTTGCTCTCAAATTATTCAAGCCAGCTTCGAATTGTTGGCAAAATGAAAAAATGTAGCAGTACCGCAATTAATCCAATTGGTAGAATAAAATTGGATTGGTCGCTTAGAAATGCGATAATGACATACAGCGGGCACAGAATATATGCCGCTATTGAGCATAAATCAATTCCGATAAGATATAGTACGTTTTTCTGATACGATTTCTTCCGTATTGCCACTAACACAAGTAAGGAGTGATATCCAACGCCAAGTATAATAATGGCATTAAGTATACACATTCCGAAGTTGTGATTTGTGATGTTTTTTACCAAACAAATGGCATTTAAAATCACGAGTGCAATCATGGAAAAAAACGATATCTTAAAGGCTTGATTTAGATCGAGTTTTGAGAGCTTTTCTTTGAGGTTCTGCAGTTTCATAAAGTCCTCCTTTGGGAGTCATGCACATACTAACGCGTTTGTACTTTGCGGCTGAAGATATGCTTCAGCGTCTGCATTTTGTTGAACCTTTCAGTACGTTTTGGTGTACTAACCATTCCAAGACATAGTGCTGAGAAAGCAGTCTCAGAAATTTGCTCTATATGTTTTAAGCATA
>CAMNND010000082.1 GCA_946545035.1 uncultured Clostridium sp. | reverse complement strand
TTGTTTTGAAAGATTAAATCTTCCAAAGGGACATCCAGCAAGAGATATGCAAGATTCTTTCTATATTACTGATGAATACTTATTAAGAACACAAACATCAGCTGTACAAGCTCATACAATGCTTAAATATGCTGAAGAAAATAAACCAATAAAAATGATTTGCGTTGGTAAAACATATAGAAGAGAAGATGATGCAACACACTCTCATCAATTCAATCAAGTCGAAGGGTTAGTAATTGATAAAAAAGAGAACAAAGTATCTTTAGCTGACTTAAAAGGAACTCTTGAAGTATTTATGAAAAAGATGCTTGGAGAAAATACTAAACTACGTTTCAGACCTAGCTACTTCCCATTCACAGAGCCTTCATATGAAGTAGATTGTACATGCTTTAAGTGTGGTGGAAAAGGATGCTCTCTTTGTAAACAAACTGGCTGGATAGAAGTACTTGGCTCTGGAATTGTACATCCAAATGTACTAAAAATGAATGGATATGACCCAGAAGAATGGGGAGGATTTGCTTTTGGTACAGGTATTGACAGACTTGCTATGTTTAAATATGGAATTCCAGATATGAGATATCTATATGCAAACGATGTTAGATTCTTAAAACAATTTGACAGAAAGGATATAGACTAGGAGGCGAAATAGATGATATTAAGTAGAAATTTTGTTAAAGATTATATAGATTTAGATGATAGCCTAGATATAAAAACAATAGGCGAGGATATGACTAGAGTTGGAAATGAATATGATGAGGCTCGTAAATTTATAGATTGCACGAATCTTGTTATTGGAGAAATAATTGAATGCGTTGAACATCCAGATTCAGACCATTTACATGTATGCAAAGTAAATGTTGGAAAAGATATATTACAAATTGTTTGTGGTGCACCAAATGCAAGAGCAGGAATTAAAGTAATAGTTGCATTACCTGGAGCTCAATTACCAGGAGGAGAAATTAAAGCAGGTAGCATTAGAGGTGTAGAATCTAATGGTATGATGTGCTCTATTGCAGAGCTTGGGGTAGATAATAAATTCTTAAAACCTGAGGATAAAGAAGGAATTGCTGAGCTTGGTGAAGACGCTGTTGTTGGTGAAGATCCAATTAAATATTTAGGATGGGATGACGAGATAATCGATTTTGAACTAACTGCAAATAGAGGAGACCTACTAAGTATGCTTGGTATGGCATATGAACTTGGTGCTGTATATGAAAAGCCTGTTAAAGAACTAGATTATTCACATAGTGAGTCAGGAGAAGATGTAAATAATAGTTTTAAAGTTGATGTTCAAACAGATAACTGTAGCTTATTCTTAGCTAGAAAAGTTGAGAATGTTGAAATTAAAGAAAGTCCAGCTTTTATAAAGAATAGATTAATGGCATGTGGTATTAGACCAATTAATAATGTTGTTGATATTAGTAACTACGTAATGCTAGAGCTTGGTCAACCACTTCACTTCTATGATAGTGACAGATTAGGTGATACTATTGTTGTTAGAATGGCTGAAAATGGTGAAAAACTAACAACGCTAGATGACGTTGAGAGAACTTTAGACGAAAATGATATAGTTATTGCAAACAAAGAAAAATCAGTAGGTCTTGCTGGTGTAATGGGTGGATTAGATACTGAAGTTGAAAGTACAACCAAAAATGTTATTATTGAAGCTGCTATATTTGATGGTGTCAAAGTTAGAAAAACTTCTAAGAAGATTGTTAGAAGTGAGGCAAGTAATAGATTTGAAAAAGGCTTAGATAGCAAAAGAACATATATGGCTATGGAAAGAGCTTGTCAGTTACTTGAAAAATATGCAGGTGGTACAGTAATAACTGGTATGTGTAAATATGACAGAGCAACATCAGAAGATAAGAAAATTACAATTTCTTATAAAAATGTAAATGATGTTTTAGGTTCATGTATTTCTAATGATGAGATATTACATGTATTTTATAAGTTAGGATTTGAATACGAAGCTCGTGAAGAGGATGTAATTGTAACTGTTCCTAGCAGAAGATTAGATATTTCAATTAAAGAAGATTTAATTGAAGAAGTTAGCAGAATATATGGTGTTGATAATATCGAAGGTACAATCCCAACAATGGGTGAAAAGATGGGAGACTATGATAATACCGTAAGATCTATAAGACATAAAATGTCTGAACTTGGTTTAAATGAAACTTTAACATACATTTTAATTAATGATAAAGATGTTCATAAGTATACAACTGATAAGTTTGAAGAGCTTAAGTTATTAGATCCAATTACTGAGGAACGTAACACTTTAAGATATAGTGTAATTCCTTCACTTGTTAAGACATATGAATACAATAAAGCGCACTATAATAAAGATATTTCAATTTTTGAGATTGGAAAAGGATTCTTCAAAAAAGGAGATGTATATGGAGAAAACCAAAAAATTGCTGCTCTTATGACTGGTAAATATTATTTAGGCGTAGGAAATCAAGCAAATGTGGATTTCTATATTATCAAAGGTATTGCTGAAGAGCTACTAGATTATCTAGGATACGCTAATAGATATAGTTTTGTAATTCCAAAAGAAATTCCTGCTGAATTCCATCCAGGTCAAGTTGCTGAAATTAATGTAAATGCAGATCCAGTTGGTATAGTTGGAAAATTGCATCCATCAGAGACTAAAGAGCCAGTATATGTAATGGAAATTAATCTAGATAAACTTCTTGCAAAGAAAGTTGGAAAAATGAAATACAAAGAGATTTCACAATATCCAAATATCAATAAAGATGTTGCTTTCGTAATGGATAAATCAAAAACATCTAAAGATGTTGAGACTGTTATTAAAAAGGCTGGTGGAAGTCTACTTACAAACATCGAAGTATTTGATGTTTATACTGGGGAAAATGTTGGAGAAAATGAAAAATCAATTGCTTATTCACTAACATTCAATGATCCAAAGAAAACATTAACTGAGGAAGAAATTACTCCAATATTTGAAAAGATTATTGACATGGTTCAAAGTAAATGTGGTGTAAACTTAAGAAAATAGAGATTAATTTGGTATAGTAAACATAATATAATAAAATAATGTTGTGTGTACTCATTTGAGTGCAAAACTTAAATGCAAAAACGATACAGGAAAATCCGTGATAGTATCAAAAACGCAAGCTGTAAATTCGAACTCGACAGAATCATTGATGATTTAAGGGGACGGGTATACTCGTGTAATCTGTATTTGAGTACGTGCAGAGGTAATGCTACTCCGGAAGACATAAAAGAAGCGGGCTCGTTGACAGCATTGCTTAGGTTGGCAGAAGAAGAGTTTTTCTATAGGTATAGTGCCTGAGAAAGACGTTAAAAGGGGACTTTTGTATGATTGTCTCCTTTTTTCGTATAAAAATATTTTATTTTGTTGAAAAATAAAATATTATGTGCTAACATAATATTAGTGATATTACTAAGGAGGCTACAAAAATGGCAGATGAATTTGAGAAAATAGAAAATAATACAAAAAAGAGAAATATTTCAGCTAGTAAAATAGCAGTAAGAATAATGGCAGCGTTTTTAGCATTTTTAATGGTTTTATCAGTTGCTGCAACAACAATTTCATTATTAGCTGCAAAATAAAATAATCAAAAACTACTGAGCTTGATAAAATCAAGCTCGTTATTATATCTAGGAGGAAATGATGTTTGATAATTTTTTAGCAAATGTTAATACATATTATCAAGAAAACTTTGTGAACTATTTTAGAGAAATATATCAGTATCCAATTAAATTAGTACCACTGATATTAGATATAGTTATTGTTTTATTCTTAATATATAAGTTTTTCTTTTTAACTAAAAATTCAAGAGTAAAGCAACTAATAAAAGGAATCTTTATTTATATATTATTTACTGCATTAAGTTCAATTTTACATTTGACAATTATTAATTATATATTAAGATCGTTCTTATCATATGGAGTTGTAATTTTAATTGTTATATTCCAACCTGAACTTAGAAGGGCTTTGGAACAATTAGGCTCAAACAAGTTCACAAAATTTATTGGTATTGAAAAAGATAAATATATTCAAACTAAAGAAGATATTTATAAAATTGTAATAGCAGCAATGGAGCTTGCAAAAACAAAAACAGGGGCACTTATTGTTCTTGAAAAAGATATTAAAGTAAAGGATATAATTGAATCTGGAATCGAAATCAATTCGGATATATCTCCGCAGTTACTTGTTAACATATTTGTACCGAATACTCCACTTCATGATGGTGCAGTTATTATTTCTGGAAACAGAGTTGTGGCAGCAGCTTGTATATTACCACTAGCTAGTGATCAAGACATTGCAAAAGAGCTTGGAACAAGACATAGAGCAGCTCTTGGCATGTCAAAGGAGTCAGATGCAGTTATTATTGTTGTTTCTGAGGAGACAGGAAAAGTTTCGCTTGCTAGAAATGGTGTACTTCTTGTAGATATTAAAGAAGACACATTGAAACAAATATTAATTAAAGACTTTGCTGAACAATACAATACTAAAGAAAAAGTTGAAAAGAGAATTAAAGATAGCAAGAAACAATTAAAAAAGAAGATAAGAAAGATGGATGTATAATCCATCTTTTTTCTATAAATTAATAATATAATATGGACAATAATAAATTGTTAATATAGAATAATTACGAAGAAGCAAACAACAGATAAGTTTAAGAGGTTTTTATGAAATTTAAGAATGAAAAATTTAAATTAGTTACACCAACGATTAAGTATAAGAGAAAAGCAATTAAATATATAAAAGAGCATAATAAATATAATTCTAGAATTAATGGCTCTGGCCTTTTGTATGAGTATACAAAAGACTATGATGGTTGGCTTAAGAAATTAGAATATGAAAGAAATATAGTAACAGATAATGTATTTGTACCAAATGAAACATACTTTTTGGTAAGAGAAAATGATGACAAAATTATTGGAATGGCAAATTTAAGAACCGACATGAATGAACGTGTAAAAAATTCATATGGAAGCATTAGTTATGGAATAAGACCAAAAGAAAGACGCAAAGGATATAACAAAATTAATTTGTATTTAACGTTATTAGAATGTCAAAAAAGAGGGATAAAGAGTGTTGTTATTTCATGTGAGAAAGATAATATCGCATCATCTAAATCTATGCTTGCTTTAGGTGCTGTATTTGATAAAGAAATATATAATAGTTTTTCAAA
>CAMNND010000081.1 GCA_946545035.1 uncultured Clostridium sp. | reverse complement strand
GCTTTAGAGCTATTTGACATATGAATTATTGTAAAAACAATTGCTACTATAAATAATACTATTAATATAAGTAGCCATAGATTAATTTTTTTTCTTCTTACTGGGCGTACATACATTATTTTATCCTCCGTATAATTATCTAAAAATATAATAACATAAAAAATACAAAAAATCTATTGGTAATTATATTTTTTATTTGAAATTTATATAAATTTTAAATAGTTTTTAATATTGACATTATTTGTGAGAAATGATTTAATTATTCATGAGGTAGATGCAATGGAAGAAAAGAATAAATCAATCATAGAATCAATACTATTTGCTGCCGGAAGACAAGTTGAGATAAAAGAATTATCTATAGTACTTGAAAAGAGCTCTGAAGAGATAGAAGAAATTGTTCAGGAGCTTAAAGAAGAGTATGATAATAAAAAATCTGGTTTTGAGATTATTAAGGTGAAAGATACATATCAAATGTGTACAAGAAGAGATTATTATGATTATGTGTCACAAGTACTTGATAAAAGGAATAAGCCAAGTCTTACAAATACAACTCTAGAAATATTGTCGATTATTGCATATAATCCAAATATAACGAGAGCACAAATAGAAACAATTAGGGGCGTTAATAGTGATGGAACAATCTATAAGTTACTTGAGTTCGGATTGATTCAAGAAACAGGTAAATTAGATGCTCCTGGTAGACCAACTATGTATGGTGTAGCAGATAAGTTTTATAAAATGTTTGGTATCTCTAATTTAGAAGAATTACCAGAGTTACCAAAGTATAAACTTGATGAAAACCAACAGATAGTTGTTGATGAATAATGCGTTAATAATGTGTGATTATAAAATATGTATAATCCATTTTGTTAAAAAATAAAAGGAGGTTTTTTTATGGACGAAAAGAATAACAAGGATGTTGAAAAGAATGTAAAGAATACTACAAAAACAGTCAATAATAACTTTACTCAAGACGCAAATCCAGTTCAATCTGGAAACAAAACAAAAGTTATAGTAATCAGTGTTATTGCTGTAGCAATTGTATTACTTTTAATAGCTGGTATAGTTGCATTGGTTAAGAATTTAGGAAAGCCAAGCAAAAGCCAAGCTAAGAAAGTAGTAGAATCATATTTAGAGGCTATTAACGAAGATGATGATGAGGAATTAATTAAGTTAATAGACACAGATGGATATGTTATCCTAAAAGAAGAGAAAGAATCTAAATTTGATAAAAAATACAAGAAAAAAAGCTCTTATGTAGAGGATTTCATGGAAGATAATAATTTAGATGATAAAGAAGAATTAGAAGAAAAAATTGTTTCAAACGAAGGATACATATTTGGTTCAAGCTATGAGTATTCTCTAAAAGAAATAACTAGTGTCAAAAAATCAAGTAAGAGCAGCAAGCTTGCTATAATCAAAGCTAAAGTGAAGAAAGAATCTAGTTATGGAACTAAAGACACTGAGACATTAACATTATATGTAATTAAATCAGGTGGTAAATATAAAGTTGTAGGATCTAAATTATCATAATAAACAATAAAAATAGAAAAATAAAAGATTGGTTCACCAATCTTTTATTTTTTTGCACATACTATAAGTAATTATTCTGTTTTATTTTAAATCAGTATTCTAAATTTTTTTATTCTTGTTATAGCTTTTACAATAATCTTTAATAGGGCAGACAATACAATTTGGTGATTGAGCTTTGCATGTATTTCTTCCATGCCAGATAAACAAGTGATTTACATCTTTTAGATATTCTTTAGGAATTATTTTTAATAAATCAAGTTCAATTTTTTCTGGGTCTTTTTTATTTGAAAGGCCAATTCTATTAGAAATTCTTTTTACATGTGTATCAACTGCTATACCTTGGGGTTTGTCAAATGCGTCTAGCATAATTACATTAGCAGATTTTCTTCCAATACCAGGTAGACTCATTAAATCATCCATATTATCAGGTAATATTCCATTAAATTTATTTTCTACGATTTGCGCCATTCCTTTAATGTTTTTTGACTTATTATGATGAAATCCGCAAGGGGTGATAATTTTATCAATTATTGATAAGGGTGCATCTATAAAATCTTTTGGAGTTTTATATTTTTTAAATAAATATGGAGTTGTTTTGTTAACTCTTTCATCAGTACATTGAGCTGACAACATAACTGCTATAGCAAGTTCAAAAGGGGATTTAAAATTTAAACTACACTTAGCATCAGGATATGATTTTTTTAATATCTCAATAAGTTCAATAACTTTTTTCTTTGTCATAAATTTTCCTTTCAAATACTATTTTTCATATTATACAGCATTTTGTAACAGAAATCGACTAATTTAATATAATAATTATTGAGGAGGGAAATATGTTACGTATGCTTAAAAAGACTTTTGGAGTTTGTTTAATTGGAATCGGTATTGGAATACTACTTGTACTATTACTTCCTCTTACTGGATGGCTTTTTACAATTGGAGCTGCGCTTACCATTTTAGGATTAATATGGCTTGCAGGTTAGTAGTAGGGAGGGGATTATATGACAATTGTAGTGAAAAAAGTACCTAAGTTTTTTAGAGGAATTGTAAAACTAATTTTTGGAATCAAAAGTACATAAACTATATAAATTAAAATGGACGTTGCATATAAAGTTATTTTATATAACCTCATATGTAACGTCCATTATCTTATAATTAAGCATTTTTCAAACTACGTAAACATTTAGAACATACACACATTTTCTTTGATTCTCCATTAACATCAATTGTTACTGTTCTAAGATTTGGCTTAAATGTTCTTGTTGCTCTTCTACTTACGTGAGAACGAGCGATAGAAATTTTATTTCCGTAAGATTGTGTTTTGCTACAAATTGCACACTTTGCCATAATTCTTTGCACCTCCTATATGCATAAATAAAATCGACTAATTCAAAGTTTACCACATTATTTAGAAAATTACAAGTATTTTTGAATATTTATAGCTATTTTTTCTAATAATAAATGTATATCCTATAGTTTATATTACATTTTTTGACATTTGTCAAAGATTTTGGAGGATTTATGCTAATAAATTTTATAAGAGCTATTATATTATACATAATAGTATTGATAGTAATGAGATCAATGGGAAAAAGAGAAATAGGACAACTACAAACATTTGAGTTCGTAATTGCAATTATGATTGCCGATTTAGCAACTATTCCAATGAATGAGACAGGAGTTCCAATAATAAATGGTATTGTACCAATATTGGGATTACTTGTTATGCATATATTTATTTCCTATATAAACATGAAGAGCATTAAAATGAGAGCATTTATTTGTGGTAAACCGAGTATTCTAATTTATAGAGGCAGAATAGATGAAAAAAATATGATAAAGGAAAGGTGCACTATAAATGAACTACAAGAGAGATTAAGAGCTCTTAATGTAGATTCAATTGCCGATGTTGAATATGCAATCCTTGAAACAAGTGGACAACTGAGTGTAATAGAAAAGCCAGAAAAAAGAAATTCTAAACCAGAAGATTTTGGAATTATTCCAGAATATGAGGGATTAACATACGACTTGGTTATAGATGGAGTAATAATGTATGAAAATTTAAAGTTACTAGAAAAAGATTATAAATGGTTAAAAAAAGAGGTCAATAAATTCAAGATAGAACCTGAGGATGCATTAATTGTGACAATTAATGGAAAAAATGAAATCTTTTGTCAGGAGAAAAATTCTATGAAAAGGAAGAAATAAAATGAAAAAAATACTTACTATTTGTATACTTATTATCTTGATTGTTATATCAAGTGAATATTTTCTTAAGAAAAAAATATTCAAAGATTTTGACTACATTATTGCTATACTGAATACAATTGATGAAAAGAATAATAAAGAGATAAGGACAAAAGAAATAGATAATCTTTATTCTTTTATTGAAAATGAGCACTTACTTATGGCATTTTATATAGATCATGTCGAACTAAAAAATATAGAAACACAGATTATAATTATTAAAGCAAGTGTAGATGAGTCTGATGATGCTTTTTTACATGAAGAAGTACAAAGAACAATATTTAATATTAATCATTTAAAACAAAAAATCGACTTTAAATTGGAAAATATTTTATAAAAAATAAAACAAAGAATAGAATAAAAGTACATTAAAGGCTTATAAATACTGGCTTTCAGTGCTTTTGAAAAATTAATTTAAAAAATTGAAAAAAGTGTTGACAATTCATTCAAATGATAGTATACTTAACAAGTCGAAAGGAAATGGGCGCATAGCTCAGCTGGGAGAGCATCTGCCTTACAAGCAGGAGGTCATAGGTTCGAGCCCTATTGCGCCCACCATTTCAAAAATATTTAGTTTGACTAAATATTTTTTACTTTTGGCTCGGTAGTTCAGTTGGTTAGAACGCTAGCCTGTCACGCTAGAGGTCGACGGTTCGAGCCCGTTCCGAGTCGCCATATGTAGGTAATAGGAAAGTTTAACTTTCCTATTATTTATATAAACACATAGTTAACCATAATACTTAATGGCTCGATAGCTCAGTTGGTAGAGCAGGGGACTGAAAATCCCCGTGTCAGTGGTTCGATTCCACTTCGAGCCACCACTGTAAGATAGTACGAAAGTACTATCTTTTTTTTACATATAATTTGATATTATTTACATAATGTGATATAATCTATATGTTGCAAATTTGTAGAAAGGGGGGTGCGTAATATGCGCCTTCGGAAAGCAACAGAGAGCGAGTATGCTTTGTACGCCAGATGGAGAGATATTGTCTTCAGTATTCCGTTTAGTGGGACTCGTCCTACTGATGAGGTACTGCAGGCAAGAAGACTCAGAAGGCATCTGTACAAACCAAAAAGCACTGATGGACTGACACTCAGAGAGAGACAACGACTCAACAGACATAAGGCACTTCGAAAGACGAGAAAGAAGCTGAAGTACTCGATGGATCAGTACAAAGGCAAAGTCGGCAGAAAAGAGATTACCTTTATCGAAGAAGAAGGGGTTGTCGTCGGTTATGTCGAAATTCGTCTCACACAGAGGTTCTTTCGGATTGTTGATTGGGCTCTCTCAGGCAGGTACCAGGAGTTCGATTACATGGAGAAAGTCCTTGATCAGCTGAAGAAAAAAGCTGGAAAAAGGGAAATCTTTATTTTAGCTCCAAAAATGGAAGGGGAGTGGAGTTGCGAGGCTCTGACGACCCTCGGTTTCTAC
>CAMNND010000080.1 GCA_946545035.1 uncultured Clostridium sp. | reverse complement strand
TTTCTGGTGGAAAGAAAATGGGCGGAACTAAAGGTGATAATGAAAAATCAATGAATGCTGGTGTTCTTAAATTACCTGCAGAAATCAGCCCAGAAATGAGAGCTAAGATACAAGAATTAAGTAAAAAGACATTCAAAGTATTAGGATGCTCTGGAGTAGTTAGAATTGACTACATAATTGATCAAGATACAAATGATGTATTTGTTAATGAAATAAATACAATACCAGGATCTTTATCATTCCACCTATGGAAAGCTACTAACTTAAAATACAAAGATTTATTAGATAAGTTAATAAATTTAGCATTAAAGAGACAAAGAGAAGAAAAGAATATGACATTCTCATTTGATAGTAATATCTTAGCCGGATATGAAAATGGCTTTGGTGGAACCAAAGGTGTTAAAGGAAAGCTTGGTAAATAAAATATGAAGTAAAAAAATAAAACCTGTAAAACAGGTTTTATTTTTTTAGATTTAGATAATTATTTTATTTATAGATTAAACACATTAATTGTTTATGTTTCATTCTTTATTACGCCGTAGAATAGAAAAAACAGCTGCAATAAATTAACATGCAGATGCCAGATATTTATTCTCACGTTTCGTGATAAAATCACTCCCTCTGCCATTTAATTATACCGTGAAATAATAAAAATGGAAAGAAATGTAGTATAGAAACATGTAGACATAATCATTATTGACATTAAATAAAAATTAAATTATTATATAACTATATGGGAGGAAATTATATGGATGTAAATGAAGTTGTTAATCAATATAATATATATACAAAAAGTCTAGAATATATTGTTGATCACAATGGAGCACCTCAAGATAAAGATAGTGTAATTTTTAATATGATTCAGTTATTAAAGGACTTTTCAAAGAGCGTAAAAGAAACTGAGAGCCCTGAAGTCGCTGAGGAAGTTAGAGCTGCTGTCGGAGTAATTCTTGATAGAGATATGAATTATTTTTCTGAAAATGTTTGTGATTTTGTAAGACTATCAAAAGATTATACAGATACAAGTCTAGCACCAGATACAATAATGATGTTATATAATAGATTCAGTAAGAATCTACATGATCAGTTGCCGCAACAAGGTTGGGGAAAAGAAACGAAATATATTATATATAATTCTCTCATGGAATTGGATAAAATGGTTATTAAGTATGCTAAAGATGCGGCTGCAAGAAAAGACATAGAAAGAATGTCACAACTGATTGAATTAACATCAGGCGATAATCTTAATATTCCAATTGTTTTCCAATTAGTGAATGTTTTTGGTGGATTAAATCCCGAATTAGATAAAAAGATGGAAAGCATTATGAGTGAGAATAAACTTGCTTTTGCTAAATGGTCAATTACAAGAAAATCAAGTAGAACATATGATTTACTAGAAAGACCATCAATGATGTCTAGCTTTCTTAAAGGTAAGGTATCAAGAATAAGCGAAAGATATGGATTGACAATGCAAACTATAATAGATGAACTTCTTAAAAGTGAAGGGTGTAAGTATACTGATATAAAAGTATGTGGAGAAGGTGGGTACTCTGTTACATATAAAATTGGTGGAAAAGTACTAAAGATTGGTACAACCAGAGAAACTAAGAAGATTCCATATCATAGACGAATTATACAACCGGTATTAAGACAAGAATTTGAATCATTTAAGGATGAAAATGGAGATTATACTATAGTTGATGGAAGACCAAGTGCTGGTTTGTTCGTTGAGGTTACTGATAGAGTTGAAATGAATCCTGAAAAATGCAAGGGCAGATTAGTAGATATATTCAAAGAAATGTATCGAGATGGTGTTTTATGGACTGATGCCAAAGTTGGCAATGTTGGAATATTGAAAAGAGACAATGAAGCAACTCTTGGAAGGGGAGACAAAAGGGAAACCTTAGATGTTGATCCTGTTGCATCTGGAATGTATGGAAAGAAAAAAGAAGCTCCGCTTAAAAAAGGTGATATAGTTATTATTGATACAGATTTCATATATAAAGTTGGAGATAAAGATGTGATATGGGGAGTTGATGACCCTGGATCTACAGAGATTGCTGAATGTAAGAGATGGTACGAAGAGCAAGAGAGAAAGAAAGGTCATATAAGATAAGAAAAAGGGAATTCTTGAAAGAATCCCCTTTTTATGTTATAATAGCGTTATTTGGAAAGGATTTACGTATAATGAAAAAGATTGGTTTTACCATTGGGAAGTTTGCTCCATTGCATAAAGGCCATCAATATTTAATTGAAACAGCTTTAAAAGAGATGGAAGAAGTATATGTCGTAGTATATGAGACTGATTTAATTGATATTCCACTAAATCAAAGAGCAGATTGGATAAAGAAACTATATCCAAATGTTCATGTTATTCTTGCTGAAAATCCACCTAAAAAGTACGGCATGGATGAAGAGAGCGTTAAAATTCAAACAGATTATTTAAAAAAAGTATTAGGAGATGTTCCAGGAACTCATTTCTTTTCAAGTGAAGAATATGGTAAGTTTGTGGCAAGAGACTTAAATGTAAAGAATAGGGTAGTGGATTATAAAAGGGAATATATACCAATTAGCGGTACAAAAATAAGAGCAAATTTAGACAAGTATGCTAGATATATAGATAAAATTGTATATGATGATATTAAAACAAATAAGAAAAGTTAATGACGGACGTATAAAGTGTTATCATTAACTTTTCTATTGTTTTATGTATAAAAATGTAGTAAAATGTCATTACATGTGTAAGTGAGGTGAGAGACATTAGAGCAGTAAAAAACATAGTTGTTAAGGTTAGACATTCTCTTCGAGCATTTATTTTGGCAAGTATTTCTATTATACTTATAATTGTAATTTTAGGTGCATTCTACAAGCCTGCATACATAGTTACATACAATGGCGAATTCTTAGGATATTGTAGCAGTAAGGCTAAAATGCAGGAGAGGATTAATACATATATTGCAACAGGAAATTCAACAAGCTCAAATATTGCGTACGTAGATATGGATGCAATGCCAGTATATAGCTTAACATTCCTAAAAAGGAATGTTGAAACAACAGATAATGAGATATACGATGCAATTGCTTCAGCAGGTATAACATATTATAGATATTTTGCTGTTCAATTAGATGATAGTGACAAATACTTTGTTGCAAAATATTCAGATGCCGAACAAGTTGTTAATAAATTAAAAGAAAAAGATAGTAAAAATATAGATAAGATTAAAATTGCAGAAAGATATGACACTAAGCTAGAAACATTTACTGGAATTGATGATTGTGTTAATGGATTATACGAAGAAAAGAATGTATATGTAACATCAAATGGTACGTTAACATCTCAATATGTTGAAGGATTAGGATTAGATATGATTGAGCCTGTAAATGGTATTATTACTTCAAGATTTGGTATACGTGCAAGAGATAATCATAAAGGATTAGATATCGCTAACTCGTGGGGAACGACAGTCCGAGCTTCTGCATCAGGAACAGTCACATGCGCCCACTATAGTGGTGGATATGGAAACTTAGTTATAATATCTCATGGAAATGGGATACAAACATACTATGGACATAACAGCAGTTTCTATGTAACAGAAGGACAATATGTAGAGCAAGGTGAACCAATTGCTGCTATGGGATCAACGGGTATTTCTACTGGTCCACACTGTCACTTTGAGATAAGAATAAATGGTGTCGCACAAAACCCACAGAAATACTTATTCAAGGGAAGATAAAAGAACAATTATTTTTATAATAATTGTTCTTTTATTGTATATATGAAAAACCACGTGCTATGCGCGTGGTTCAAAAAAAGCGATAGCAATGTATGAAAAATCCTCCCATGATATAATCATAATGCAATCCTGCCAATTGCAGTAAAATTATAAAAAGGTGGAATTAAGTCCTTGCCAGTAACATACCATTATAAGGCAAAGCAAAACTACCCGTTGAACGGGTAGTTTTTTGTATTTATAAATATAAAATAAATGCAACTAGTGTGAGAAATAATTAGAGCATGTTTTTATAGCATTATTTTTTATTATAATTTTTCCATGCTCAGTTAGTTTATGGAAGAATAAATCTGGACTATTAATGTATGTTCCAAATTCTGTAATTAAAGCATAAAAGTTTTTTAAATTTGGACTATCAGTATTTATTTTAGTAAATGATAGATAATATTTTGAATTATAATCATATAGTGTAACTGACTTTGCTATGTTATTAAATCCAGAAATTTGTGTTATGTAATTTGAAAAATTACAAACATCGTCAAATGAATTGAATGAATATATTAGACAGTCAGAATTTGGAGGATTTGATTTCCTTTTTGCAGTAACCTTTTTGGCTCTGGTAGGCGCAGATATTTTTGAATCGTCACAATTATTAAATCTTGTAACAATAATTACAAAATCACCACTATCCATAGCTAAAGCTTCAATTTTTATTTTATAGTCCCTCGTAACAAATCCAACTTTTTCTTCAGCCTCTTCTAACATATCGAGAAATAAACCCTGTGTTTCAATAGAGTTGGACATAAAAGAATTAAAATCTATATTCTTATCTACTAAATCTTGAGTATTTAATATAATTCGTATTTTATTTTCGTTGAGTTTTTCAAATTTCATAAGCAGCCTCCGATGTCTTTTAATTTATTATACAATGTTATTTTAAAAAAATAAATGAGTAATTTTTGGAATATTTATATTAATATATTACAAAGACAAGAAAATGTTAATACTAATATACTCAGAAATATAAAAATAGTTTGACAATTTACATAAAAAGTTGTATAATAATACTTGACTGATGGGACAAGTGCCCTGATGTTGAAGGCCATAAACAATCTATATCGACATTTCAGAAGGAGGAAATAATATGGCTGATATCACTATTCGCAATCTCGCAGAGAGCGAGAAGCAGGCATTCGAAGAGGCATTGAAGAAGGATGAATTCTCTGTTGAGGAGAAGAAATTCATCAAGGACGCAATCTCCTCGTGGGATTACGTCATCAGCTTCATGTCTGCCGAGAGACAGCTTCCGACCCCGGACGACGATGTTAGCTCCCGTGAGGGTAAGAGATGGGGCTACATTCGTGGTTCTATCCTCAACATCGTGCTCGCAGAGAACCTTGTTCTTGGCGAGTGGTCTAACCTGACTCTGGGTGCGACTGTGGCTGAAACGGCGAAGCCCGCAAAGGCTAAGAAGGTCGTTGCAAAGAAGGCT
>CAMNND010000079.1 GCA_946545035.1 uncultured Clostridium sp. | reverse complement strand
AGTATTTTATAAAATATAAAAACACAAAAAAAATTAATTAATAAAATAATAATTATTTTGGTTTTTTTGTTAATTATTTTTTCCTCCTTTAATTTTATTTTGTTTCATTTTTAATTTTTCGCCTTGATTATTTTTGGATATTAATTCTTCTATTTTATCGTATAATAAATAAAAAACTATAAAAAAATTAATAATAGAGAGCACAAAAAATAAATCTAATATGTCCATATTAAATCACCTACTTACTTATTATTTTTTGCTTTGGAAATTTTCAGAATAAAATAATTTTGAATAAATTATAACCATTGGACTTTATAATATAACATTTTTTCTCATTTGTCTATACTTTTGGTTAAAAATGTGATACAATAAGGTGCATGTTTAAATAGATTAAGAAAGGTTGTGTTATTTATGATAAGTAAAGATACAAAAATTGGAGAGTTATTACAGGAGTTTCCTGATAAAGCAGAAATATTATTAGCTGCTGGTATGCATTGTTTAGGTTGTCCTGCATCACAAGCAGAAACACTTGAAGAAGCTTGCGATGTACACGGAATTGATGTTGAAGAGCTTGTTAAAGAGCTTAATGCTTAATAAAAAATAAGGAGAGTTGTTATTTATGTTTCAAAAACTTGAAGGTATTGAAAAAAAATATGATGATTTAACACAAAAAATTAGTGATCCAGCAATAATCGCAGCTCAAAATGAGTGGAAGACATATATGAAAGAGCATGCTGATTTAGAACCTATAGTGTTAAAGTACAGAGAGTATAAAAAAGTTCAAGCCCAATTAGAAGAAGCTAAGGAAATGTTATCAGATCCAGAGTTAAAAGATTTGGCTGAAATTGAACTTTTAGAAGCAAAAGAAAAACTTCCAAAATTAGAAGAAGAATTAAAAATACTTCTAATCCCTAAGGATCCAGATGATGATAAAGACATTATATGTGAAATAAGAGCTGGTACAGGTGGAGATGAGGCTGCACTATTCGCTGGTACATTATTTAGAATGTATTCAATGTATTCAGAAAGAAAACACTGGAAACTAGAAATACTTAATGAAAATGAAACAGGACTTGGCGGATATAAAGAAATCTCTTTTATGATTACGGGAAAAGGAGCTTACAGTAGATTAAAATACGAAAGTGGAACACATAGAGTCCAGAGAGTTCCTGATACGGAAAGTAGTGGTAGAATCCATACTTCAGCAGCTACAGTTGCAGTTCTTCCTGTTGTAGAAGATGTTGAAATTGAAATAAATCCTGCAGATATTAAGATGGATGTATTTAGAGCATCTGGTGCTGGTGGACAACATATCAATAAAACTTCATCTGCCGTAAGATTAACTCACATTCCAACAGGTATTATAGCAGAATGTCAAACCGAAAGATCTCAATTTCAAAATAGAGAATATGCAATGAAATTGTTAAAATCAAGATTATATGAAATTGAAAAAGAAAAACAAGATAAAGAGCTTGAAGATAGTAGAAGAAGTCAAGTAGGATCTGGTGATAGAAGTGAAAAGATACGTACATACAATTACCCACAAGGACGTATTACTGATCACAGAATCGGAATGAGTATATTCCAGATGGATAACTTTTTAAATGGAGATATTGATGAATTAATTGATAACTTGGCAGCAGCTGCTAATGCAGACAAACTACGTAGTGAAGATGAAAACTAAGTAAAGAGCAGAGACACAAAGTGTCCCTGCTCTTATTATTTAGTTCTTTATATCAACCTCCAAAATAATCGTTTGATGGCCTTGTTAATGTTAAAGAAGGGGATTTAACATTAACTTGTACGCACGATTACAGATCATCTAATCTACAATCGTTACCACTTACTCATGAGCAGTGGATTTATGGTTACTATTATATCACATTTGTTTATTAATTCAATAAAGAGGTCAAAATATATTTTCGACCTCTTCTTTATAATACTTTAAATTTTCATACTTAAACTTACTTTCTGTCTTTCATTGTCTATTTTAATAACTTTTACTTTTACAACATCTCCAATTGAAACAATGTCAGATGGATTTTTAACGTAACTTTCACTTAGCTCTGAAATATGAACTAACCCATCATGTTTTACTCCTATATCAACGAAAGCTCCAAAATCTATTACATTTCTAACAGTTCCATTTAGTATCATCCCTTCTTTTAAATCTTCAAATTTTAGTACATCTGAACGTAGAATAGGCTTTGGCATTTCATCTCTTGGATCTCTACCTGGTTTTGAAAGCTCATCAATAATATCCTTTAAAGTCATTTCTCCAACATCAATCTCTTCTGCAGTTTTCTTAATGTTAATTCCAGAAAGTTTTATTTTTATATCTTTTAACTTTTCACTATCTTTTAAATCTTCTTTCTTGTATCCAATTGATTCAAGAAGTTTTTCAGCTTTTTCATAGCTTTCTGGATGAACAGCAGTTATTTCTAGAGGATTCTTCCCATCAAATACTCTTATAAATCCTGCACACTGCTCAAATGCAACTTTTCCAAGCTTAGGTACCTTTAATAATTCTTTTCGTTCTGTTATTTTTCCATTTTCATCTCTATACTTTACAATATTATTTGCTATTGTTTTATTAATTCCTGATACATAAGAAAGAAGTGATGGTGTCGCTGTATTAACATCAACACCAACATTATTAACTGCATCTTCAACTACACCAGTTAAACTTTCTGCTAATCTTTTTTGATTGACATCATGTTGATATTGCCCAACACCAATTGCTTTTGGATCAATTTTTACAAGCTCTGCGAGCGGATCCTGCAGTCTTCTGGCTATAGATATTGCTCCTCTTAAAGAAACATTTATATCCGGATATTCTTCCGTTGCAAGTTTTGATGCTGAATATACCGATGCACCTGCCTCGCTTACAATTGCATAATAAACTTCTTGGTCAATTTCAGCTATCATATCTGAAACAAATTTTTCTGATTCCCTTGATGCTGTTCCATTTCCAATTGCTATCATGTTAATATTGTATTTTTTTATTAATGTTTTAAGCTCTTTTTTGGCTTCTTCAACTTTATTTTGTGGCTCCGTAGGATATACCGTTGTTGTTGCTAGCAACTTTCCAGTTTCATCAATAACTGCTATTTTACATCCTGTTCTATATGCTGGATCAAATCCCATAACAGTTAATCCTTTTAAAGGTGCTCCCATTAATAATTGCTTAGCATTCTGTCCAAATACCTTTATTGCCTTTTCTTCTGCTTTTTCTGTTAAGTCCGATCTAATTTCTCTTTCGACAGATGGCTCTATCAATCTTTTGAAACTATCCTTAACTGTTTCATCTAATATTTCACCATAGCTATTATTTTTATCTTTTATAATGTCTCTTTCGATAAAATCAATTATATTTTCTTCTGGCTTTTGAATTTTTAGTTTAATTGCATTTTCTTTTTCAGCTCTATTAATAGCCAATATTCTATGACTTGGAATTCTTTTTATACTTTCATTGAAATCAAAATACATTTGATACGTTTTGTTTTCTTCTTCTTCATTTTTTGCATTAGATTCTGTTGCTATTATTCCTTCTTTGTAACAGTATTTCTTTATCTCTTTTCTGTATTCAGGATTATCCGATATATTCTCAGCAATAATATCTTTGGCTCCTTCTATTGCTTCTTCAATTGTAGTTACACCTTTTTCTTCATCTATATACTGTTTAGCTATATCTTCAATGTTTACATTTTTATCTTGTTTTATTAATACATCAGCTAGTGGTTCAAGGCCTTTTTCTTTTGCAATAATCGCTCTTGTTCTTTTCTTTTGCTTATATGGTCTGTATATATCTTCAACTTCTGCAAGTATTTGAGCATTTTCTAATGCCTTAACGATCTCATCTGTTAGTTTGCCTTGCTCTTCTATTGAATTTTTAACCTCATCTTTTCTTGTCTCTAAGTTTCTCAAGTAGTTCAATCTATCAAATAAAGTACGTAAATCTTCATCACTTAAACCTCCTGTTGCTTCTTTTCTATATCTTGCAATAAAAGGTATTGTATTTCCATCATCAATTAATTTTACCGCACTTTCTACCTGACTTGTTTTTACATTTAATTCATCTGCTATTATTTGAAAAATATTCATTTATTCTTATCCTTTCTATTTTAAAAACGAACTCTCCGTTTAAATTATATTTGCATTATAACTTAAACTTTTGAGTTCGTCCATATTATTTTGTCCACACGGATACACTACCTCCGTTACAGTAAAATATGCCATTTCCATCTTTATCTACATATACATTTTCACTCATGTTACCTGTAATATCTTTCAGTACGCAATTTGCTAAATTGGACCCTACATTTATTTCCTTTGATCCACCTTCTGCGTTACTCATTATAACAACTAATCCAGAATCTTTATGCTCCTTATCTCCTTGTCTTACCCAAGCAATAACATGTTCATCATCAAAATAATCAACTTGCTCTCCATATGCATATAGTTTTCTAGTCTGCATCAATTTAGTAAGAAGTCCTCTTAATGTAGAATCTTCATTACCATTTCTTCCATAATAATCTCCGAAAAATACACATGGAAGACCAGTTTTTCTTAACAAAATTAATGAATATGCCAATGGCTTGAACCATTCTTGTATCTCAGATTGTAAGGCTTGACCATATTGAGTATCATGATTATCTACAAATGTTACTGCGTTCTCTGGAGATGTTTGGACAAGAGTACCATCGAATATTGTTCTCATATCATAATATCCATTACTATTTGAAGCATGGAAGAAATTATAATGCAATGGTACATCAAATAGACTAATATTATTTTCACAATTATTTATATAGTTTTGTAATACTCCAATATCTCCATTCCAATATTCACCAACAAAAAATAAGTCTTTCTCAGTACTATTTTCCATTTTATCTATCCAAGTCTTAAAGAATCCTTCTCTTACATGTTTTATTGCATCTAATCTAAAACCATCTAACTGACATAGATTAAGATACCATTTTCCCCATTTTTCGAGTTCTTCGGCTACGTCAACATTATTTAAATCAACATCTATTCCCATTAAATAATCAAAATTTCCATTTTCTGAATCTACATCTTTATCCCATTCTTTTCCGTAGAATTTGAATATTGAATTTTTTCTTTCTCTGTCATCCCAGTCTACTCCATGAAAATGAGTCCAATTCCATTTAAAACTTGAATATTTATTATTACGGCCATAGAAATTAAACTTTGTCCAAGCAATTATTGGGTATGGATCTGTTTTAGCTACATTCCT
>CAMNND010000078.1 GCA_946545035.1 uncultured Clostridium sp. | reverse complement strand
TATTAAAACGGTATTAAAACGTGAAGGAATAAATAATGCAGATTCTGTAACTATGGAAGAATTTATGGGATCGGGGGAATCAAAATGAAATTGACTATTATAGGAGCATCTGGTCATGGAAAAGTTGTTGCTGGAATAGCAAAGTTAAATGGATATGACGAGATTGTTTTTCTTGATGATAATAATAATGTTACATCTTGTAGTGGTTATCCAGTAGTTGGTTCGACAAATACGTCTGTTGATGGGGATGTATTTGTTGCAATTGGAAATGCAGATGTAAGAGAGCGCTTATCAAAAAATAAAAAACTTGTCACATTGATTCATCCAAATGCAGTTGTAGCGGATGATGTTGAGATAGGACTTGGTACAGTTGTAATGGCAGGTGCCGTAATTAATCCTGGCGCAAAGATTGGCAATGGTGTAATTGTTAATACTTGTAGTTCAATTGATCATGATTGCGTACTTGATGATTATTCTCATGTTTCTGTAGGTGCACATTTATGTGGTACTGTGCATGTTGGAAAGAAGACTTGGATTGGTGCTGGTGCAACAATTAGCAACAATATTGATATTTGTGAAAATTGTTTGATTGGAGCAGGTGCAGTTGTAATAAAAAACTTGAACACTTTTGGAACATATGTTGGAGTTCCGGCAAAAAGCATTAAGAAAAATGTTTAATTATTTAAAATGAATATATTGAGATGAGGTACAATAAATGAAAATATTAATCCTTGCAAATAATGATGTTGGTCTATACAAATTCAGAAAGGAACTAATTGAAGAACTTTTAAAGCATCATGAAGTATCAATTTGTCTTCCAAAGGGAGAATTCATTAATGATTTAGTATCGATGGGTTGCAAATTTATTGATACAAAGGTGGATCGTAGAGGGATTAATCCTATAAAAGATCTTTCATTGATAATTTCTTATTATAAATTGATAAAGCATGTTAAGCCAGATTTAGTTATTACATATACGATAAAACCAAATATCTATGGTGGAATGGTTTGCCATTTGCTCGGAGTGAATTACGCTGTAAATATTACAGGATTAGGAACTGCATTTGAAAATGATGGTTTACTTAGAAAGTTTGTCATAAAACTATATACAATTGCTTGTAAAAAAGCAAAAGTAGTCTTTTTTGAAAATGAAGAAAATAGACAAATCTTTATTAGAAACCAAATTGTAAAAGAATCTCAAACTTACAGACTAAATGGTGCAGGAGTAAATTTAGATCATTATAGTGTATTACCATATCCAAATAACGATGTTATCAAATTTCTCTTTATGGGTAGAATAATGGCTGAAAAAGGCATAGATGAATTATTTTATGCAATGAAAAAACTTGTTTCAGAAGGCATTAAATGTGAATTGAATGTATTAGGTGGATACGAAGAAAACTATAAAGACACAATTGAGAAATACGAAAATGAAGGTTGGTTACACTACCATGGATATCAAAAAGATGTAAGACCATTTATCGAACAGTGTCATTGTTTTGTGCTTCCATCTTGGCATGAAGGTATGGCTAACACTAATCTTGAAAGTGCTGCAAGTGGGAGACCTATCATTACGACAAATATTCATGGTTGTCTCGAAGCGGTTATAGAGAATAAAAGTGGATTCTTAGTTAAAAAAAAGAATGCAGATGATTTATATAAAAAGATGAAGAAGTTTTCCGAACTATCATATGAAGAGCGAAAAGCTATGGGATTAGCATCAAGAAAACATATGGAAGATGTATTTGATAAAAAAATAGTGGTAGAAGAAACAATTAAAGAATTATTAAAGTAGGTGAAATTTGTGGACAATAAAGTAGAGTTAAGCATTGTTATTCCGATTTACAAAGTAGAAAAATATCTCGAACGTTGTATTCAAAGTATAATTAATCAAATGGATAGATATCTTGAAATCATCCTTGTTGATGATGGAAGTCCAGATAGATGTCCTTTTATTTGTGATGAATATGCTAATAAATATGATAATATTGAAGTTATTCATAAAAAAAATGGTGGATTGGCTGATGCAGTTAAAGCTGGTACGCTTATTGCAAGTGGTAAACACATTGCATATGTTGATAGTGATGATTGGCTTGAAGATGGTTGGTATAGTACTATAAAATCTATTATCAAAAAATATCCAGATATTGATACAATTATGTACGGCTTTCAAAGGGTAACTAATGATGTTGTAGAAAAGACAGAAGTGTACTCTTCATTAAAAGAAGGTTACTATGATAAATCATCTATAGAGAAAGTAAAAGTGACTTATATGCGTCCGGGTGGAATTGGACCAACAAGATGGAATAAAATTTATTCTAAAGAAATTGCACTAAAATGCATAAAATACTATGATAAAAATATTTCTATTGGAGAAGATATGGTTTTTTCAGCAATAGCCACAGATTCAATGGAAAATACTTACATAATAAAGAAGAACTTTGTTAATTATTACATTAATGATGGATCAATGACCCAACATTTTAATGAAAAATACATAACTTCATTTGAAAGTTTATTTTTATCTTTAAAAAAGTATTTTGTCGAGGCACCAGTTTTATATTATATGAATTATATTAATATGCGTACAATGGTGAATGCTGTAGGAAAATCAGACTTAAATAATAAATCACAATATTTGAAAACTATTTTTAATAATGAAGAAATTCATGACCGTCTAAAGAAAGTTGATAAAAAAAATTTAGATCTTTCAAATCGTATATTATTATATATGATGTTGAAAAATCATACAAAATTTCTTCTTGTAATAAGTTATATTTATAGAAAACTAAAATAACTCAAAAATTGATTGTATATATTCTTAGGAGGAGAAAATGGTCAAGAAAGTTTTATTTGTTATTGGTATATTGGGAAATGGTGGTGCTGAAAGAGTAATAGCAGCTCTTGCAAATAGACTGATTGAGAATAATGTAGAAGTAGGAATAGTTACTATATATAGTACAAGACAAGATTATGCATTAAATTCAAAAATCGAATTAAAACACATAGTTGCAAACAACAAAATAAAAATAATTCGCCCCATTGAAAGAGTAATTAAATTAAGAGATTATATCAAAGATTATAATCCTGATTGTGTCGTATCATTTTTAGCTGATGTAAATATTCATACAATTCTAGCATGTAGATATTCTAATATTCCACTAATTGTAAGCGAAAGAAATGATCCATTTCAGGATCCAGAACAAAAAATAATTAGAAAAATGAGGGATTTTTTATACAACAAAGTTGATGGATTGGTTTTACAAACTAATGATGCAAAACAATATTTTGATCTAAAAATAGCTAAAAATGTTGCAAGAACAGTTATTGCTAACCCACTCACACCAAACCTTCCTTATTTTAAGCAAGGTATAGTGCAGAATCGTATGATTACAGCTTGTAGATTGAACTCTCAAAAAAATCTTAAAATGATGATCAATGCAATAAAGAATGTGAATAAAAGTGGAATTGATTGTTATTTGGATATTTATGGCGATGGACCATTAAGAGATGAATTACAAAATTATATTAATAAAAATGATATAGAAGATAAAGTTCATCTTAAGGGATTTTCAAAAAATATTCATGATGAAATGATTAATAGTAAGGGATTTTTAATCTCGTCAAATTATGAAGGAATATCTAATTCTATGTTGGAAGCATTAGCAATTGGGATACCTGTAGTAGCGACTGATTGTCCAATTGGTGGGGCTAAAATGTTTATAAAAAATAAGAAAAATGGATGGCTTACGTCAGTTGGAAATGAAAAAGAATTTTCGAGTGCAATTATTGAGTTGTTAAGTAATTATAATAAAGCTATAGATATGGGCAAAGAAGCTACAAAAATCAGAGATATTTTAGATGTTGACATAATTTGTCAAGAATGGATGAATTTTATTAATGGTGTAATTAAAGGGCGATAGATTATGAAGAGTAATATTTTTTTTAAAATCTCTGTGAAAGAATTAATTTCATTTATTTTGTTGCTTATATATTTTGGCGCATGTGCTGTGTATAAAAATCACATGATGATCAATTGGTTAGGTATTTTTTGCTATATTTATTGCATTTATACATGGAAGTGTAAAACCAAAGAAATTCTATTTTCACCTTACTTTATTTTCATGACTTTTTTTGTTTTATTTAATTATGGACAACCAATAATGTGGGCGTTTAATATTCATCAAGCTAATGAAATTGGAAGTGGTATTCTTTTTTATGGGCATAGTTATGTACCGAATGAAAGTGATCTTGTTAACGTTCAATTATATATTTGTATGTGTATGTTGGTTTTTCATTTTGGGGTAATGTTATTTACCAAAAGAAATAAAGCAAGAACTACAGATAGAAAGTATAATGAATTTTTTATTACAGACAATTACAAGAATAAAATAAAAAAATCAATGCGTATAGTAACTGGAATATTATTAATTATAACTACGCCAATAGCTATCTATTCTGCTATGTTCAATATGATTGTAGCCCGTTTGTATGGATATAATGCACTTTATTATGGTGAACATGCCACTCAAGCAGGTTATATTCAGATAATTATGTATTTGTTTTATCCTGCATTAGTCGGTTATTTAATAGGTTGTAGTAATTCAAATAAATCAAGAATAATTGTATATTCAATATTTGGAATTTATGCTGTACTTCAACTATTATCAGGAGATAGAGGTAGTTGGTTATATTCATTAGTAATTCTTGTTTGGTTACAAACATATTATAAAAAAATTCCACTAAGAAAATACATCAAATACATTATTGTATGTATAGTTGGTATATATTTTTTAAACATTGTTACAGCAGTGCGCGATAGTGGAAGTGGACTTAGTTCATTGGATTTCTCAAATCTTTTAAATAATGAATCCTCTCCTATTCTAGATGTTTTCTTTGAATTGGGTGGTACAATGAATATAATTACTTTCCTGTTTCATGCGGGAAGTGGGATATATCCATATACCAACACTTATTTAACATCTATTTTAGGGGCTGTATCATCTAGAGGATTAAATATTTTTGGTATTAAACAAATTTTAATTGGAGATTGGTTTTCCCAAGAATACTTAAAAATTAACTGGGGTGCTGGTTTTTCTATGATAGGAGAAGCATTTCTTAATGGAGGCTATGTAGGAGGGCTTATCTATATGGCACTAATTGGTGCATTTCTTGGAATTATAATTAATTATGCAAATAGTTCTAAATACTCAAATAATCCACTAGAGCTTTTTATCACTGTAGCAGGATTAAATGCTATTATTGGTTTTTCACGAGGAGCTTTATATTTAACTTTAAAAGAATTGTTATATGGAACTGTTCTTGTAGTTATCTGTATAAAGTTATGTTATAAAATTTTGAATAGGACATAGTGTAAAATTTTTTGTGTAAATTCGTTTTGTCGAATTTTATCTGACGTTAT
>CAMNND010000077.1 GCA_946545035.1 uncultured Clostridium sp. | reverse complement strand
CGCAATATTTAATTCAGACAATAAATTAGGAAGTCTTACATACATTACCTTCAGGGTTGCATTACATGCCTCTACACCTAGTGCACAGGCAATATATAATTTACCACTTCCTGTAGCACCAACTATAATGAGATTCTCATGTCTATTGATATATTCATTTGTTGCAATTTTATCAATCTGATTCTATTTCTTGATTTCTTTAACAGTTACGAGATTTTGTTTCTAAACATACCTAATGATAAATATCTGAAAATCTCTTTTTATTTTTCCTCGTATGCTTTAAAAATAAAAACTACTTTCCTGTAAAATATTGTGTAGATTCGATGCTTATCTACTACTTAATTTTACTAGAAAAGGAGTATGTCCAATATAATTGATCAACCTAATCAGAATGATTGGTCAAGTGTATCGGAATTAATGATCAGGCTAAATCGGAATTATTGGTCAGCTACGCCATAATAATCATATCTACATTTTCCACTTTGATAACTGGTTTTTTATTTGATGCATCGGGATATGGACATAATTTTATGAAGCTAATTTTCTTTATTATATTTTTGATAATTGCTTCGGTATCAACGGCTATTCAATTTGTATTAGAGGAAAAGGAGTGATAACATCAGTACTTTACCTAATGATAAAATAGAAAAATATCTTGATGAATTATCAGATGAATATAAGAACCTTTTATATAAAGCTCTAGTGTCTCGTACAAAACCATTAGATGATTTAAGTG
Organism: uncultured Clostridium sp.; assembly: GCA_946545035.1. Classification (GTDB taxonomy): domain Bacteria; phylum Bacillota; class Clostridia; order TANB77; family CAG-508; genus CAG-492. The sequence goes on along the minus strand of CAMNND010000077.1, from coordinate 4,736 downwards.
TAATTGAGTTGCTTCGTATTGATAGTGAAATTAAAAAGCCTTTATTAACTGATTATAAAAATAGACAACGCCGCATCTATACTCTATTTTGCTTAGGAATTTTGTATATGATTTTAGGTGTGTTTATGTTTTTATTAAGCAAAGTGTTTTGGAAAAATGATCACAATGGAATGGGGAACATATATTCACTTATTTCATGTATAGTAGCTTTTATTGGTTTTATTTTTGTATTATATTCTTTTGCTACACAAATTTTTGGTGTTGTAACATCAAAATATAATGCTTCTTCGGAGGAATGTTCTAAAGTATTAGAGTATGAAATTGTTGGGAAATGGAGAGAATTAGAGGGGATAGTTGAAGATATAAGTTTAACTTCACAATTAGATTCATCAAAAACAGTTATTCAGTTTTTAGCAGAAAATCATTTATTGATGATAATGAAGTCAATATACTGAGAAAATTCCTGAAAATGAGAAACAATATTGTTTACGCCACTGATAATAATTATACAACTGAAGAATTAAAAAAATGCTTGGTGAAATAAATCATATCATTAATAAATTAGAAGAAATTATTTAATAGATAGTATATTTCAGGAGGTAAAAATGAACTCATTTCAAAAATCTGATAAAGGCGCGCAAGCTGCATGGAAAGGATTCTGTTCTCAAACATTATATATCGCTTCTAGATTAATCTCTGATAAAGGTGGTTATGAGTACTATCCAGAAGATGTGGAAGATTTAGTTATTAAAAAGAATAATGTTGTAATAGAGGCTGCTCAAGTTAAAAATATATCAGCTAGTTTAACATTATCTAGTCTTGCTAGTACAAAAACATCCCAAAGTGGTGAGGGATTCTTTAATCGTATGTGTAGCTTACATGAACAATCTCCATCTTTTGATAATGTTAATGTGGTTTACTTTAATTCTCTTGGTACTGAATTGCAAGAAATACAAGAAGGAAATGCAAATACAAAAAGAACTATTATTAAAAAACTTGTAGATGATCATGGTTTATGTGAAGAAGATGCTATATGGTTAATTGATTCATTGCATTTTGAAAAAGTGAATCTTAATGATTTAGATTCAAATATTCAAAATCAAATCACTGATTATGTACCAGTTATGTCTGCACCTACACTCGCAAAAGAATTACTAATTCAACATATATCTGTACTTTCTAAAAGTAAAGGATATACAACACTACAATTATGGGAAGAAAAAATCCATGAAATTGGTACAAATATAGCATCATTAGATGGATTCTACAAAGAATACAACAAGTCTCTTGTACGTTTAGATGAATTCAAATTGAATGATGATTATGTTCATCTAAAAAAAGAATACTCACAAGGTATTGCTGCACATCCTTCATATATTCGTAATAATCTAGATTTTAAAAGAAATAACTGGATGGAGGAGATTCAGTCTGTAATTGATACTAAGGGTGTTGCAATCGTTAAAGGTGTCTCTGGGCAAGGGAAAAGCACACTTTGTTATCGTTATTTAATGGATACATATCCAGAAGGTTGTGTATTTTGTGTACGTACCATTGCTAATGAAGGACAAGCACAGAATTTAGTTTCTGCATTAGATGGATTAGGGAAGCACAATAAGTCACTCATTATCTATATTGATGTACAACCAGGTGAAACACTATGGGCATTTTTATTGCAAGAATTGCAAGTTAGAGGTCTTTCTATTCCTGTTCTTATTTCTATTAGAGACGAAGATTATAATCAGACACCAATCAGCGGAAAACAAATTAAGTATGGTATTGTTGAACTAACTTTGACAAAAGAAGAAGCTGAACAAATTTATAATACTTATACGGAAACAAAACCTCATGAAGAACACAGAACTTTTGAAGAAGCATGGGAAATATTTGGTGGGGAAGGACCTTTAATTGAATTTACATATTTTATAACTCATAATCAGGTTTTAGCACAACGCCTTCATGAACAGATTGGTACATTATTACAAGAAAGAATTTCTGATGAGTGGTTAGAATTACTTCAGGTAGTGTGTTATGTAGGGCGTTTAGGTTGCTCAATTAATATTACGGACATAAAAAATGAAATTCATTGTTCTAATATATATGCTGCTATTAGACGTTTACAAGATGAATATTTAATTAAAGTGGTAGATGAAAATACTATTGAAGCACTTCATCCAGTACGAGCAAAAATTATATTTGATGTATTGTGTAATTTGATTTATACGTCTTCAAAAGAAATTATATTTAAAGCATTGCCTTGTATTGAATCGAAAAATATACGAGTGGTTCTGTTAGATTACTTCTCTAATAATCAATATGATATTAAGGATATACAAAGATTGTCTCAAATAGAGTTCCGTGATTGGGTAGGATATGCAAATTCTATTAAGACAATGCTTTGGTTAGATGTAAAGTGTTATGTAGAGAATAATATGAAGGTTTTTGAATCTCTGGTTGCTAAACATGGTAAAGGGTGGCTCTGCTTTTTGCCTGTTGATCTTTCTGGTATTTATGGTCCAGATAAGATGATTGCAGATGATATAAAAGAACTACCTAAAATAAATAAAACTAATATTCAAAACGACATTGATAATGTAAAAGAATCACTTACTTCACTCCATATCGGCTATCAAGCTACTGATTATTTTATAAATAATAGTAAGATACCACCTGTTCTGCCTGATACAGATTCTGATTGTCAATCCTTTGGATATTCGTTATTCTGGATGGCGAAGCGAAATAGAGAGGTAATACTTCCGTTTGAAATGGTTGAAGTAGTTACAAGTGTATGTAAGGGTGATCTTCAATCATCAGCAGATGCAATTCGTGGATTATCTGAACATACTGCACTACAAGAAAGTTACCTAGCTGCTGTAGATGTTTTAGTGAAGAGACTTATCAATGAAATGCAATTGCTTAATTTTTCAGTAACAGATGATGTAGTAACATGTAAATTTATCCCGCCTCTTTTTAAAGAGGTAAATGAATCAGACAATATCCAAAACTTTAATCAGTATTGGAGAATTAAAATGTTAGATATATTAAAACAACTATATCCAGAAAAAGAGTACATTGATATTGAATTGATAGGTGTTGATTTACTTCGTGATTTGGGGATTGAAGCATTGGATGACAAATTACATATTCATAAAAGTAAACGTTTAGAGACCTGGGTGACTGAGGTGAATGGATGGGCTAGAATAAGAATTGAATATAGTTTTCGTCCCTCTTCTTGGCAGGAATATGTAACTAAACTTGATGAATCAAGAATTAATACGAACAATCTGGTAGTAGAAACAATTAAACTCTTTAATGATATCTATAAGAAAGGTAGATATACGGAACAACGATGTAAAAAGATTATTGATCTAATTGAATTATTTAAAGAAAAACTACTCAATGAAAATCGACTTCCATATTTTGTTGTTGACCCATATTGCCTCTATTCAGAAGGTAATGATAAAAGTCCTGATGCAGAGTATTATCCAATGCGCCAATTACTTTCTGTGAAAAAATACGACAATTTTAGGAAATGTCACAATGATTTATATAGATCATTGGATAATTTTTATGATCAATTTTTTGATGTTTTCAGTGTAAGACTTAAAAGGCAAGATATTAATACCATTGATAATCCAAGAATTGCTATGTCTAATTTGTATGCTGCGTCTAAAAATCTTGTGAACTTTCAGAAAGAATATGACCTTTTGTTTTCTGAGTATAGTACTCTTAATGAAGATTTTTCAAAGCACGAACTTGAAAATGCTATGACTTTGGTGAATGTGTGGCGCTATATGTTAGACAATCAACCAAAAAATCATGATATTGCTTATGATTCAAAACAAAAATATCGCAAAGGAAGTAATTATTTTTCAGATAATCTTTCAAAGGCAGTTAAAGCATTAAACGGTACACTTCTTACTGGAGACAAACATGCTTATATTATTGTTAATTACAATATGAATAATGATATTACTTTGGAAGATGAATATACTAGAATTGTAATGATTATTAGACATTATTTTCAGGACAGTATTTTACCATCTAGTAATAGGTGGTATCTAGAAACACAATCATTAGAATTAGCTTATGTTCCAGCTTTTAATGGTGTGATATCTCCATCAGTTTTTTCTATTCCAACTTATAAATTATTAGATGAAGAAGAATCTCAAATTGCAAAACCTATGTTTCCATGTGACACAGAACCTGTTTTTATGGAAAGAATAAATGCTAGTAAGTCGTTAAGAATATGGAATAATGCCATGGAAAAGCTTGATGATATGAAGGTATACCTTCAAAGATATCTGCAAATTCTTCAAGTGCCTGTTGATCAAAAATGTCTTTGTACTTTGACTAAACACACAGAAGAACTGATAAATCAAATTAGTGCCTTATGGAAAGATATTATTTTGATTGATGATGTTGTAAATGAATTGTCTAAAGATGTCGATGAGCAGAATATCGAACTGTTGAATATAATTAAGCAATTTTTTGATTATTATGATGAAATTGAATCTATGATCAGAGAACACAATGACTTAAGTGAAACAATACACATAATCGAAGAAGTGATGGCTTTAATGATATGCTTGTTACATTTAGTGGCTAAACTACCTGAATAAAAATATGATAAAAGGGGATATTAATTAGTATTTTATTAAGATTACTTATGTAAGCAAAAAGGCTTGATACCTTGCGAATCGATGGCAGAGATCTGTTCCTGATGCAGAGCCAGGACT
>CAMNND010000076.1 GCA_946545035.1 uncultured Clostridium sp. | reverse complement strand
GAAAGTTCAACAAGAAAAGTGAATAAAGCAGAAAACACTGTAGAAAATAAAGAAAAGATTACGACAAAAACTAGAACGAGAAAAACAGAAGATAAGACGGAAAAAAATTCTTAAAATAATGGTAAGGAAAAAAGTATGAAGAGTAAAATTTTAAAAAATATTGATTGGTCAGTCGTTGTTTGTGTTCTTTTACTAATTACTATTGGATGTATTGAGCTTTTTTCAGTGACGGGGTCATCTAATTATAATGAGCTAATAAAACAGCTTATATGGTTTGCAATAAGCATTCCAATTGTATGTATAATTGTTAGTATAGATTATAGTACAATTGCGAATGCTTCAAAAATTCTATACGGTATCATGATAGTGTTGTTAATAGGCGTAATGTTTACAAAACCAATAAATGGTGCAACGAGTTGGTATAATATTGGAGCAGTATCATTTCAACCGTCAGAGTTTGCAAAAATATGTGTTATACTTAGCTTATCAAATGTAATAGTTAGAATTCAAGGAGACGAAAGAAAAAATATTAATAGACCATTTAATTTATTAAGAGCAATAATTGTTTTTGCTATTCCAGTATTGCTTATAGTTATACAACCAGACTATGGAACTGCAATTGCCTTTTGCTTAGCAAGTGCAATTATTTTGATTGTTTCAGGGCTAGACAAAAAATATATAATTACAGCAATTCTAAGTATTGTAATTGTATTACCTTTATTATATTTCTTTGTATTACCAGCACATGCAAAAACAAGAATTGATGTATTTTTAAATCCAAATTTAGATCCAAGAGGATCTGGTTATAATGTTTTGCAGTCTAAACTTGCAATCGGATCTGGAAAATTTGGAGGAATGGGAATAAAAAAAGGAGGTCAAACTCAGCTTGGGTATTTGTATCCACAAACGACAGACTTTATTTATTCTGCGATAGGTGAAGAAATGGGATTTTTTATTGCTGGTACTGTTATAATTCTGTATGTAGTACTAATAATGAAAGCAATAAAAATAGCAAAAACTTCTAAAGATGATTTAGGTGCATATATAGCTGCAGGAATTGCAGGAATTTTTATATTCCATATGACAGAAAATATTGGAATGACGATGGGGTTATTACCAATTACAGGTGTACCACTTCCATTCGTAAGTTATGGTGGAAGTTCACTATTAACAAATTGTATATTAATTGGTTTGTTACTAAATATTAGTGGAAGAAGAAATAAAATTATGTTTGGAGAATAACAAAAACGGAGTAGGAATGTATTTAAAAAAAATAAAAATAGGAAATGTAGAATTAAATAATAATATTTTATTAGCACCACTTGCAGGGATAACAGATAGAGCATTTAGGTTGATTTGTGAAAAATATAATCCTGGACTTGTATGTACAGAAATGATTAGTGCTAAAGGCTTATACTATGATGATAAAAAAACAGAGCAACTTCTAAATATGAAAGACGAAAAAAGACCAATTGCTGTTCAAATTTTTGGAAGTGATGTTGAATCGATGGGGTATGCAGCAGAATATGTCTCTAAGTATGCAGATATTATTGATATTAACATGGGATGTCCAGCACCAAAAGTTGTAAAAAATGGGGATGGAAGTAAACTTCTTTTAGATCTTGAAAAAGCCAGAGCGATTATCGAGGAGGTAGTTAAAAAATCAGCTGTTCCGGTTACAGTTAAATTTAGAAAAGGATGGGATCAAAATAATATTGTTGCAGTCGAATTGGCAAAAATATGTGAAAAAGCTGGTGTATCTGCAATAACAATTCATGGTAGAACAAGATCGGAATTTTATTCAGGAACTGCAGACTGGGATATTATAAAAAAAGTAAAGGAAAGTGTTAGTATTCCAGTTATCGGTAATGGAGATGTAAAATGTGCAGAAGATGTGAAAAAGATGTTTGAAGAAACAGGTGTAGATGGAATTATGATAGGAAGAGGAGCACTTGGAAATCCATGGATATTCAAACAAATAGATGACGAGTTGAATGGAAGAGATTTTAATATATCTAATAAAGAAAAATTAGATATTATATTAGAGCATTTAAATTACATGTTAGAAGATAAGCCAGAAAGAGTTGCAGTTGTTGAAATGAGAAAACATATAAGTTGGTATATTAAAAATACAAAGGATGCAAGTAAGATTCGAGAACATATCAACCAAATAACAGATAAGGATGAATTAATAAAAACATTAACAGAATACTTTAACTCAATATGAATATAAATGAAAGGAATAGATTTTATCTATTCTTTTTTTATTTGAATTTAGTTTTAGGGTTGCAACCTAAAATTACATTTTCGTAAAAATAAAATGTTTAAGAGCAAATAATCAGTTATATTTTTTTAGGAGATTATTATTTATGAAAAAAAGATTTTTATTAATTATTTTGTTTGTTTTTGTAGTATTATTTATGATAATTTTTTTTAAAAACTATTATAAAAATATTAAATTGGGAAATAATAAAAATAATAAAAGTGTTAATGCGATTGAAGCGTATATTTTAAATATTAGTTCATACAAAGCTACTATAGAAGTTACAGTCGTAAGTAATAAAAATGAAAATAAATATTTAATAAAACAAGAGCATAATAGTGAAAAAAATATACAAGTAATTGAAGAGCCCGAGACTATCAAAAATATCGAAATTATACAATCTAATGGAAAAATTGAAATTAAAAATTCACGTCTAAATCTAACAAATATATATGATGAATATCCATGTATTTCTGAAAATATTTTATGGCTAAATTCATTTATAGACTTGTATAAAAATCAAAAAAATAATAGAAAAATTTACGAAATAAATGATGAAATAATTATGGAATTAAGTAATAAAGATAATAAATATTTTTCATCAATCAAGTTATATATAGATAAAAAAAGTGGAAATCCTAAAAGGATGATTGTACAAGATAATAATCAAAAAAATAAAATATACATATTATATAAGGAGATAATTATTAACCAATAATTTTCCAAAATATACGAGCACTTTTAATTAATACAACAGGAGTGATTTATATGGTAATTAAAAGAGGAGATATGTTTTATGCTGATTTAAGTCCAGTAGTAGGATCAGAGCAAGGAGGAGTAAGACCAGTTTTGATTATACAAAATGATGTCGGGAATATGCATAGTCCAACAGTTATAGCTGCAGCTATTACTTCTCAAAGGGGGAAAAGTAAATTACCAACACATATTGAAATTAATTCTCAAAACAGTGGACTAAAATCAGATTCAATAGTGCTTGCAGAGCAGATAAGGACAATTGATAAATGCAGACTAAAAGAAAAAATAGGGCATGTTGATGATGAAATTGTAATGAGTAAAATTAACAATGCTTTAGGTGTAAGCTTTGGATTATAAACTAAGTATCAAAAAATAAAGGAGACTTTATAGTCTCCTTCAATACATGACGTTTTATTTGTTTCCTCACCCATAATACTTGTAATATTTTTTAATTCGTTTACATATGTATTATACCAATTTTTAGTTATATCTGAGTTACCATCTTCATATTCTTTTATTCTCTTATTTAAATCAATAAGTTGGTATCTGTCTTTTGTTCCAGCACCGTTATCTTGCATGTATATTGGTGTGTAATTATAATTATCAATGGTAACTTTTCCATCTGCATGTTTGGTTATTTGTAGATTTAATATTATAGAATCTTTTGTATATTTATCTTTTTGTGCAGAGCAGAAATTTCCAAGTGAATATATTAAGAAACCTTCTTTTGTTGTTCCATCGTCAAGTGTAATAGTTCTTTTTTCCATAGGCTCTAAAACGTGAGGATGACTTCCAAGGATGACATCTGCACCATTTTCAAATAAGAAATCAGCTAAATCTTCTTGCTCTGAGTTTTGTTTGATTTTATATTCAATGCCCCAGTGCATACTGACACATATTAAATCAGGATTTAATTCTTTTGCTTTTTCTAGATGCTCTTTAATTAAATCTTTATCAATCAAGTTAATACAATATTCTTTTCCTTTTGGAACTGGAATTCCGTTAGTACCATATGTATATGATAGGAAAGCAATTTTTACACCATTTACATCTTTAATTAAAATTGTGTCTTTATCTTCTTGCGATTTGAATGTTCCTGTATGATCAAATCCTAGTTCATCTAATTTTTCAATCGTATTGATTAATCCATTATAACCAGTGTCCATACTATGATTATTCGATGTAGTTAAAACATCAAGTCCTATGTCTTTTACAGCTTCTGCAAGCTCTGGTGGTGAGTTAAATGTTGGGTATCCGCTATAGGCTCTTGATCCTCCTGCAAATGTTGTTTCAAGATTTCCGACTGCAACATCTGCATCAGAAATATATGGTTTTATCTCTGTAAAGAAATGAGTGAAGTCATATGTTCCAGTTGATGAATCGTATGCGTCTTGATAGTTAGGACCATGGCACATAATATCACCAATGACTGCCATATTTATTGTAATATCGGGTATGACAGTTTTTTCTTCTTCTGCACTTGCTTGATTATTATTATTTTTTACAAACCCTAGGTTAGTAGGAAATTTTGTAAAGTTAGATGCAACTAAGATAATAAAAAATATAATTAGTGCAATATAGAAGTACTTCTTTACATTGAATGGTTTATTCTTTTTCATATTAGCATCTCCTTTTATTAAATTTGTATATAAGGTATCATAAAATATGTTATTTTTCAATTTTTTGTTGAAAAATAATACATTTTGGTAGTCAAAAAGCAGTACAAATCAATACTTAGATTTATTTATATTAATTATGTAAAAAAATAATTAAAAACTCTTGATAATTAAATTTATTAAATATATAATTTTTATAACAAAAGATAAAATAAGGGGAGATTAGTATGGAATTGGTAAAAAATATTTTTTTTAATACAGATAAAATTGTTGAAAATACTGAGATAAAAATAACATATGCTGGAACATTATTCCAAAATGGAGCTAACGAAGTTGTTATTCACCTTGGATTTGGAGATGATTGGAAAAATTCACAAGATATAGCAATGGAAAAAACGGAACTTGGATTTCAAGCAAATGTTAACGTGATTGAAGATACTAAGTTAAATTTCTGTTTTAGAAACGGAAATGGTGAATGGGATAACAATAACGGCCAAAATTATCAATTTACTATTGAAAAACAAGAAATAGAAGAAGAAAATATTGAAGTTGAAAAACAAGCAGAAGATGCACCTTTGGCAGTGTACAAAACACCATCATGGGGAGAGTTATTTAAGAAAACATTTAGCAATCTTATAAGCTATTTTTCAAAGTTATTCTCAAAGAATACAGATAATGCTAATAATGATAATAATGAGTAATCTCATATAGATGAAAGAATTGTGCATATGCATGATTCTTTTTGTTTTTTCGCGCACTAAAATATATTGAAAGCGCTATAAAATTGTGTTACAATGCAAAGGATTATATTGAGATTGGAGGAGTTAATATGAAGAGCCAAAATGTTTATATTGGAAATAGTTCAT
>CAMNND010000075.1 GCA_946545035.1 uncultured Clostridium sp. | reverse complement strand
GAAAAATTAAAAAGTAGTTATAAGGTGTATGCTATAGATAGTAGATGTCATGGAGAAAGTGATAATCCAAAAGAAATAACATATGATTTGATGTGCGATGATATAATTAAACTCATTAAAGAATTAAATATTGAAAAGCCAATATTTTACGGATTTAGCGATGGCGGAATTATTGGGCTTCTTATTGCTTTGAAAGAGCCAGACTTATTATCTAATTTAATTATTAGTGGTGCACAACTTAATCCAAATGCATGCAAAATAATGGATTTGATTATTACAAAGGCTATGTATTATCTTACAAGGAAAAAGTTATTTAGATTAATGGTAAAAGAGCCTAATATAAAACCAGAGGAATTATCAAAAATAACAATTCCTGTTCATGTGATTGCCGGCGAAAAGGATGTTATAAAAAAGGAGCATACAGAGCTTATTTCAAAGAGCATACCAAATAGTACACTAGAAATAATTCCTGGAGAAAATCATGGGAGTTACATTATTCATAGCGAAAAACTTTATGGTATTCTAAAAAAATATTTATAGAAATAGAGGTTAAGATGAGATTCAGTATTAAAAATGTGATAAACAAAATAATTGATATAATCTGGCAGAATAGAAGATGGATAATAATGTTGTTATTTATGATTATTTTCTATGAGATATTAGATAATGTTGTTGATGATGATATTTATAATTTTGACGTGGCAGGATATGAATTTGTTACTGCAAATATGACAGAGGCAAAAACAAAGATTGCAAAAATAATTACTAGAATGGCAAGCCCACTTGTACTCGGATTACTTGCTGTTTCTGTGTGTATTTCTGTTAAAGATAAAAAGCTAAAATATTCAATAATAAGTAATTTGGCCATTGCGGCATTGCTAAATTTTATAATAAAAAATATCATTCAGAGACCAAGACCAGTGGAGCATAGATTGATTGATGAAACTGGATACAGTTTTCCATCAGGGCATTCAATGGTTAGTATGGCTTTTTATGGTTATTTGATATATATAATTAACAAATATGTAGATAATAAGATAATAAAAATAATATCAACCATAGCATTAACTATCTTAATAATATTAATTGGCATGAGCAGAATATATCTAGGAGTTCACTATACAAGTGATGTGTGTGGAGGTTTTTGTGTTGCCATATCGTATTTAATGTTGTATACTGGAATACTAAAAGGGATGTTTAATAAAAATCAGGAGGAAAAGTAATGGAAAAAATAAAGGATTTTCTAAGCAACTTAATGCATACACAATTTATAAGTTCAATAGCGGTAATCACAATTAGCGTTATATTATACGAATGTATTGCTCATTTTCTAAGAAAAAGAGAGAAGAGCAGTAATTTAAAAATGTTTAAAAGTAAAAAAGGTAAGACATACTATAGATTAATAATAAGTGTAATTAGATATGTTTTCATAGTCGTAACTATATTAATTCTTTTACAAGTCAATGGAATTAATGTTAGTTCAATGCTAGCTGGTGTTGGAATTATGGGAGTTATTGTTGGTTTTGCAATTCAAGATGCTCTTAAAGATTTTGTAAAAGGATTCGATATAATATCGGATTCATACTATAACGTTGGGGATGTTATAAAATTTAAAGAGATTGAAGGAAAAGTTCTTTCTATTGGTTTAAAAACAACGAAAATGGAAGATTTAAAGACTGGTAATATTATTTCTATTTCAAATAGAAATATAGAGCAAGTTGAGGTTGTGTCAAGCTACATTTATATTAACATTCCAATGCCTTATGAAGTGAAATTAACTAAAGCTGAGAAAGCAGTTTCAAATATTATTGACTTAGTAAAAGCAGATGAGTTGATAGAAGACTGTGAGTACATTGGTGTAAGTGATCTAGCAGATTCAAGTATTACATACTTAATCAAAGCAAAATGTAATCCAGAAAAGAAGTTGCAAGCAAGAAGAAATATCTTAAGGAATATTCTGGTTGGATTAGAAAAGAATAATATTGAAGTTCCATACAATCAAATTGATGTACATCAAAAATAATAAAAGATAGGAGAGAAATATGCTTTCTAAAATAAAAATATCTGCTGTTGTAAATATAATGATTACAATTTTTGTGATATTTGCAACAATCTTTATGATAAATGGTATTTATTTCATGGGCAAAGAAACATCTTTGACAGAAACGGGAATTGGCTTGTTTAAATTTTTTACGGTTCAATCAAACGTACTTATGGGAATAATATCTTTTATATTTGCATTAGCTGAAATACGTGTAATGGCAGGAAAGTTAAAAGAAATACCAACATCATTATATATACTAAAAATGGTATTTACAGTAGGTGTTGTACTTACATTTTTAACAACAGCATTGTATTTAGCTCCATATGCAAAGCATGGTTATTTTTCAATGTTCAAGAATAGCAATTTATTCTATCATTTTATCGTACCAGTACTAAGCGCAATTACATTTGTTTTTTTAGAGAAAACAGATAAGATAAAATTTAAATATGTTTGTATGGGTACTATTCCAATGTTATTATATGGTATATTTTATACTATAAATATATTAATACACGCTGAGAATGGGAAAGTATTACCTATATACGATTGGTATGGTTTTGCTGCTGGAGGTGTAATATCAATTATTGTTGTATTTCCCGTAATGTTACTTATTACTTACTTAATTAGTTTGGGTTTATGGAAATTTAATAAATTGTAAAAAATATATTTTAAAAAAAATATTTATGATATAATTAGTGCAGAACGAAAGATAAACGGAGGTTTTTATGAGCGAAAAACAAAGTGTTTTGACCAAAGAAGAGCAGGATCAAATGGAAGAGCTAATAAAAAAAGGTGAGAGAATTATATTCCCTGAAAGAGCAGAGCAATGGGAAGGATATGTTGAAGATTGCTTTAAAGGTCCTTACAAAGGAAAGGATGCAGCTGAGGCTTTAACAATTATAGAGGCATTAAACAGCGGGGTTGAAATTGAAGAGGCTAAAAAAATGTTGACAGAAATTGAGCCAAATGGGGATGCTAATGGCCCTATTAGAAGAGCTGTACTTTTATTTGCAAATAAAGGCCCTGAGTTTTGGAGAGATACATCTAAAGGTCATATATCATTAAGAACAAGATGGCAGTTATTCAAAATAAGAAGAGAAAATAACAGATTAATTAATATGTACCAATATATGTTAGCTGCAGGAAATGAGCCTGAGAAAGAATCCTCAGAGTTGGGAGCTAAGTCAAACGAGGAAACAGGTAAAAGCTGGGTTCTTGGTGATGATGAAATGCAAATAGTTATGGAGAAACAAAGTGAGATGGCAGAAAAGGCTAAGCAGAATCTACAAGAGCAAAAAGCACAAGAGCCAGCAAAAGATGATGAATTTAATAAAGGATTAGAAAGATAGGAAAAATGGGGACGGAGCAAAATATTACAATTGTGTAACATTTTGCTCCGTCCCCAAAATTCTATTGACTCATAATTATTTAAAATGATAAAATTGGCATAGAGAATTAGTCGGAAAATAAGATGGAAAAACAAGAGATATTTAATTTGGGGGATATTAAATGAACAAAGGACAAAGTGTTGAGATTATTGATCTACTTGAAGATATGATTGGAGAGCTTAGTGGATCATATGTAACTGGAACTGGTAAAGACGGAATTCCAAAAAGATTATTTCAAGTAAATGATTATTTGAATGGGAAAAGTACTGATGCAAAAGAATGCATCTTTTCACCAGCTCAGCTAAAAGTAATTGCAGGAGATAAAAAAGCAAAAGAGATAGCAGTAAAAGCTCTTAATGTATACAACCAAAGAATAGAGCTTAGTAAGGAGTTACAATCAAGGATATATGGTTGTTATTCACAAAAGATCCCTGTAAATGGAGATATTGAAAGAGCTAACTTTGAGATAGAAGCATATGAAAGATTAAATAATTTGAATCAAGAGCATTTTAATCATATGAGTGAGCAAGGATGTTGTAAAATAGACGATTATATGACGATAATAGAAAATCATGTTAATGGTCTAAATACTGTATATTTAAAAGAGCTTGAGGATAATATTGAAAAATTTTGTGAAAATCACAATACAGAAACAGTTATTAAACCTGAGCTTATCGGAAAATATTTTGGTTCAATGGAAAGCAATAGAATTGGCTCTAATATTAGAAAACAAGAGGCAGTTAATCCAGTTTATAAGGAGTATGGTAGTTTCTTAGATAAAATGGACAAAAGTACTATTGCGGCTCAAAATAAAGAATTTGTCCCACAAAAAATTCTTGGATATAAACTACAATATTTGATTACAAAGACTAAAATTGTTGACGCAATTAATATGTGTATGAAAAATATCGAGACAGATATGTCTAGTAAGAAAATTTCCCCAAAAATTAAGAAAAAAAATGATGCTGTAATAAAGAAGGCTCTTAGCGAAATAAAAGAGCTAACTAATGAATACAAGACAATTATTAAAGAAATGAAATCACAAAATAAAGAAGATGCTAAGGTTATTAAGAAAAATCAAAGAAGACAAAAACTTCTTAATGCGGGTAAACAAATAATAATCGAAGAAATAGAAGAGCCAGTACTTACCGAAAATGAATTGATAAAGAAATTTATTGTTGATGAGCTTGGAATTCCAAAAAAATATCTAGATAATCCAGTTGTATATGATGCAATATTTGAATATATTCAGTGTTTCAAAGAATCTAACCATGAAGCTGATGAAATGAAGGTTAAAAATTTTAGTACAATTAGACAAGGTTTAGCATTCCTGGAAATGCCTGAAGGAATTAAGCTTGAATATGACAGAAAGGGAAGTACTAAGTTAAAACAAGCAATAGAAATAAAGATGAATGATAATGGATTATGTATCACAAGAGAAAATGAAGAAAGTCCAGATGCAGAAAAAGTTTCTGCAAAATCTACTAAGCAAATGCCAAAGATATATGTTCATACAGATTCTAGAATGTATGATAAGAGCACAAATATAGAGATGAGTAGAATATTTAAAAGGGCAAAACTTGCGTGCAATAGCAGAGTAGAAGAAGAATCATGTAAGAATGTATACAAAAGAGATATGAAAAATATGCACTTTGTATATAAAAATAATGAAAAGAAACCGCTAGATTTAAGTATAACATCTGAAGATATCGCAACTCTTGATGGGGCTGTTAGAAGTACATACGCTATTTCTGAGTCATCAAGACAAACCATGATCAGAGCTATTGTAAATAGTAGAATGATCGAAGCTAAAGAAAAGTGCAAGATGGATAAAGCAAGAGGAATAAAGACAAAGGTTCCAAATGAGGCTGACGTATACGCAGCCGTACAAAAGGAAATTGAAGATAGTGCATTAAAGAGAAAATTAGATGAGTCAAAATTTAAAGCTGGATTTGTTCAATTTGGACAATATAAAGGTATAAATAATAACTTAAAATAATGTATGGAAAGATATTCAAAACTTGAATATCTTTTTATATTATGTTACAATTAAAAGAGTCATATCCGTAAACCACAACCAAGAAAATGC
>CAMNND010000074.1 GCA_946545035.1 uncultured Clostridium sp. | reverse complement strand
ATATCAACATTTTTAAGTAATACAGGGGTTACAAGCCAATCACCTGCTGTTGGTTTTACTAGTACATATCCCATATCTAATATTAAATATTTTTTATCCATAAAAATTTTTCCTCCATACTTTAGTCAGTGAAATCACTATCTATTACTATGTAATATTTATATTCTGGGTATTTAGCTCTAATTTTTTCTAATACCTCGTCTTTTATTTTCTTTGGATCATCTGCTGAGAAATCAATTATAATATCAAAGTTAATTGTTTTTTTCTCGTTATCTACAAAGAAACCATGAAGCTGAATTATTTCTGTGTATTCAGCAATTATCTCTCTTAAATCCTTTTCAATTTGAACCGCAACCTCATCACTTTCGTTTGAAGCATAAATTCCCAATATAAGAATAATTCCAAATTCCTTATATATAGTTCCTTGTATTCTCTTACTTAGTCCATGAATTTGTTTAGCAGTCATATGTTCATCAACTTGTATATTAGCAGCTCCCATTATTTTTGATGGACCATAGCTATGTAACATTAAATCATAAGTACCATGTACTTCCTCAAATTCATTAATTCTTTCTTTTAATTTAGTTGAAAGTTCTCCATTTGCCCTTGTTCCAATTATTGTGTTTAAAGTTTCCTTTAGAATTTCAATACCTGATTTAATAATTAATGCTGAAATAACAATACCAATATATCCTTCTAGCTTTAATCCCCATACAATGTTTATAATAGCTGCAACTAATGTTGAAAAAGATACTACAGAGTCAAAAAATGCATCTGTACCAGAAGCTATCAAGCTTTGAGAATCTATTTTTTTACCTGTATTTTTAACATATCTTCCTAAGAAAAATTTAACAAATACTGCAACAGCAACTATAACTATTGAAATGGTCGAATAATTAACATCGTTTGGCTTTATTACTTTCTCAATTGACTCTTTTAAAGATGTGAAACCCGCAAGTAAAATAATCATGGCAATTATAACCGATGCTATGTACTCGATTCTTCCATGACCATATGGATGCTCCTTATCTGGTGCTTTATTTGCTAGTTTTGCTCCAATAATTGTAATTATAGAAGAAACTGCATCACTTAAGTTATTTACTGCATCTAAGATAATGGCAATAGAATTAGCAAGAACTCCAACTGTTGCCTTAAATACTACTAATAAAATATTAACGACAATGGCTTTAATACTTGTTCTTATAATAATCTTTGATCTATCCATATAACCCCTCCATATTATTTATAAATATATTCTTTTAAAATATCATATAACTTATGAATTGGTAGTCCAACTATAGTGTTATAATTTCCTTCTATCTTTTCAACATGTACTCCAAACTCTGTATTTATACCATATGCCCCAGCTTTATCCATTGCTTTTCCAGTATCTATCCATCTATCAATTTCTTCATCTGATATATCTTTTAAATATTCTTTTGCTTTATCAAATGTCTTATATTCTTTATACTCATTATTAATATATACAAGAACACAAAGCCCTGTAATTACATCGTGTGTCTTATCTCCACTAATCATTGTCTTTATAATATTCTTAGCATCAGCTCTATCCTTTGGTTTTCCATAAATAATGTTATCTTTGACAACCAATGTGTCTGCGCCAATAACAATTCTATCACCCTCTGTTTTATCAAATATATCTTTTGCTTTAATATATGCAAGTTTTTCTGCCTGCTTCTCTGGTGTTAAACCATCTTCTAACTTTTCATCAACACCACTTACCATTATTTCAAAATCTTTAACAATTAAACTTAGTAGCTCTTTTCTTCGAGGAGAGCCAGAAGCTAATATAATTCTCATTTATTTATCTCCTTTAATCTACTTATTCTCACAAATATATCTATACACGTCGCCCCAGTTGTTTACTTCATGCATTAATTGAGACTCTTCAAGTTTCAATAGATTGGTATCTCTAAAATATAAAGCTTTTATGCCATTATCATTTAATCTCTTAATAATTTTATAATCATCGTCAATCATAATATCAACGTTCTCAATTTTACAAGCTTCAAGTTTATCATCGTTTTTCCAGTAGTATTTATCAAACTTAATTCCATTTTCATTAAGTAATCTTTCAGCGTCATCTTTCATCTCTTCGATGAATCCACCTCTTGCCGTTATTACTACAAACTCATGACCTTGCTCTTTTAATCTTTTATATACTGGAACAAAACCAGACATAAGACCACTATTCTTAGAAACATCCATAAAATATCTTTCTATAAATTCTTGTTGTTCCTCTTTTGTCCAATCATAACGACCTTGAAATTTAGGCTCCTCTGAATTAATCATTTTTCTTCCATTAAGATTTTCAATCGCATATATTTCTTCATACGTTCTAAATGTTGTTTCACTGTCAATAACAACTCCATCTAAATCTATTCCAATCTTCATCTAATTCCTCCAAATAAATATAGTAGTTTCGTCTATTATATGAAAATATCGCCAAAACTTCAATACCTATAAAATTATAAAAGTACCTTGCCCAATATAATTTCAAGCAAGATACTTTGTTTTATTTTAATATCATATACGCAATCATATCAATAAAGAAGAGCAACCCCAGTATACAAGATATAATTGCTAAATTCTTTTCTGGCATCTTAACTTTAACTTTTTTCAAAATAGGAATAATTCCATAAATCAAAAATAAGCTCGATAATCCAAAAAATAATATTGATCTTAAGCATATATAACCATTTATATTTCCAAAATTCCATATTTCTACATTGTAGTCCCATAGCCTTTTATGAAAACATTCCCAAAATACAAAACCTGTTGCATATTCAAGTATTCCTGTTACTATACAGTTAATAACAAATACTAATAACGGATGTTTTTTTAGTCTATATGTAAATAATGTTATTGCTAGACCTCCAAATGCATATATCGGAATCCACGGACCAAAAGTAGATCCTCTTTTTACAAAATAGCCTAAGTCAATTCTATAAAAAAAAGTTTCATATATAAATCCAAAAAAAGCACTTATTACCATTATTAATAACAACATATATATTGTATTTTTTAAATCATATTTTTCATCTTTAAAAATTAATAATTTATCTTGTAATTTTTTCTTCATAATCTCTCCAGTATTTTTTATTTCTTTTGTTAATTGTTACCATATTTATTTTTAAAATACTTAACTATTCCATCCACTTCAAGCTTCTTACCACATACTTTTATAGCCGCTTCGTCAATATTATATGTGCCACCAAATTTGTGTATGTTTTCATTTAAAAATTTAGTAATTTCTTTTATTTTTCCTTTAGAAAGAAGATCATCAATATTACCAACCTTTTCATTTACAGTTTCAATTAGCATTCCATCGAAAATAGATCCTAGTAAATATGATGGAAAATATCCAAATGCTCCTTCTGACCAATGCATATCTTGTAAGATACCTTCTCCATCATTTGGAACATCTACGCCTAAATATTCTTTGTACTTTTCATTCCACATTTCTGGTAATTTATCAAAATCTACATTTCCATTAAATATTGATCTTTCAAGTTCATATCTAATTATTATATGCATACAATAAGTTAATTCATCAGCCTTTGTTCTTATTGTTGATGGCTTAGCGTCATTAAATTTTTGTACAAACTCTTCTAGTGGAATATCAATATTTAATTTTTCCTTTATATCATTATATATTGGTTTCCAGAAATTAATATTTCTTCCTAATATATTTTCAAAGAATCTTGATTGACTTTCATGTAGAGCAACTTTATCAATATCATATGTATAGAATTTAGCTATTGATTCATCAATATTCTGCTCAAATATTCCATGACCACCTTCATGAATAACTGTTGAACATATATCTGTAATATCATTATCATTTGAAAATGTAATTCTAACATCGTTATTATTTAATTTCATTGTATAACCATGTGTATATATACCGAGTGCTCCTCTTGTGTTATCGAAGCCTATATAATCAAGAAGAAAATATCCTAAGTCAATTAGCTTTTCATTTGTATATTTTTTTTCTAATTTTTCAATTTTATTATTTTTTAGATTTTTTATTATTGGGATTATTTGTTCCTTTAAATCTCCGAATAACTTATCTATTTGCTCTGATTTTAATCCTTTTTCATAATCATTTAACATACAATCATATAAATTATCACTGTCTGGATAAATAAACTTATAATACTTCTTTGTTTCATTTATTATCTTTATTAAATATGGTTTAAATATTTCATAATTATTCTTTTCTTTAGCTTCAACCCAACTATTAAGTGACTTATTTCTTAGCTCACAATATTCCTTATAAAAATCTTCTGGAACATTTTTCATTTTATAATAATCTTCTCTTAGATTATCTAGATAACTTCTTTGTAGTTCATTAAGCTTTTTATATTCATCACTATTTATAACATCTTCTATTAACTTAATATACTCTTCGCTTTGCGTTAATTTAAATGAATCCATTTCAAATTTCGTACTTACATCTATTAAATATTCAAAAGATTTTTTTGGAGCTGTTGTATCCATCTCCCATCTAAGCATTGCTACTGTATATCCTAAGTATTCTACTTGCTTTAAATATTCTTGTAATTTATTAAATTTTTCCATATTACCTCCTATTTATTTTTATCTTATGACTGTATACTAACATAGATAAGCCCTACTTTCAATTAAAAAAAACAATATAATAAGATACTATATTGTCTTTTTATTTTTTAATTTTTTTGAAAGCTTTGCTGCATATTTTACATCTTTATATCCAATATACCCAAGCTTTCTTCTGTCTACAAGTTCAAGGAATTCTCCTTCATATATTATTCTACTTCTGTCTCTATATGATCTATAAAAGAATTTATGAAATCCCATATATATTGCTGTTATATCTGTAAATATTTCATTTGAACCTCTGTCTTTTAGTTCAAATCCATTTGACAAGAGAATATGATGTGACAACTCATGGGATAATGTTGATATAATTTGATCCGTTGTTGAATATGTTGATATTTCCAATGTAACTATCTTATTTTTATCATCATAGCTACCTGCAACTGGTGTTTGTGTTCTACTTGATGTTCTTCTAATATTAAAGGTAATGTCATCTCCATTTATTCCCATGAACTCATATATTGATTTAAAAAGCTCATGTATAGACTTATCGTCATATCTCGTATATCTAAGTTTTCTTTCCAAATCGGAAGATAAAATATATTCTGATTTTATTGGATAACCAAGCTCTCTTATTTTACTATCAACATCTCCAACTATCTTTTTTATATCATTTAATTTTAAGTATCTATCTCTTCTGTTTTCGTTCATCAATTTATTTAGATTATTATTATGTTTTATTTCACCTTTTAGCAATCTAAAGAACCATCCTATATAGTCACTATATGCAACTAATATAACAATAAGAATGATTACTACTATTGCTATTATAATTTTAATTGTCATTTATTCCATCCTTTATTTCTTTTCTATAACATCTACGATTTTATTTCCGCAATAACTACATATATATGAAGCATCATA
>CAMNND010000073.1 GCA_946545035.1 uncultured Clostridium sp. | reverse complement strand
CAGGAGTTTATGACGGCTGAGGCAATGAAAGGTCTTGGCGTGTTCTACGGGCTTTTCGGTGAAGAAATCGGAAAGGTTATGGATGACTTCATTGATTGGGTCAATGTTCGCCCCGTAAAGTAATCAGACCAGGAGACCATCAAGTATAAAAGCTTGGTGGTCTTTTGGCTCTAAAATAAATATAGAAAAGTTTAATAATCTATGTTAATATATCTCAAAAGTGAGGTGCTTAACATGGAGAAAAATAATATAGTTTTAATTGGAATGCCTGGTGTAGGTAAAAGTACAATTGGCGTAATACTAGCTAAAGTATTAGGATACAAATTTATAGATACAGATTTAATAATACAAGAAAAAGAGCAAAAGTTATTATCAGAATTAATAGCTGAAAATGGAGTAGAGGGTTTTATAGAAATAGAAAATAAAATAAATAGTGAACTTAAAGCAGATAAATCAGTAATAGCAACTGGTGGTAGTGTTGTATATGGAACCGATGCAATGGAAAATCTAAAAAATATTGGAAAAGTTATCTATTTAAAACAAGACTTTGAAAATATACAAAAAAGAGTTCAGAATATAAAAGGAAGAGGTGTAGTATTAAAAGAAAACCAAACCTTTGAAGACTTATATAAAGAAAGATCTATTCTATACGATAAATATGCAGATATAGTAATAGAAGAAGGAAATCTTAATGTTGAAGAAACTTTAAAAAAATTATTAGATATGTTGAAATAATGTAAATATTCACAAAAAATAGTTGACATAAGCAAATTATATATGATATACTACAAAATGTAATGAGGGAGTAATTACCAAATTGGAATAGACTCAACAACCGAAACATTAGTTTCTGGGTCTAGATTAAAAAATGAGACTTGTTATATATATGGAACACTATATATGACAAAAGCTCAAAATAAATTAAAACTTTAGTCTATATATAGTCATCTATATATAGACTTTTTTGATGTTTTATTAAGTTATTTTGGGAGGTATGATTTATGAAAAAAATGAGTAATATCAGAAAAGGAAAAATTATTGAAGTTGTGTCTTTTGTCTTTAGTATATTAATGCTTTTGATTACTGAAGCTGCTGAACAATCTTACAAAAATAATGTAATACAAAACTTGCAAGGAATCGACAAAATGAGATATGAGATGGGATTATTTGAAGTTCAATCTCCTGATTTTGTACTTCCACTTTTAGGAATTGCTTTTGCTAGCCTATTTATAGGACGTATTATTGCATCTTGTATGTGTACATGTCCAAATTGTGGACATTCAGTAATGACACGATATGGAAACATACATAGACACTGTCCAAATTGTGGTAAAAAGGTGGAATATTAATTAAGTATTGATAAAGAGAAGAAAATACAAAAAATATAAAAAACATATTGCTATATAAAAATTAGCATGCTATAATCAAGTTCGATAAACATTTATCGAACTACAAGAAAGGAGAAAAAATATTGGCTATTTCAGTAGTTACATTAGGAAGGTTACCAAAGTATTTGAGAATACTTAAAAAAATGCAATTGGAAAACATAAATAATGTTTCATCTACAAGTATAGCTAGGGAGCTTGGTTTTAACCCAATACAAGTTCGTAAAGATTTAGCATGTGTTAGTAAAACGGATGGTAAGCCAGGAGTAGGATTTGTGGTTAATGACCTTATCAATGATATTGAAGAGTTTTTAAATATAAATAAATCTAAAGATATCATTGTAATTGGAGCTGGTAGACTTGGTCAAGCATTGATGAATTATTCTGGATTTGAAAATAAGATTAAAGTTGTTAGAGCTTTTGATGTCGATAAGAAAAAGTGCGATAACAAGAAGATATTTTCAATGAATGGTTTAAAAAACTATGTTAAGAAAAATAAAATTAGTGTAGCAATTATAACAGTTCCGAGAGAAGCAGCTCAAGAAGTTTGTGATAAGCTTATAGATTGTGGTATAAAAGTAATTTGGAATTTTGCTCCAATACACTTAAAGGTTCCAGATGATATAAGAATCAAAAACGAAGATTTGTCTGCATCACTAGCTGTATTGTTAAATAGTTATTAATATTTTCCAAAAAGTGTATTAAAACACAATAATTGAATAACCTAAATAGGAATAAGGAGGAGATTTGGCAATGAGTAATTATGACATTGTAGATAGTACAGAATCATTACAAAAGTTAATTGAAAATGTAAGAAAAGCACAAAAGGAATTTGCTACATTTTCACAAGAGAAAGTTGATAAGATATTTTTTGCCGCAGCAATGGCTGCAAATCAAGCAAGAATTCCACTTGCAAAGCTTGCAGTTGAAGAAACAGGCATGGGTGTAATAGAGGATAAAGTTATAAAAAATAACTATGCTGCAGAATACATCTATAATAAATATAAAAATGTTCAAACAGTAGGAGTTGTTGAAGAGGATAAATCATATGGATATAAAAAAGTACTAGAGCCAATTGGTTTAATTGGAGCTGTTATACCAACGACTAATCCAACATCAACAGCAATATTTAAAACACTAGTATGTTTAAAAACACGTAACGGTATCATTATAAGCCCACACCCACGTGCTAAGAAATCAACAATAGAGGCTGCTAAAATAGTCCTAGAGGCAGCAGTTAAAGCAGGTGCTCCAAAAGGAATAATCGGATGGATTGATGTTCCATCACTTGACTTAACAAATATGTTAATGGCAGAGTCAGATACAATTTTAGCAACAGGTGGACCTGGTATGGTTAAAGCTGCATATTCAAGCGGAAAGCCAGCCCTTGGAGTTGGTGCGGGAAATGTTCCTGCTGTTATTGATGAATCAGCAGATATTATTCTAGCTGTTAACTCAATTATACATTCAAAAACATTTGATAACGGTATGATATGCGCAAGCGAGCAATCTTGTATAGTTGATAGTAAAATATATAACAAAGTAAAAGCTGAATTTGAAAAACGTGGATGCTATTTCTTAAAGAAGAGCGAAATCGAAAAAGTTCGTAAAACAATATTAATTAATGGTGCGTTAAATGCTAAAATAGTTGGACAAAAGGCAGCTACAATAGCAGAGCTTGCTGGAGTTAAAGTTCCAGAGACAACTAAAGTATTAATTGGAGAAGTTGAAAGTGTAGATATTTCAGAAGAATTTGCTCATGAAAAATTATCACCAGTTCTTGCTATGTACAAAGCAGAAAACTTTGATGATGCAATAGAAAAAGCAAGACATCTTATTTATGATGGAGGACTTGGTCATACATCTTCATTATTTATTAACACAATGACAGAGCAAGAAAAGATGCAAAAATTCTATAGTAGCATGCCAACATGCAGAGTTGTTATAAATATGCCTTCATCACAAGGTGGTATAGGTGATATCTATAACTTTAAAATGGCTCCATCACTAACACTTGGATGTGGAAGCTGGGGAGGAAACTCTGTATCAGAAAACGTTGGAATTAAACACCTATTAAATACAAAAACAGTTGTTGAAAGGAGAAACAATATGCTTTGGGTTAGAATGCCTGAAAAGGTTTATATTAAGAGAGGTTGCTTACCTGTTGCAATTGAAGAATTAAAATATGTAATGGATAAGAAGAGAGTATTTATTGTAACAGATAAATTCTTATTCGAAAATGGCTACACAAAAGTAGTAACAGATAAATTAGATGAAATGGGAATTGAGCATACAACATTTTCAAATGTTGCTCCAGATCCAAACTTAGCATGTGCAAAAGAAGGTGCTAAACTAATGGCTGAATTCAAACCAGATTGTATTATCGCAATTGGTGGTGGTTCAGCAATGGATGCTGGAAAGATTATGTGGGTTCTATATGAACATCCAGAAATTGATTTCTTAGATATGGCTATGAGATTCATGGATATTAGAAAACGTGTTTATACATTCCCTAAGATGGGTGAGAAAGCATACTTTATTGCAGTTCCAACATCAGCAGGTACTGGTTCAGAAGTAACACCATTTGCTGTTATTACAGATGAACAAACAGGAGTTAAATATCCACTAGCAGATTATGAATTATTACCAAAGATGGCTATAGTAGACGCTGATATGATGATGAATGCTCCAAAAGGATTAACTTCAGCCTCTGGTATAGATGCATTAGTTCATAGTATTGAAGCATATGTTTCAATGATGGCTACTGAATTTACAGATAGTATGGCATTGGAAGCAATTAAAATTATCTTCGAATACTTACCAAGAGCATATAAAGAAGGTGCTAATGATCCAGTTGCAAGAGAGAAAATGGCACATGCAGCAACACTTGCTGGTATGGCGTTTGCAAATGCATTCTTAGGAATTTGTCACTCAATGGGTCATAAATTAGGTGCATTCCATCATTTACCACATGGTGTTACAGTATCGCTTGTATTAAATGATGTAATGAGATTTAACGCTGAAGAAGTACCATACAAAATGGGAACATTCCCACAATATGATCATCCTCACACATTAAGAAGATATGCAGAAATTGCTGAATCACTTGGAATTACTGGAAAAGATGATAATGAAAAATTTGAAAAATTATTAGCTAAAATAGATGAATTAAAAGATACAATTGAAATCAAACATACTATAAAAGATTATGGTATTAAAGAAGAAGATTTCTTAGCAACACTTGATGAAATGAGTGAGCAAGCATTTGATGATCAATGTACAGGTGCAAACCCACGTTATCCAACAATTGAAGAGATTAAGAATCTATATTTAAAAGTATATTACGGAAAATAAAATATAAATAATAAGTAATAAATTTTTAATTATCTTAGAGCTCTTCATGAAGGAGCTCTAAGAGCAAGAATGGAGGTTAATAATATGAGTTATAATTTAAATAATCCAATTGCGAAAAGAGCTACAAAGGTTGTATATGAAGATGATGGTAATACGATAAAATTGTTTAATGAAGGGTATTCAAAGGCAGATATATTTAATGAAGCAATGAACCATGCAAGAGTTGAAGAAGGTACAAACCTTAATATGGCAAAGATAAAGGAAGTTGTTGATATTGATAATAAACTTGGAATTGTTTATGAACATATTAAGGGGACAACACTTGAAGATCTGATGGATAAAAATCCAGATAAAATGGACGAGTATTTAGACTTATTTGTTAAAATTCAAATGGAAATCTTTTCAAACAAAGTTCCATTGCTAAATAGAATGAGCGATAAGTATAAAAGGAAAATTGCAGATTCAGATGTATTTGAAGAAAATACTAAATATGAATTACTACAAAGACTTGAAGGAATTAAGAGCCATTATAAACTATGCCATGGAGACTTTGTCCCAAGCAATATTGTTATCACAGATAATGGAGATTATTATGTAATTGACTGGGCTCATGTAACTCAGGGAAATGCTGCAAGTGATGTTGCTACATCATACTTACAATTGTGTATGAATGGTAGAAAGAAATTTGCTGAAGAGTATATTAATTTGTATGCTGAAAAGAGCGGAACAGATAAAAGCTATATCCAAAAATGGATTCCAATTGCTGCTGCTATTCAATATGTTAAACAAAAACCACAAGAAAAAGAAATATTAAAACAATGGATTGATGTTGTTGAACCTCAATA
>CAMNND010000072.1 GCA_946545035.1 uncultured Clostridium sp. | reverse complement strand
GTCAGTAAGTAGTTTTTCTGGGAATATAGTAAAACCAATAATAGTTTTTATACTTGCTCTTATGGTTCCAATTATGGCATTGTTACCTTTTGAACTTTCAAAAAATTCAATTCAGAGCTACTTAAAGAAAAATACATCTAAATATGAGTATATTACATCTGTTACAAATAATGAAAATAACAAAAAAGCAAGGGTGTATTTATCTAAATATAGTACAATCGATGAAACGGTAAAAGATATTATAAATGCTGTTCCTGAGGGAATAACAAAAACGAAGGATTTAGAGGAATCTACGGAGGAAGATGGAATTGGTCTTGAGACGAAAAGAGAGTTTGCATATGTATATATAGAAGATGGAAAAGTGTATGTTCAGGTCTCAGATAAAAAGTATGTTGAGAGCTCAGGTTCTACATATCATAGCCATCATAGAAGCTATTATTATAGAACATATAGAACATCTAACGAAAATTCTAGTTATAAAGAATACAGAACATCTGCAAGACAAAGCAGTATAAATAGTAGACGTAGCTCTGGTGGCGGTACGAGCTCAGGAAAATAGATTTTATATAATAGAAAAGAGAGGTAAAAATATGAATATTGACTGGATGGAGATTTTAAGAAGTATTGGTTATGCATCTATTGGAATTATATTAATGATGATATGCGTATTTCTATTTGATTTATGCGTACCTTATAATTTTAATAAAGAGCTTAAGGAAAAGAATGTAGGTGCAGGATTTATGATAGCGGGTATATTTATTGCTGTAGCTATAATTATTAGAACGGTTATTAAATAAAAGGAGGGATTTTAAATGACATTTTTATCAAGTTTAATAGAAATAGTTATATACGTTGCTATTGGTCTTATATTTTGTATAATTGGGTACTATATAACTGCTCTAGTATTTAAAAAAGATTTTAGTTTAACAGAAGAAGTAGATAATCATAATAAAGCAGTAGGAGTTATGATAGCGGGGATGTTTATTGCAATTGCTATAGTAATGAGTGGTGTTTTATAAAATGGTGAAGAGTGTAAAGGAAAATTCAAATGAAATAGTTGAAAAAAGGCAATTTGATATTAAACTATTATTTATTACAACTCTATTAATTTCGATTTGCTCTATCATATATGAATTATTGATAAGTGCTATAAGTTCATATATTCAAGGTGATAGCGTAACACAATTTTCAATAACGATTGGTTTATATATGAGTGCAATGGGTATAGGTTCATATCTTTCAAAGTATGTAAAGAATAGATTATTCAACAAATTTATTCTTGTTGAGATGACTATTGGAATTCTAGGGGGTTTTTCAACTTTTATTTTGTTTATGGCAAATATATATACAGAAATATACGAGCTTATAATGTATGCTCTTATTATTGCAATTGGAATTTTTGTAGGACTTGAAATACCAATTTTAACTAGAATAATTGAGAATAATAATAGTGATGTTAGAAGAAATTTGGCTAATATTTTCACATTTGACTACATAGGTGGATTAATTGGATCTATTGCTTTTCCGTTATTTCTATTTCCAAAGCTCGGATTTATAACAACAGCTTTATTGGTTGGCTCTATAAATGTAATAACTGCAATTCTTATAATAATAAAATATAGAGCACAAATATATGAGTATAAAAAAGTTTTAACTAGCTCTGTTATGTGTTTTATTATGATAGTTGTATTTTTATGCTCTGCAGATGTTATTACAAAAAAAATAGAATCTGGGTTATATAGAGACGATATAATATTATCTGAGCAGACTCAATATCAAAAAATAGTCATGACGAAACATAAAGATGATGTGAGATTATTCTTAGATGGAAATTTACAGTTTAGCTCTATGGATGAATATAGATATCATGAGGCTTTAGTACATGTACCGATGATGTATGCAAAATCTCACCATAACATACTGATTCTTGGTGGTGGTGATGGCTTAGCAGCAAGAGAAGTACTTAAATATGACGATGTTGAAAAAATTGTATTAGTTGATATTGATAAAGATATGACAGATCTTTGCAGAAGCAATAAAGAAATTACAAAGCTTAATAATGGATCTTTAGATAATAGTAAGTTGACAATTGTAAATGAAGATGCTTATTTATTTGTCCAGGAAAATAATGAGCTATTTGATGTTATTATAATAGATTTTCCTGATCCAAATAATACAACTCTTAATAAGTTATATACAAATGTTTTCTATAACTATATAAAAAATATATTAACTCCAGAAGGGGTAATTGTTTGCCAATCAACGAGTCCATATTATGCTCCAAAGTCATTCTGGTGTATTAATAAAACAATTAAGAGCCAGTTTGATAATGTAATACCATACCATATACAAGTTCCATCTTTTGGAGAATGGGGATTCAATATGGCATATAATGGTGAGCATAGTAGACATGACTTAAAAGTTGATACTAAATATTTGTCAAATGATAATATTGATTCGTTATTTGTATTTGGTAAGGATGAGAGCGTGGATATAGACGGGATTAAAGAAAATAATATGTTTGAACCAGCTCTTATTACATACTATAATGAAGAAGTACAAAATTGGTAATAAATATATGTGCATTGAAAGGAAGACAATAAATGAAAGCGGTTATGTACAATTATAATAAATGGATTACTTACGATGTAACAGAAGAAATGATAATTGTAAGAAAATTTGAGGAGCTATTAATAAAAAGTGGCTTTGGGATTGTTAAAAAAGTGGAGCATCATTTTAAAGTCCAGGGATATACAGCATTGTGGTTATTATCAGAGAGCCATTTTGCAATACATACATTTCCAGAAGAGCGAAAGATGTATATTGAAATATCAAGTTGTGTAAAAGATTATTTTGATAATTTTTTAGATCTTATAAAAGATATGTAGGAGGATGTAATGATAAATCAATTTTCAAGAACAGAGCTTGTGCTAGGAGAAGAAGCTGTAAATAAACTAAAGAATTCAAAAGTTGTTATATTTGGAATTGGTGGAGTTGGATCATATGTTGTAGAAGCATTAGCAAGATCTGGAATTGGTAATTTTATTTTAGTTGATGCGGACGAAGTCAGCTTAACTAATATTAATAGACAATTGATAGCAACTCATAAAACAATTGGAATGAAAAAAGTTGAAGTAGCGAGAAGAAGAATTTTCGATATTAATCCAGATGCAAAAGTAGAGATGATACAAGAATTTTTTACACCAGAAAGTAAAGATATATTTGATAGTAGTGTTTCTTATGTTGTTGACTGTATTGATACAGTTGCATCAAAAATAGATATTGTTATGAGAGCAAACACATTAAAAGTTCCAGTAATATCATGTATGGGAACAGGCAATAAACTTGATCCAACCAAGTTTGAAGTAACAGATATTAATAAGACAAGTGTATGTCCACTTGCTAAAGTTATGAGAAAAGAGCTTAGAGCAAGAGGAATAAAAAAATTAAAAGTTGTTTATTCAAAAGAAGAGCCTATAAAAGTTGATACAAGCTACGAAGAGGAAAGTAATGGATTGGTTAAGAAAAAATATATACCAGGAAGCGTTTCTTTTGTACCATCAGTGGCTGGTTTAATAATTGCAGGAGAGGTAATAAAAGACATAATCAAAAAGTAATGTTAATAACAAGAATTTGAATATACTTTCGAATTCTTGTTATTTTTATATTGACATCTTATCATTATAAAAATATAATAAATGTGAAATAAATGTCATATTTATTACTAGAATGATATGACAAAATCGCAAGGAGGACTTATGGAAGAAGAGACGAAACATGATTTAATTAAAATAATAATATCGGCAATTTTGTTAGGAATTGCAATTGCTATAGAGAAAACATGTAATTTGCCTATATGGGTAAATCTGCTAATATTTTTAGTCCCATACTTTATCGTTGGATTTGAAACAATAAAAGAAGCAATAGAAAATATATTTCATGGAGAAATATTTGATGAAGATTTTTTAATGTTTGTAGCAACTGTTGGGGCATTCGCAATTGGATTTATACCAGGTGGTGAGCCACAATTTGCAGAAGCGGTTTTTGTAATGTTATTTTTCCAATTGGGAGAGCTATTTGAAGGAATTGCAGAAGGAAAGAGCGAAAAATCTATAGAGGCACTAATGGAAATAAGACCAGATGTCGCTTATGTAGAAAGAAATGGCAAGGTAGATAAAGTTGATCCTAATACTGTTGAAGTTGGAGAAATAATGGTTATTTCACCAGGACAAAAAGTTCCAATGGATGGTGTTGTTATTGAAGGAAAAACAAGTTTAAATACTGTTGCAATAACTGGAGAAAGTGTTCCAAGAAGTGTTGACGTGGAAGATGTTATATTATCTGGATGCGTAAATATAAATGGAACTGTTAGAGCTAGAGTTACAAAGAAATTTGAAGATTCTACAGTTGCTAAAATAATTGACTTAGTTGAAAATGCTTCAGAGCAAAAATCAAAAAGTGAAAAGTTTATAACGAAGTTTTCTAAAATATACACACCAATAGTTGTTATAGCAGCAATACTTGTAGCTATAATACCGCCAATTGTTTCAGGAAACTTCATAGATAGTTTTTCAACATGGCTTCTAAGAGCATTAACATTTTTAGTTGTATCATGTCCATGTGCTTTAGTTATATCTGTTCCACTAGCATTCTTTGGTGGAATTGGAGGTGCTTCAAAGAGAGGAATATTGATAAAAGGATCAAACCATGTAGATTCACTTTCTAAGATTAGTACAATTATATTTGATAAAACTGGAACATTAACAGAAGGTGTATTTAAGGTTGTTGCTATTCATCCAGAAATATTTGATGAGAACAAATTATTACATTTGGCTGCACACGTTGAAAGATATTCATCACATCCAATTGCAATCTCTCTTAAAGATGCATACGAGAATGAAGATGATGATTGCTCAGTAACGGAAGTAGAAGAATTTGCAGGCCAAGGTGTTAAAGCTAAAGTAAATGATGATGTGGTATATGTTGGAAATTACAAACTAATGAAAAGCATTGGTATTGAATGGAAAGAATGCGAGAAATCTGGAACAATCGTACATGTCGCAATTAATGGAGAGTATTTTGGACATATTGTTATATCAGATAGAATAAAATCAGATTCAAAAACAGCTGTTAGCAAGATTAAACAAAACAAAATAAAAACAGTGATGCTAACTGGTGATCACAAAGACGTTGCTGAAGATGTTGCAAAAGAGCTAAATCTTGATGAATATTATGCAGAGCTATTGCCACAAGATAAGGTTGCTAAAGTTGAAGAAATAATAAACAATAAAAAAGCTAATACAAATATTGCATTTGTTGGAGATGGAATAAATGATGCTCCAGTAATTGCTAGAGCCGATATTGGTATTGCAATGGGAGCAATCGGATCAGATGCTGCAATAGAAGCTGCAGATGTTATCCTAATGGAAGATAAAACATCAAAGCTTGTAGATGCAATTAAGATAGCTAAAAGAACAATTAGAATTGCAATGCAGAATATTATTTTTGCTATTGCGATAAAGATAATTGTTTTAATATTAGCTGCATTTGGATATGCACCAATGTGGCTTGCAGTTTTTGCTGATGTCGGTGTTACGGTTCTTGCAGTATTAAATTCAATGAGAGC
>CAMNND010000071.1 GCA_946545035.1 uncultured Clostridium sp. | reverse complement strand
TAATCACAGTCTAAGCTAAATAGCCCAAGCTCTTTATGTACATATCTAGCAAGCTTATTAATAGTATTATCTTGAACTGCTGCCTTTATGCTTTCAGCTTCACTTTTAGCATCAGCTTCATCCATATTTAAAACTTCACGCAAAAAAATGTAAACTATATCGTAGGCTTCTAGTATCTTTTTAGCAAGGTTTTCACCTTCTTCAGTTAGCTCAATTTTGCCATATGATTCATAGTTTACAAGATTATTGTCTTTTAAATTATTGATGGCCTTATTTACGCTTGCTTTGGTGCAATTCATTTTATTTGCAATATCAGTAACACGTACATTACCATCCTGTTTTTTTAGTACATAAATTGTTTTTAAATACTCCTCTAAAGACTTAGATATCATAATAATCTCCTTTTGTTAACTACGGTTAACATTTTATAATATCTAAAATTGTTTGTCAAGGTTAACAATTAAATTTTTGTTTAATTTTGATAAAAAACTCCTTTATATGTTTGTAATCTTCCTCCACATTTTCCACATCTATAATTTCTTGAAAAATTACAGTTTAATCTCTTTCTCAAAAAGCTATATCCACAGCTCATACATTCAACTTTATAATTATATTTCTCAACCTCATTTTCAAGGTTACTAGCAAGTAAATCTTGCTTTTTATTCCCAAGCCTTGAAATATCATATCCAAGTTTTGTGTTTATATACTTAGCATATTTTTTAAAGTCTTCTCCATGATTACTACAATATGGAAAACAATGAATTATTTCATGAAGTATTGTATTTTTTATAATATCCTCATTTAAATCCATAACCCATTTACTAATCTCTATTTTATGGCTCTTAAATCTACCGTATCTTACATATCTGTTGCGACCGACACGCTCTATGTATTTAGTTTCTTTGATTGGATTTTCTTGTTTGCAACAGCCATACCTTTTACAATTACGCTTGCCAATTCCAATTGTTATATCTCCGATTTGTTCATTATTAAGATCAATTCCAATTCCATATAACTCATTTTTACACTCGTTATACAATCTTTGAAGTTTTTGTTCCATGTCTGCCTCCAATATTTTTTCTCATTATATCTTGTTGATAATATTTTTTCAATAAAATACAAGAAAGAGGAGTAACTATCAAGTTACTCCTCTTTCTCTCAAATAACGGCATCACTCATTTTTTAACCACATCCAAAGCCTTGGATTCGGTTACCGTCTTGTGTGCTTTAACTTTTGCCTGCTGAGCCTTCAACCGAGCAATTACTTTCGGCTTTATCTCTGCTGCTGTTGGAATCTTTCGTCCACAGTTCATTGCCATAGTGACTTTTACTCCCTTCTATTAAGATTTTAGTATTCTGTCACCACATTTACGTCCAAGTAGAATTATGTTCCACTTTATTTGGTATAATACCACCGAGCTCAGCTTATGTCAACAAAATAAGCTTTCATTTTACTTATTTTTATACAATATCTCTTTTTCTAAAACTATCAAACATTGTAACTAGCATTAAGAATACACATACTCCAAGTACTGCAAATGAGAAACTAACCGGTATGTTTCCTGTAAGACCTGATATCATCGATGAAGCACTATATGAAACATCTCCATTAAATATTCTACTTTGTAATGATAAGTTATTAAATGGTATAAATTTAATCCAGTCTTTCTTTACGAAGATATTTATAATCTGCATTATTGTTGAACCACCTAAGTACGTAGCTATACTTAAACCAACAGCTACTGCAGAATTTCTTGCTACAGTTGAAAGCATTAGTGCAAATACCATAAATACAAATATTTCTATTGCTCCAACTAAGTTATATAGAACTGAGAATAAAATATAATTTATCTCGTGAACATTTCCATTTGATACATATAAGTATCCTTGTGCATTTCCACTACCAAAGAATATATTGCCAACTACTGTTGAAAGTAGTGATATTATAACAGTTGTAACAACTAATATACATGTTGATACCAATAATTTTGAAAGTAATATCTTCCATCTTTTATATGGGTTGAAACTCCAAAATTTTATTGTTCCTTTTGATATCTCAGATGAAATAGATGTTCCTGCTATTACAACCATCATAACCGTTAATATAAATTGTATAAAGCTTCCTGCCATATAGTCATATACTTTTCTGCTTGATCCTAGAGAAAGTGATACATCTCCTGCTGCATATGGAACTATATTATGTTCAAGTCTATACTCATTTATTTTAATTCTGTTTTCAACTTCCTTGTATGTTTTCTCTGTTAGTGATTTAAATGTAGTTTGGTCTATTCCTGTTATTAAACTTATTTTTTGTTGCTCTATTTCATATAGTACATTCATTTTCCATGAATCTTCTTTTTTATATTCTTTTCCAATCTCATATTTTTCTTTTAAATCTAATATGTAGATTTGATCTTCATATGTTTGCTCATCTAACTCACCTTTATCCAGTGCTAATTTAGCTTCATCCTTCTCATACTTAATATATCCAGAAAAATCATTATTCTTTATAAAACCTTTTAACTTATTACTTTTATCTTCTTCTTTTTTAGCTTCATCTTCTTGTCCTAAGCTTCTATATTTATACATTTCTTGAATACTTGTATAAATATCTGTAAATAATACATCTACTTTCCAGTATGATAAATTAAAATTTATTTCATTATCTATAGCAAATTGATCAATATCAATTCTCGCTTTCATCTCAATTTTAGTAGCCTCATCTAAGTTATTTGAATTTTCACTTAACTCTCTTTTATCTGAATCAATTTCTGCTTGTAAATTAGCTTTATAATCAATGCTCGCCATTTCTTCTTCGGTATAATCTGCAGCTTTCTTTGTTAACGCTGTAAGACCAGCTGATGCTAGGAGAGCAACTATAAGTAAAATAAACATTATTTTAGTAGATTTTTTCTTAAATACTTTTGTGAATTCACAGCTACATAATTTCAAAAATTTACTCATTATCTTTTCCCTCCTTTGTTACATCGAAGAAAATATTTTCTAAAGTTTTCTCGCATTCGTTTACGCCTTCGATATCTATTCCCTCAAATACGAATGTTTTTATAATGCCAGAAACATCTGATGACTTTGTGCTTACATATAGTTTTCCATCATCGATAACTGACTCTTTATCAAATTTTTCTTTTAAAACTTTTTGAGCATTTTCTAGTGATTTAGTTTTTATTTCATATTTCTTTTCAATATCAAGGCTTTCGCTCTTTTCTCCAAGCTCTTGAGTCTTAACAAATTTTCCTTCATTAATCACTATAACTCGATCACACATTAATTCCATTTCACTTAAAATGTGTGAAGATACAAGAACTGCTATATTTTCTTCTCTTGTTAATCTTTTTAATATATCTCTTAGATCTTTAATACCTACAGGGTCTAATCCATTTGTTGGTTCATCTAGTATTAATACTTTAGGAGAATGTAATAAAGAAAGTGCAAGGCCCGCTCTTTGTTTCATACCAAGTGAGAATTTTGATACTTTTTGATTCATGCTCTTTCCTAAACCAACTGTTTCAAGTATTTTATATACTTTACTATATTCGATTCCTCTAATTTTTGCATATAACTTTAAATTTTCAACAGCTGTCATATATCCATATAAATCAGGATTTTCAACTATACCGCCTATATATTCCATTGCTTTTTCAAAGTCTTTTTTTACATCATACCCATTTACAGTTATACTTCCTTCATCAATTGAAAGTAACCCTAATATCATCTTTATAGTTGTTGTTTTTCCAGCTCCGTTAGGCCCTAAGAAACCTAAGATTTCTCCGGAATTAACATTAAAACTTAAATTATCAACAACTTTTGCTTTACCAAAATATTTACTAACATTTTTAATTTCTAAAATTGCATCGCTCAAATTTCTTACCTCCTACATAGCATTTCTATACTCTGAACCACCAAAGTCTAAATTAGAATATACAACTTTCCACTTACCATCTTTCTTTTCTAATGTAATTGTATCTATAATTTTATCATAGCTATCTTCTTTAATTCTTTCCTGTTGCTCTCCAGTTTCCATATTTACATCTGCATACTTATGTTTAATTGTAATCTTTGTATCAAGTACAACAGTTACTTGATTTCCGTCAAATGAATATGATTTAACCTTATTAATTTTCTTATCATAGCTAGTTACAAATGTTGATGTGTTTAATAAATCTTTCTCAGCATAGTCAGATACAATAGTTTTCTGAATCATAACTGCAGAATCATTTACCATTACTGATTTTAATCCTTTCTCTAATTCGGATTTATAGCCATCTAAATTAACATTTTTTGCGTCTTCTCCCAATACCTGTGCATTTTCTGGTAATACTAAATATTTATCTATTAAATCAATATACTCCTCACAGCTCCTTTGTATTTCTTCTTTAGAGCTCTTTCTTTGATTTTCAATAACTATAGAATATATTACAACTGCAAGTACTATAATAATAGTTAAAACAAGTCCAATATTAATTTTTCTTAGATTCTTCATTAAAATTCTCCCTTCATCTAAAATCCACTTCATTATATAATACCTACAATCAAAAAACAATAATCACATATTCAAAAAAAGAGCTCTATAGAGCCCTTTTTTGCTATAGTGCATAATTAATGCTTCTTGCTACAATACACTTCATATTCTCAACTAAATCATCTATCTCCTTTGGTGTAACAATCATATTATAATCATCCGGAATCAGAGCTGATCTTATTTTTTCATAATTACTTTCCTGCTTCACCTTATTCAAAAAGTCATCCGATTTAGCCTCGTCTTGCAGCTTACCAATAAGAACATTTAAACATTCATCGGTTATAGTTGCCACATCTACACACATTGGAACGCCTATTGCAATAACCGGTATTCCTAAAGTACTACTGCTTAGCTCTGCTCTTTTGTTTTCCACACCACTCCCTGGAACGATTCCAGTATTTCCTATTTGAACTGAGCAACTAATTCTCTTGATACTTTTTGAGAATAAACTATCAATCGCAATTATAAGATCTGGTTTTATATTTTCAGTTACTCCTTTTACAATTTCGTATGTTTCAATTCCTGTAGTTCCTAATACTCCAGGTGCAATTGCACTTATTGTTTTAGCACCATCAACTACATATTTAGGCGCATATTTTTTCAAATGTCTTGTAATTTCTATTTCAGAGATTACCTTTGGACCTAAAGCATCAGGCGTTACATATTGGTTACCAAGCCCAACAACTAGTACGCTCTTATCTTTTAATTGTTTATCCGTATTATTATTCATGAGCTTATCATCAATCATAATTTTAAGCTCTTCTGATATTATCTTAGCTGATTCTTCTATTTCATTTTCATCTGCATATTTTAAATCTTTTAAATCAAATGTTATATATTTTCCAATTGCCTTACCAATTGCTTTCTCTGCCTCTTTACTATTTACCTCTATAGTATTTAATTTAATATGTTTATTAATTACTTTTTGATTAGTTGTAATACCGGAAATATCTTTGTCTAAATCATTGGCAGCTCTATGAATATCTACTCTTTCATCTGCCATATCGGTTCTAAAATTATACATAAATAACTCCTTGTTGCTCCTAAGAGCTAAAAAAATCTCAAAAATATTATTTGAGATTTTTTTATTTTTATTT
>CAMNND010000070.1 GCA_946545035.1 uncultured Clostridium sp. | reverse complement strand
TATATACAAGAACAGATGAATTTACTGATTCAGTTACATGTGCTATATCAAGTAAATATAAAAAGTTAAATAAATAGAAAAAGCCAGGTAGAAATACCTGGCTTTTTGTAAAAATATATGAATTCATACTAGTTATACATAGTATGGATTTGGTTTAAATAGTAGATTTATAAAATCAATTAATACACCAATACCACATAGTCCAGCTGTAAATAAATAAAGAATTCCCATACCAGCTCTTTCCTCATAAAACTTATGTGCACCAAAGCATCCAAGGAAGAAACATAAAATAAGTGAAACCCATTTATTTTTAGGACTTCCACGGAATCCACCGTTAGTATTATTATTTACATTTGTATTTGTGTTAGTATTTGAGTTGTTTATTACAACATTAGGTTGAGAAGAGGCTAATTGTTCAACTTGTCTACCACAATGAGTACACATTACTGCATCTTCAGGGATTTTAGCTCCACAAAATTTACAAAATTTTAATTTTTCATTATTTCCATCCATATAAACATCTCCTTCCAAAGTTAATATAATTATAAATTTTTAAAACAAACATGTCAACATATAAGTATATATTAACTAAAAATTAAATGACATTTATTAAGATTAAAAGAAATAAAAAAAAGAGTATAGTTTAAACTATACTCTTTGGTGGGCAGGGATGGATTCGAACCATCGTACTCAAATGAGAACAGATTTACAGTCTGCCGCCTTTAGCCACTCGGCCACCTACCCAAATAAATATAAAACAAAAATGGTGCTCCCTCAAGGATTCGAACCTTGGACCCACCGGTTATGAGCCGGTTGCTCTGACCAACTGAGCTAAGGGCGCGTGTCTTTTTTCTTTCAACGATAGCTAGTATATAATATATTTTAGGTTCTGTCAATACAAATTTTAATTTTTTTTGAACTAATTTTTAAGTCAAAATTATTTATAGAATATCGAAAATATGCTATAAATAAAAACGGAGGAATTTGTATGTATAGAGAAGAAAAAGCGGAATTAAAAGATGTAGATTTAATATTAGATTTTAAACTTGATGTTATATTTAGTAGTGCAGAAGTTGCATCAATGGAAAAATCTGAAATGGAAAAATTAGTTAATTATACAGAAGAAGAAATAAGAGAAAACATTGATAAATATAAATTAGTGTACGATAATGAAATATTGGTAGCTGCATATCTTGTGGATGATTATGCAGATGGCAAGATTATAGATTTGATCTATGTTGTAATAGATAAAAGACAAAATGGAATTGGAAGTTATATACTAAATAATATAATTGAAGAAAACTATCAATCGTTATATGCATGGATAAATAAAGAAAATGAAATTATAATGCATATGTTGAAGACACATAACTTTATTATAGAAGAAGAATCAGACTACAAATATTTGATGAAATGTAGTAATGATAAAATAGAAAATACAGATATTAAGATAAAATTGTTTAAAAATGAAGTAGAAAAATTATCTAAAAAATATGGAATAGATTATAAATTAGAATGTGAAATAAAGTAAGCAATGTTATTTTACATAAATATTTACAAAAGCCTTTAAAGGTGCTATAATACTGGAGTCTCATAACTTGTTACTTTCAATGCGATACATCTAAGAAAAGCAGCGAGTTAAATAACTTACGAAAGGAATGATTGTTTCATGGCTAGAGACACCGGAAACGAGACCGAAAAGGTCATTACCCCTGGCACCGCAGGCAATTGCGGTTCGGACACGAGTGCATCGTGCGGAGCAACCCTTGACAAGAAGTTCAAAGCAATCTGCGCTTTGGACGGACGGTACAGCAAAATCGAGGATATGCTGTATCCATATTTTTCCGAGTTTGCACTCCAGAAAGCAAGAGTTTTTGTTGAGGTAAAGTGGCTTGTTTTTCTTATCGATAATATCAAGATTCCGGCACTTGAGTGCTTTGGTGATGCTGATATTTTTGATATCGAGAAGATTGCAAGTTCGTTCGACGAAGATGCGTTTACACGTGTTAAGGAAATTGAGAGCACAACGAATCACGACGTAAAAGCTTGTGAGTTTTTTGTCGATGAGAAGTTGGATGAGATGGGCTATGGTGAGCTTAAGAGCTTCGTACATTTCGGACTTACATCCGAAGACGTGACGAATCTCTCTTACGCAAGGCTCATTGAAGCTTTCTTGAGAGAGCTGTATGTTCCGACACTTGAGGAGCTTATTACTGATATTGGTAAGAAAGCTATCAAGTATGCAGGTACACCGATGCTTGCTCATACTCACGGGCAGGCAGCAACTCCTACGACAGTGGGCAAGGAATTTGCTGTATATGTGCACAGATTGAGTAATGAGTTTAGTTCGATTGAAGACTCAATTATTCTTGGCAAAATCAATGGTGCTACAGGCAACTACTCTGCGATGTCTTTTGCATTTCCTGAGTACGATTGGGAAAAGTTGGCATTTGAGTTTGTTGAGAGTGTAATTGGTGTATGGTTTAATCCGGTTACGACACAGATTGAGTCGCACGACTATGTTGCAACGATTCTGGATAAGGTAGCTCACATCAATAACATCATCAGAGATCTCGACCTCGATATGTGGACTTATATCAGCAGAGGATACTTCAAGCTCAAGAAGAAGGATAATGAAGTCGGTTCTTCTACAATGCCTCACAAAGTCAACCCGATTGACTTTGAAAACAGTGAGGGCAATATCAAAATTGGTAATCCACTGTGCAGGGCATTTTCGGATGAACTTACAAGATCGAGAGAGCAGCGTGATCTTTCTGATTCGACAGTCCAGAGAAATCTTGGACTTTGCTTTGGATATTCCATCCAGGCAATGCTCTCGACAATGAAGGGTCTTTCTAAGTCGGTTGTTAATGAAGAGGCGGTTGCAGCTGATCTGGAAAACAACTGGGCTGTGCTTGCTGAACCGATTCAGCAGGTGCTGCGTAAGTACGGCATTTCGGACGCATATAACCAGCTTAAGGCTTTGACACGTGGAAGAGAAATCTCTAAAGAAGATATCCATTCGTTCATTGAAACTTTGGATGTTCTTTCTGAAGATGACAAGGAAAGACTTCTCAAGCTGACACCGTCTACGTACACTGGATATGCGCAGAAAATTGCAGTGGAGTGTGTTTGTGAACATCTGGGAGAAAATTTTGAGTAAGACATAATGTAAGTCATGAAAACAAACGAGGACGGCTTCTATGAAGCCGTCCTCGGATGCTCTATAATAGTTCATATCATAGTTGACATATTATTGAAATATAGTATAATTACATCTGGCATTTACCAAAATAATGTGTAGAGGAGGGTAAAATCTTGTTACAGATTGCTCAATCTGATATAGGAAAACGGATAGAAATTAGATATACTCCATCGGATAGACGAGTGAAAGGTGTGATTGCTAATGTTACAAATCGTGCTATTGCAATTCATACCGACAGAAAATCTACAGTATACATTCCGTTTACACTATTAAAGAAATACGATTACAGGATTTACTGAAAATACTGGACGCTCTGTTTGGGCGTCTTTTTCTATGTGAAAATTTTGTGAATTAGCACTCTCGTATTGACTTTGCTAAAAAATGGGTATATTATACAATTTGTAAATTATTTAAATAAGAGGTGTTTTATATGGAAACTAAACAATTTAAAGCAGAGTCAAAGAGACTTTTAGACTTAATGATAAACTCTATATACACAAATAAAGAAATATTTTTAAGAGAGCTTATTTCAAATGCCAGTGATGCAATGGACAAATTGTATTATCAATCATTAACAGACAAAAATATTAATATTAGTAAAGATGACTTGATAATAAAATTAACTGCTGATAAAGAAAATAGTACTTTAACAATTGAAGATAAAGGTATTGGTATGAGCAAAGAAGAGCTTGAACAAAATCTTGGAACAATTGCTCAAAGTGGTTCATTTGCATTTAAGAATGAAAATGAAAAGAAAGAAGATGTAGATATCATTGGACAATTTGGTGTTGGTTTTTATTCTGCATTTATGGTTAGTAAAGAAGTAGAAGTAATCAGTAAAAAATATGGTGAAGATAAGGCTTATAAATGGTCTTCAAAAGGTGCTGATGGATATACAATAGAAGAAACTTCAAAGGATGACTTTGGTACAAAAATTATTCTTCATATGAAAGATGATAGTGACGAAGAAAAGTATTCTGATTTCTTAAATGAATATAGAATCAAAGGAATAGTAAAGAGATATTCAGATTATATAAGATTTCCAATTCAAATGGATGTTACTAAAAAAGAGCTTAAAGAAGGCTCTAAAGATGAGTATGTAGATAAAGTAGAAACAGAAACATTAAATAGTATGATTCCAATTTGGAAGAAGAAAAAATCAGAAGTAACAGATGAAGAGCTTAATAGCTTTTATGCTATGAAGTTTGGTGATTTTGAGAAGCCTACAAAGGTTATTAGAGCAAGTGTTGAAGGAATGCTTAACTATGATATGCTTGTTTATATCCCATCTGTAATGCCATATGATTATTACACTAAAGAGTTCGAAAAAGGACTTCAATTATATTCAAATGGTGTATTAATAATGGAAAAATGTAAAGATTTATTACCAGACTATTTCAGCTTTGTAAAAGGTCTAGTAGATAGCCCAGATTTATCTTTAAATATTTCAAGAGAAATATTACAACAAGATAGACAACTAAAAACAATTGCTAAAAACATAGAAAAGAAAATTAAATCTGAACTTGAAGATATGCTTAATAAAGATAGAGATGAGTATGTTAAATTCTTTAAGACATTTGGAATTCAATTAAAATTTGGATGCTATAATAACTTTGGTGTTGATAAAGATAAGTTAAAGGATTTATTAATGTTCTACTCATCAACAGAAAAGAAACTTGTTACATTAAAAGAATATGTTTCAAGAATGAAAGAAGGACAAGATAAAATATACTACGCTTGTGGAGAGACTGTGGATAAGATAGATATGCTTCCACAAGTTGAAGGTGTTAAAGATAAGGGTTATGAAATTCTTTATTTAACTGATGAAATAGATGAATTTGTTCTTCAAGTATTAGTTAATTATGAAGAAAAAGAATTTGCAAATGTTTCTGCAAATGATTTGAATCTAGATAGTGAAGAAGATAAAAAGAAAATTGAAAAGTTAAACGAGGATAGCAAAGATATGCTTACTTTAATGCAAGAAGCAATTCCAGAAGTGGCTAAAGTATGCTTTACAAACAGATTAAAAGACCATCCAGTT
Organism: uncultured Clostridium sp.; assembly: GCA_946545035.1. GTDB lineage: Bacteria > Bacillota > Clostridia > TANB77 > CAG-508 > CAG-492. The sequence continues at coordinate 394 of CAMNND010000070.1, read as the reverse complement.
TGCTTAACAAGTGAAGGTGCAATTTCAGTAGAAATGCAAAAAGTTATTAATGCACTTCCAAACAATAGATCAATTCAAGCTAAAACTTCACTTGAAATAAACGAAAATCATCCTATTACAGAAAAATTAAAATCATTATATGAAACAGATAAAGAAGCATTAAAGAGCTATGCAAAAATTCTTTATGCGCAGGCTAAATTAATTGAAGGATTAAGTATAGATAATCCAACAGAAATAAGTAATTTAATTTGTGATTTAATTTCTAAATAAAAAATCAAAATAAAACAACAAGGGATTTTATACCTTGTTGTTTTTCTATATTTTATTTATTATAAACGTTACATAAATTGAAAATAATAGTGAAATATGGTATAATGGAATGAGTCCTTAAAGA
>CAMNND010000069.1 GCA_946545035.1 uncultured Clostridium sp. | reverse complement strand
CCATATTCACTTAAACTTGTAACTGTTCCTGTGTATTGTTTTCCAACTTCAATTTCATTCCAGAATTCTTTTGATTTAGCTTCTTTTTCTGCATCTAGTATTGCTCTTGCAGAACCGATTATTCTATTTGTTTCTGGATTATATTCTATAATCTTAAATCTAATTTCTTTTCCCTTATATGTATGCGGATCTTCTGATCTTGGAATTCCAGCTAGAGATAATGGAATAAAGATTCTAATTGTATTAAAGTTAACTATTAAACCTTTGTCATTAACATCAGTTATTATTGATTTGAATACTGAATCATTATTAACTTTACTTTCAAATTCTTTAATGTCTATTTCTTTTCTAGCTCTATTGTATGATAATAGTACATTTCCTAAACCATCATTTAATCTTACAACAACAGCTGTAATTCTATCTCCTATTTTAAATTTAGATTTAACTGTTTCATCAGCATTTAATATATATTCACTTGCTGGAATTATACCATCTGCCTTATAGCCTATATCTATAAACACCTCGTCTTTTGGTGTTATTTCAATTACTGTTCCAGTAACTGTTTGACCAACTTTAATTTCTTTTAAAGTTTGATTCAATAATTCTTCAAATGTAACATTATCATTCATTTTTTCCATAATTTTTTACCTACCTCACATGTTTTTTTATTATATATTATTTCCCCTCATTTGTCAACTTAACAATATTGCTCATAATAATATCTGTTACTTTGTCTAGAGCTTCTTTATCTTTTTCCTTTCCATGGTATTCAGAAAAGTCAAGTGGCTCACCATAAACAAGTCTTACTTTTGTAAAAGGTTTAAAAGAGCCTTGTATTCCAAGTGGAATTACTTTAACACCTGACTTAAGAGCAAAGAAAGCTGCTCCATTCTTGGCTTTCATATTCTTTTCCATTCCTTTTCTAGTACCTTCTGGAAAAATACCAAGTAAATCACCTTGTTTTAAACCTTTTAGAATTCTCTTCATTGCTTCAATATCATTCTTATCTCTATCTATAGGAATAGTATCTGCAGACTTAAGAGCCCATGCGAACTTCTTGTTTTTAAACATAGAATGTTTACAAACAAATCTTACTTTTCTTTTATTAGAGCATACAACAGCAAGTGCGTCTAACATATTGATATGGTTTGCACATATTATATATGCACCTTCTTTTGGGACTCTTTCTTTATGTACAGACTTGATTCTATAAACTGGTATATAGAAGAATATCATCATGAATTTTCTAACTAGATTTAATTGTAAAGTTTTAAACCATCCATCTGGCTTTTCTTTATACACATCTTCGTTAATCTTTATTTCCTTTTTTTTTTCTTTTATTATCTTAACAATCTTGTCTACAACTTGGTTAATTGTTAAGTCACTTGAATCAATGTAGATAGCATCGTCTGCTCTGACTAGAGCACCAAATTCTTTATGCATATCATTATAATCACGAGTTTTAATACTTTCTAATAATTCTTCATATGATGACTCTATGCCATTTTCTTGATTTTGTTTGAATCTTCTTTTTGCTCTTTCTTCAACACTTGCATCAAGATAAATCTTAACATCTGCATTTGGAAATACTACTGTCGTAATATCTCTACCTTCCATTATTATATCTTTATCTTTAGCAATTTTTCTTTGCAATTCAACAAGTTTAATTCTAACCTCTTTAATTGCAGATACTAAAGAAACATTGTTTGTTACCTCAATACTTCTAATCTCACTTGTTACATCTTCCTTATTTAGGAAAACTTTTTTATTTTCTTCGTCTAGCACAATATCAATTTCATCAAGAACATCTATAATGCTTTTTGAATCTTTTGGATCAATTCCTTTTCTAAGTACATATAGTGTAACACATCTATACATCGCTCCTGTATCAATAGAGCTTAGATTCATCTTTTCCGCTATTATCTTTGTAATGCTTCCTTTGCCGCTTCCGGCAGGACCATCTATTGCAACAACAAATGACATAATCATTCCCCCTAATTATTAATTAATTCAATATCTGTACCATCAACTCTTACTGCTCTAACATATACTTCTACCTTCTGAACATTCATTGATGTTAATCTTTCAATTTCTTTCTTTATCTTAGCTTGAAATTTAGTTACAGTATCTGGAATATTACAACCATATGAAATAACAGCTTCCATATATATATATATTCCTTCACCATATTTATCAATTCTGATTCTAGATAATTTGACAATTTTCTTATCTTTATCCTTTTTTAATAATAATCTGATTATTTGTCTAAATACTGTATCTGAAATTGTAAAATTTCCTATATAACTAAAAGTCGGTCTTATAATCGATTTTTCAGCTATATAAGGTTCATTTCCACTACCTTTTGATTTAAATATCTGAAGAGGATCCAACAAAAATCCAGAAAAGTCTTTTTTTATTTCAAATGTTGGTACCGGTATTACGTGTTTTCCTTCCGTTACTCTCATTCTTCTTGCTTTTTGCATTTCTTCTTCAGTTGCAACTTCATTTATATATATAGTTTTGCTTATTTTTGGCAATCCTAAATTTTCCGCAATTTTTTCAACCATTCCATCAGAAGTACCAAGTATTAAAATAGATTCTGGTTGTAGTCTTTTGAAAGCATCTATAATAACCTTCTTTTCTTCTTCGCTATTAAATAATGCATGTTTTATAGTCTCGATTTTAGTGGGAGCCTTTTTAGCAGATGTTCCTGCAACAACTTCATTATCGTCTATCAGTAATCCATCGTCTATAATGTATTTAATATTATTCTCTCCAGCAACCAATTGAGCTCTATAACTTTTTCCCGTTCCTGATGGACCAACAAAAGCATATACCCTCATATTCTCAAACATATTTGTTTTCCTCCAAAAAACATTTGTATGTATTATAACATTATTGACTTTAAAGAAAAAGGGGCTTTCTATAATTTTTTATATTTTTTTATCCCATATTTGTACAAAAAAAGACAAGTACACAAACTTTTATTTTGCATACTTGTCTTTTTCTTATCTATTCATTATCATTTCACAAATTAAATCTGCTGATTTTTCTACACCGAGAGCATCACTATTTATACACAAGTCATAATTTTGATTTTCTCCCCATTTTTTTCCTGTATAATGTTTGTAATGATTGCTTCTCTGTTTATCGATATTTTTTATCTCCTTCTCTGCATCTTTTTGATTAAATCCATATCTCTCAACAACTCTTTTTATCTTATCTTCCATATTACTATACACAAATATGTTAATTGTATCTTCGTTATCTTTTAATATAAAATCAGAGCATCTTCCAATTATTACACATGATTCTTTTTCAGCAAGTTCCTTTATTAGCTTCGACTCCTTAACAAACAACTCATCTGAATTTGATAAGTTAAAATAATATCCGTTATTAAGTGCATCAAGTGTATTTCTTCTTTGTTCATTATTTTCGATATATTCCTCTGAAAGGCCTGTTTGCTCTGATAGTGTTGTTACAAAATCCTTGTCATAGAATTTTATTCCCAGTTTATCCGCTATTAATCTACCAATGTATCTACCACCAGATCCGTACTCTCTTGCAATAGTTATTACTACATGCTTAGTTAATTTGTTATCAGTACTTGTATCATCAACCAGTAACATCTTATCTTTTTCTGACTTTTTACCTAATGTCTTTATTTCAATAGCTAATAATATTGAAGATATTATAAAAGCAGTTCCATCAGCCACTGGTCCAGCATATAAAATCCCATTTATTCCATATAGTTTTCCAAGAATAATCATTGCTGGAATCAAAATTGCAATTTGTCTTGATAATGACAATATAACGCTCTTTATGCTCTTTCCAATAGCTTGAAAGAATATTCCAGATGGAATTTGAATTCCATTAAAAATGCATAGCATTAGATATATTCTAAATGACATACAAGCAAATTTAGTATATTCTGCACCCTCACTACCAAATATAGAAATTAATTTTTCTGGTATTAATTGGAACAAACCAAAAGCAATTGTACTTATTATTAAACTTATTCCAAGTACATATTTTAGTGTTTTCTTAACTCTATCAAAATTTTGAGCCCCATAGTTATAACCAATAATCGGTTGTGAACCGGCAGCTATACCAATTATAATACTATTCAATATTTGGCTAATTTTCATTACAATACCAAGAACTGTAATTGGAATTTCAGCACCAAATTCAGATTGAGCACCATACATACTTAACAAGTTATTCTCAAAAGCCATTAATACAACAAAACTCATTTCAGTAATAAAGCTACTTATTCCAAGTCCAACGATTTCTTTGCATGTTTTTAATTTCAACCTTAATGAACTTTTCTCAAATTTAATTGATTTAAACTTTCTTATATATGCAACATTAAGTATAGCAGTTACAATTTGACTTGTTATTGTTGCAATAGCTGCACCTCTTACTCCCATATTTAATGGATACATTAATATGTAGTCTAAAATAATGTTTAAAACAGCTCCCAAAATCATTGTAATCATTGCATATCTTGGATTTCCATCAGCCCTTATAATAGAATTTAAAGTTGTACCAATTATCATAAATGGGATTCCAATTACAATTACATATCCGTACGATAAAGCATATTGTCTAAGCTCTGGAGTACATCCAAAAACATTTATTATTTGAGGAAGAAATAATCCCCCTAAAATACATAAGACTAATGACAAAATAACAGAAAGGGCTATTCCATTTCCAACACCTTTACTTGCCTCCTCTGGCTTTTTTTGTCCAAGCCTCAAACTAAGAAATGCCGCACTTCCATCTCCAAACATAAGTGCAATAGCTAAACAAATTATTACAATTGGAAATATAATATTTGTTGCACCGTTTCCCAAATATCCAACTCTTTGTCCAATAAAAATTTGGTCTACTATATTATATAGTGAGTTAACTAATAGTGATAAGATACATGGTACAGAAAACTTTCTTATTAGCCTACCAATCTTCTCACTCCCCAATATATTCTCTTCTTGATTCATTCTTACATCTCCTTTTTTAGAAAAATATAAAGCAATACTTATCGTATTGCTTTTAAACAGCTTATCTATTATAACACATAAAAAATTTCATTTCAAATACTTTTTATTTAAACACTTGCAAAACCATTTAATTGTAATTGATTATCAATTGACATGTTTTCTTTCTCTTCAGCTTTTTTCTCTGCAGCTCTAGTAAGAATCATTTCTTCGTTTGACATAGTCATATTTAAACAATCTCTCACAGCTATATCATAATGCTTAATTCTATTTAGTTGTTCAAATAAATTTACTATTATGTTATTCTGAATTTCTTCTCTACAGTCCTCTAATTTAACAATTAAGTCATCTATACAAAGATAATTATTTTCTCTCTTAACTCTTCCCATCCCAACAAGGCGCTCTCCGTTATATACAGTAACACAAGCAATCGTACTATCAAGCTCTTCACTCAAACTCGAAACATCTATGTCTTCATAAACTGTTCTTAATAAATCATAATAATCTACCTTATTTGGCAAGTTCGTTGTATACTGAATCATTGTTAATAATCACCCTTCTTCATTTGTAATTTCTATCTGTTATATTTATATATATTAAACCTTTTTTATCTCTTTGTCATCATTTTTCGAAAAAATTCACAGAAAATTCGCAAAAGAAAAAAGATGTCTAGAAAGTT
>CAMNND010000068.1 GCA_946545035.1 uncultured Clostridium sp. | reverse complement strand
AAAAGAGCCTATTTTATTAATAAGCTCTTTATAATCATTCCAGTTTCCGTCAAATACTCATCAAAATCTACGGAAATTTCATTTTCTTCATTATTTATATTTTCAATGTTCTCATCATTTTGCTCTTTTGACTCAATATTTTCATTTAGGACAGGCTTATAGTCTGACCTTAGTATAGAAGAGCTTTCATCTTTATTACAAAAAGACCAAAATACCCAACTAATATTATTAGTATTTAAATAATCTACCCATTCTTTAAAAGACTCTTCAAATATCTTGCCGTTTCCAGTTGCATTTGTTATTCCACATTCTGAAATAAATATTGGAATATTTTTATTAATACAATAATCAATATCATCTCTTACTTCCTTTTTATGAGATCCAGCATAAAAATGGCAAGAGTAAAGAATATTAGATGCATTAATTGGATTATCAGCTGCTGATTTTATATCAGTACACCAATTAGGTGTTCCAACAATAATAAGTGATTTTGGACAATTCTTACGAATAGTCTTTATAACCTCTTCAGCATATGGTTTTACATTTGAATCCCATTTTACATCGTAACCATTTGGTTCATTACAAATTTCGTATATTACATTAGGAGTATCCTTATACTCTTTTGACATATCATCAAAAAACATAATTGCATCATCTTGATATGTTTGAGGATTATTATCACTCAAAATATGCCAATCGATGATAATATATAAGTCAAGCTCCTTTGCATAATTTACTACTTTTTTAATGAAATCTTTTGACTCCTCTGGATGAGCTATATACCCATCTACATTTGGATCTGTATACATTGCAAGTCTAAACACATTTATGTGCCATTCTTCTTTTAGTTTTTTCAAATTATCATAAGTAATAACATCTGGAAACCATTGAATCCCATGACTACTTAATCCTTTAAGTTGAAATTTTTCTCCTCTTTGATTTAATAGCTCTGACCCTTTTGTCTTTAGCCATCCTGTATACTCTATACTATTCTTATCAATTTGCTCTTCATTCGAAAGGGAAGCACTCCCTTCCGAACTACTTTTATCTTTTGTATAAAACACTAAATACCAAATTGTAATTCCCAAAATAAGAATTAATACTATAGCACCAATAATAAATCTCTTCATTATGTCTTATCAACTTTCATTTTACATTTTTGATTTGAAACGTACTTCAACTTTAGAGCTTATTATTATAATTGAAAGTGCTATTGCTGCTATTTGGATATACGTACTAACATTATCACCTGTTTTCACTGAAACAGATTCTTTTTCTTCAATTGGGTCTGCTTTTGGTATTACTATTTTTTTATTAAAATGCTCTATTTCTTCAAATACAACACCATCCATGTAGTTAGATGAAATCATCTTAACTCTGATTGGAGTTGAATTTAATTCATATCCATCTGGAGCTTTCTTTTCAACTACATAATATTCATAGTCTTCTAAGTCTGCTTTTCTAATTGTAATACCATCAAATTGTGCATTACCATTTTCATTTGTCGTCATTAATATTGTTTTAGTAATATCTTCTGACCACATTGCTATTCCATTCTCATCTTTACCAATATAGTACTCGATTGTTCCATCTTCTGCTCTTGTTCTATATAAAGCATATTGAGAATCCTCTAACGTTTCACCTGTTTCTTCATCTTTCTTTGTAACTTTTATCTCTGTTGTAACAGGTTTATTTTTTACTAATATCATTCCATCTTCTGTGATGAAAGCATCTGTTTCATCACGATTAATTGTTCCATCTTCATTTACAACAAATATACTATCTCTTGATGCTGTATAACCTTGTGGTGCGATTGTTTCTCTTAAAGTATATTTCTTGTTTGCTACTAATCTCTTTACTTTGTGCTCTTCAGTAGTAGTATCCCATTCATCAATTATATTACCTTCTTCATCTAATACTTGTAAATGTGCTCCTACGACTGACTCGTTTGTATATTCATCTATTTTTGTAATTTTTACATGTAATGTTATTTTTTCATTTGCTTGATCTGCTCCTGCAATAGCTTTTCCAGCTTCATAATTATCTGCGTTAATTATTACTTCAACTGGAGTACTATCTAATTCGTAACTACTTGGAGCTTTTACTTCTTCAAAGAAGTAATTTGTATTATCTAAGTCTGATTTTGTTATTGTTATTCCTCTAAATTCTGCTATTCCTTCATTGTTTGTTGTTTTTGTTGTAGCATCTGCTCTATTTTCCGACCATTCTGCTACACCATTTTCATTTATTCCTTTATAATATTCTTTCTTCTCTCTTCCATCTTCTGTTTTCGTTCTAAATAATATATAATCTGTATCTGGTAATTTTTCTCCATCTAATGTTTCACTATGTTTTGTTATTGTTACGCTTGTTGTTAATATTTTATTTTTAACAATTATTGTTCCGTCTTCTAAGTATGTTGCTGTTGTATCTGCTACAATTATGTTTCCATTTTCATCTAATTTAAATGTTTTTTCTGTTGATCCTTTGTATCCCTGTGGTGTTACTGTTTCTTTAATTTTATATTCTTTTTCTGGATATAATCCACTTACTTCATGTTTATCATCTGTTGTATCCCATTCTGCTACGACTGTTTCTCCATCTAATACTTGTATATGAGCTCCTGCTACTGGCTCATTAGTATCTTCATCAACCTTTGCTATATTTACTTTTACTTTTATTTTTTCATTTATTTGATTTTTATGTGCAATTGCTTGCTCTGCAGTGTAATCATCTGCATTTATTGTAAATTCTATAGGTGTACTATCTAATTCATATAATCTTGGTGCTTTTACTTCTTTAAAATAATATGTTGTATTTTCTGTATCTGATTTTGTTATTGTTATTCCATCAAATTTTGCTATTCCATTATCTTGTGTTTCTTTCTTTAATGCTTCACTTTCTACCTCTGACCATGTTGCATATCCATCTTCATTTGTTCCTGTGTAATATTCTGTTGTGCTTCCATTTGTTCTATATAATATGTATTCTGCTCCACTTAATGTTTCTCCATCTGTTGTTTCGCTATGTTTTGTTATTGTTACATCTGTTTTTAATAATTTGTTCTTAATTAATATCGTTCCATCTTCTAATGTTCCTGGTGTTGACTCATCAAAAGTAATTATTCCATTATCATCAACTTTGAATTTAACCTCTGATGATCCTGTATATCCTTGTGGTGTTGTTGTTTCTTTAATAGTATATATTTCCCCTGCTGTTAGGTTTTCTACTTTGTGTGGCTCTCCTGCAGTAGTCCATGTATCTATTAATGTTCCTAATGCATCATATATTTCTATCGTTGCATCTGATACTTCATCTCCTGAATCTTCATCAACTTTTGATACAAATGCATATTTTTTTTCTTTTTTAGGAATTTCTATTCTTCCATTAAAAGGATAATAATGTATCTCTTCACCTTGAATATTCTTACATATAATACAACCAGCTGAGTTACCTGCTAATTTTTCAACATATGCATTTGGTGCAATTACATGTCCTACGAATGCACTTGCTCCAAATACTACCTTAGTAGCATTTGGAATACTCCATACAAGATTCATCGTATTCGATACTCCGCCAATGTAATCATTTGTACTAAACTGAGTTCCATTACCATCTGTAACGGTAGGCATTGTTATTTCACCATTATCTTTTATATTAATTAAGGTAGTTTGTTCATTATTATTTAATTGAAGATTGTTTATTCTAATCTCTGAGACACCTTCTAATGAATCGATTGTGTATGTTGATCCAGCTTCAACATATATAACGTTATTTTCATTTTTGGTTAATGTTGTTCCTTCAGCGAAATTTGCTTGCTCTTCTATTACATTATCTTTTAATTTGTCAAAATCAAAGTAATCTTCAGTTCTGACTGCCATGTACTGTGTATAATTTGGTTTTCCATTAACCGTATATGAAGTTGCTTCATAGTGTTCGTTTACCTCTAATTCTCTATTAGTATTGTCACTTGCTCTATATGCCTCTACAGTATTTTCTTCTCCCACATACAATTTTATATCAGTTGGGTTTGTATATGCACTGCTCGTTGTATTACCATTTGCTACGACCTCACCCTTGATGCAAGAGTTAACACCATCAGTTTTATGTGTATGGTATATTGTTTCTCCTTCTTGTCCCAAATCTCCTTCTACAAGTACAGGTCCAACTATATGCTTGAATTTCTCAATATCTTCGAACGTAACCACATTATACTTACTTATGATATCTTCTATCGTATAATCTCCATCATAATAGTCTTGTACAATCTCACCTGGCTCTGGAATATTACCGTTTTGTCCTGTATCATTGTTTTGCTCTTCTCCCTCTGCAAACGAAGGCGTTACGATGATACAGTTAGAAATCAGTACTATTGCAATAAGCCAAAATAATTTTTTTAGCCTCCTCATATTTTTCTCTCCCATCATTTTTTATTAATTTTATCAGAGTTTAATCGAAAAAATTTTTCAATTCAAGTGCTGTATTTTTCCTTTATATATAAAGGCATCTACGGATTTAGCCTTAAACAGAAAAAAATATAGAATATTAAGTTTTCATTACATTTTCCTCTGTTTTCAGTACTCAATTTTATATCTTATATAAATTATTGTATTTCCCTAGAAAAAAATAGGGCTTAGTAAATCGTATTAACGAACGATTTACTAAGCTCTCATCTATCTTAAATAAATTATATAACCTTACACTACTAAACCAAATACTAATATCCCAATGTTATCATTATATATTTTATAGAATTGTTCCATCGGTAATGGATTCACACCGAGTCCTGCTTCAATTGTATATCCAGGTCTATTATAATTTTGAATAAACCAATCTTTATATCCGGCAAAACTTGAATTGTATGGTACATTCTCAACAGAATATCCACTTACATTTGCAAACTTATTTGCAATATCTAATCCTCCGGGAGGATTAATATTTTGAAAATTCCAATAAATTTCCTGACCTTGTGTATGGTATGCAATTACGAGTCTAAAATTATGTCTTAAAGTAAAATTATAAATTGCAAGAGCTTCACTCGCTGTTAGTGGACCATCCCCAACAAAGTCTCTTGGTGCTGGTTTATTATAACCTTGAGAATATTTAATTTCCTTAGCTTTATCCCAGCCTGCTGGGAACTGAAGATTTAAATCAACACCTTTGATATTAGCCTTCCAACCTTGGGGAAATGGTATATTTGGAAAACTATTTGCAATATTTTGTGCATTTATGTACGCATTATCCACATTTGATATACTTCCTGTGACCAAATCAGCTCCATCCGAATTAACCATCGGTACTAAATATAAACTAGTATTAAAATATAAATCTCTTGCGTTAATACCGTATATTGATTTGTTCTCTACGTATGCTCTTGCATAATCTTCTGCGAACTTCATTAGGACATTAGTTGTAATTAACTCATTCGCATGAAAGGTTGCGTTGTAAAATACCTTTTTATTACCAATTCCTATCCTTATACAATGAATTGGCTTACCTAATTCACTTTTTCCTATTTGCTCAATTTGCATAAATGGGAAAACTACTTTTAAGCTATTGATGTCACTTAACAGTTTAGTCGAATTATAATACTCATTCGTATCAGTAATATTTCCAACAGGAATAATTATTTTACTTCCAATTTTTAAATTATAAATATTTATATTTGGATTTGCATATATAATCCTTTGGACTGATGTTCCAAATTCATTGGATAATTTATAAACCGAATCTCCTTTTTTTATTTCATAAAAAAAATATCCTTTATTCTCCATACAGCTCCTTAATAATTTTTTTATTATATATTATTATTTTTTTTATTTTTTGTTATATTTTTATTTTATATTTGTTTTCTATTTATTTTTTATTTATTATTTATTTAATTATTTA
>CAMNND010000067.1 GCA_946545035.1 uncultured Clostridium sp. | reverse complement strand
TGGGATGTAAATATGAAAAAGAGTATGAAATTGCGGAAAAATCTGAAGAGGAGAAGAGCAAAGAATTAATGGATACAATTCGCCAAACTAAAAAAGTTATTAACGATGCAAATAAAAATTATGAAATGGCTGAAGGTAAACTTATTGATTATTTTTTATATACAATGAAAGCAGAGCAAGCAAGACTTGATTACTTAATTAGTAGAGCTAAAAAGATGGGAATGACTGTTGAACTTGGGGAGCAACTTAATATTAAAAACACATAGTTTCGTACATTGCAATTTATGTAAAATTATAATATAATTAGCAAAAAATATTCGAGGATATAGATATGGTAAGAATTAGTAATATAAAAGTAAGAGCTGATTTTAGCGATGAAGAATTATTTAAATATATATATGAGAAATATAAGATTAATAAAGATGAAGTTACTGTGAGTAGAATTGTTAAAAAATCTATTGATGCACGTAATAAATCAGATATTTTTTATAATTATTCTGTTGAGATAGAATGTAAAAATGAAGATAAGATAAAGGGAGCTGAAAAGGTTGAAGAGAAAAGCTCTTTTTCTATTGAAGTAAAAAGAAGAAGTAGTCTTTGTCCTGTTATTGTTGGAGCAGGTCCTGCAGGTCTATTTGCTGCACTAATCTTAGCTCAAAATGGAATAAAACCAATTGTTATCGAACAAGGCAAAACTGTTGACGAAAGACAAAAAGATGTAGAAGAGTTTTTAGCATCGGGTAAATTAAATACATTATCAAATGTTCAATTTGGTGAAGGTGGAGCAGGTACATTTTCTGATGGAAAATTAACAAGCGGAATACATAACCCATTATGCAAGATTGTACTTAAGGAATTTTATAATTTCGGAGCTCCAGAGCAGATTTTATATATGAATAAACCTCATATTGGAACAGATAATTTAATTAATATTATAAGGAATATGAGAAATAAAATAATAGAAATGGGTGGAACATTTTTATTTAATGAAAAAGTAGTTGATTTTGAAATAATAGATGGTAAAGTTACATCTGTTGTTTGTAGTAGTGGAAAAAAAGTGCAAACAGATACGGTTATTTTAGCAATTGGACATAGCGCAAGAGATACTTTTGAAAAGCTATATGAAAAAGGACTTCAAATGGAAAGAAAAAATTTTTCTGTTGGAGTCAGAATAGAGCATAAACAAAGTATGATAAATGAATCTCAATATGGAAATGAAACTAAGCTAAAACTTCCACCAGCAGAATATAAGCTTGCATACCATGGAAAAGAAAGATCTTGTTATACTTTTTGTATGTGTCCAGGTGGACAAGTTATTGCTTCATCAAGTGAAGAAAATACTATTGTAACGAATGGAATGAGTAAGTTTGCAAGAGATGGGGAAAATGCAAATAGTGCTGTTCTTGTGAATGTCACACCAAATGACTTTGAAGGAACTTCACCACTTGCTGGAATTTATTTTCAAAAGGATTTAGAAGAAAAAGCGTTTAAGTTAGGAGGAAGTAATTACCATGCTCCAATCCAACGTTATGAAGATTTTAAGAATAATAAGAAAACTGAATATATTGGAGATATAAAACCAACGTATAAACCAGGAGTTACACTATCAAATTTAAATGAGATATTACCAGAATTTGTATCTAAAGCTCTTGTAGAGGGCATTGATTATTTTGGCAAAAAAATACGTGGATTTGATAATCCAGATAGCATATTAACAGGAGTTGAGACCAGAAGCTCCTCACCGGTACAGATAACACGTGATGAAGAAAAAGAATCAAATATAAAAGGTTTTTATCCATGTGGTGAAGGTGCTGGTTATGCCGGAGGAATAATGTCTGCTGCTGTTGATGGAATTAAATGTGCAATAGCTGTTTTAGAAAAAGAATAGATAAATTAATTTATAAAAGAATAATTTGTCCATGATTATCATATGAAATAATATGAGGTGATTGTATGGAGAATTATTCTTTTTTATTTTATGTATTTTGCGTAATTATTTTTATTATTATTGGAAAAATATTTGTAGTTCCTTTTAAAAAGATTATTAAGTTGATAATAAACTCTGTATTTGGTGGGATACTAATATATATTATTAATTTAATTGGAGCTAATATTGGATTTCATATTGGATTAAATTGGTGGACAATTCTATGTACTGGATTTCTTGGAATACCGGGTGTTATATTGGTTATTATTCTGAAGTTTTTTATATAACTATTGACAAATTTTCCATAAAATATTGAAATAATAATCAATTTGTGCCAAAATATGATTGAATAATTTTGGAATTAGATGGAAAGGGGGATATAACATGTTTTGTAAAAATTGTGGAAAAGAAATGGCTGAAGGAATTGCTTTTTGTCCAAATTGTGGACAGGGGGTTGGACAGAGCATAAACCAAAGTAATTCAGGTACTGTTAGACTTGTTATACATAGAAAGAAAAGCTTTTTTGGATGTGCAGTTTCAACCAAAATACATATTGATGGACAAGCTGTTACATCTATAAAATCAAATGGAGTTGCATCTTTTGACTTAGCACCTGGAACTCATGAATTAGTTTTTGATATGTGGTCAGCAACAGAAAGAACAAATATAGAGCTTCCAGCTGATTGTTCAGCAGTATATGTTGAAATTGGATTAAAGATGGGATTAATAACAAATAAGATAAAAGTACTTTCAATTAGAAATGAAAAATAATATAATGAAAAGTGTAATCTAAATAATAAAGGAGAAATGATATGAGTAGAACATGTAAATATTGTGGAAATGTGTTAGCAGATGGAGATAATTTCTGTCAAAAATGTGGGGCTGTGGCAGACGCAGTTCAAGATAGTGCACCAGGAATGGCTGCACAAGCAAATCAAACTGCAAATAATAACTTTAATAACCAACAAGTAAATTCTGGATACCAAGGAAAAACAAGTGGTATAGCAATTGGTGGTTTTGTATGCTCTTTAATAGGATTTTGGGTAGCTGGTATTATACTAGGTATAGTAGCTATATCTTTAGGAGCTGCAGCATTAAATCATATGAAGACATTCCCAGAAGAAAAGGGAAAAGGTTTAGCAATTGCAGCAATAGTAATTGGAATTATAGATATAGTTGGTGCAATACTTGTTAATGCAGTAATTAGTTCATTATTTTAATAAAAAAGGAAAATACTTCGGTATTTTCTTTTTTTTTGACACATATTGCTTGAAAATTAAGCACTTTTTAAGTAAAATAGTTGATACATCCCAATCATTCTAAGGAAAGGAAGGGTCCAAATGGGAAAGGTAAAGATTGTTGGCCGGGTAGTTATTGTTACAGGCCCGGTATCAACAGGCAGAAGTTGGCTTGCTTACAAGATGATGCAAGCGCATAACAACGAGTCATGCGTAACTGTTTCGTTTTGCAGAGCAAATCCAAACAATGCGACAATGCTTGACGCACTTCTCAAAGCACAAAAGAAAATCGAAGACAGTTTGATGTCAAATATCTTTACTATCATCTCTACGAAGAGGATGACGTACGAGAGCCTGAGAGCTCTTATCGTTTCTTTGAGAGTTATGGGGTATAAGGATAAAATCACTGTTGTTAAGATGAACTTGTCGGAAGAGCTCCACATGGATTTCTGGAGAAGAAACCATGATAAAGCGAAAATCAGTCTCAACAAGCTTAGAAGGGAGAGAGCAAACTTTGAAGCAATTTTGGCTGATAATAACTTTGGAGACAAGGATGTTATTTCTGTTAAAATCGATAATCCGGATGATGTATCTTTTGAGTTTTGTGATTAAGCAAGGGAAAGTCTCACTTATATATTGTATGTATAAGTGAGACTTTCATTTTTTATAGGATAATTGTATCAATAGTCTGTAGCATTTTTTCGATATTAATTTAACACATTAAGTCATTTATTATGAATTATTTGAGAATAATTGGAAAATATGATATAATAAGTGGATGGCATTAATAAGTGTTTTGGAGAGGAGCTGATTTGTGTTATGATAAAGATAGCATTTTTTGATACGAAGGATTATGATAGAAAATTATTTGATGAATATAACGAAAAGTTCGGTTATGAAATTAAATACTATGAATCAAAATTAAATGAGGAAACAGCATATTTAGCAGAGGGTTACGACGTGGTTTGTATATTTGTAAATGATAGAGCTAATAAAACTGTTTTAGATAAACTTAACGCATATGGTGTAAAATTAATAGCTTTGAGATGTGCGGGATTTAATAATGTAGATTTGGACAACTTAGGAAATATCAAGGTAGTTAGAGTTCCAAACTATTCGCCATATGCTGTAGCAGAGCATGCAACAGCTTTGTTACTTAACATTAATAGAAAAATCTATAAATCATATCAACGTGTTAAAAAGTACAATTTTGATATAGATGGCTTATTGGGTTTTGATGTACATGGAAAGACTGTAGGTGTTATAGGAACTGGAAAGATTGGAAAGGTATTTATTCAAATAATGAAAGGTTTTGGAACAAAAGTTATTGCATATGATGTATTCCATGATGACAAAGCAGCTGAAGAGCTTGGTTTTGAATATGTTTCTTTAGAAGAATTATGTAGAAGTTCAGATATAATATCATTACATTGCCCATTGACAAAGGAGACTGCATATATAATTAATGAGAAAACTCTATCAATGATGAAAGACAACGTAATTATTATAAATTCAAGTAGAGGAAAATTGATAAATACTGATGATTTGATTGAAGCAATGTTTGAAGGTCGAATTGGTGGTGTTGGTCTTGATGTGTATGAGAATGAGGAAGAATATTTCTTACAAGATCTATCAGGATCATACAAAAGGGATAAGAATTTATCATTATTAATCTCAATGCCAAATGTAACTATAACATCACACCAAGCATTTTTTACAACAGAAGCATTACACAAAATTGCTAGTGATACATGTCAAAATATAAAAGATATATTTGAAAAAGGCGAATGTGCTAATGAAATAAAGTAAAGTTGTATAAAAGAGATGTTTTTAATATAATCAATATTAGAAGCATCTTTTTTTGTATTTGGTACTACTAAATTATAAAAAAAGTATTTTACTACTTGAAATAGATTAAAATATATGTTAACATAGTATACAATTAAAAATACCAATTAAAAAGCAAAGTAATATATAAATAATTGTTTAAGAGAGAATTTGAGTTATTAGCTGTGAGCTCAAAAGACAACTTATATATGAAATTTCACTTTTTAGGTTACTTGTTGAAATGATAGTAGGCAGGTACGGTTGAACCGTTAAAACTGTAATAAGGTATATAAAGTCAGAGATAAGAGATTTATTGATCTGACAAATATATAAATTTAGGTGGTACCACGAGCTATTCGTCCTATTGAGGATGAATAGTTTTTTTGTTTTTATTAAAATATGTAAATGAAAATAATAGGTATCCCTGGGAAAGGAAGAAATTATGAAAGAGCAAATTGAACAAATTAAAAATTCTGCAAAGGATGAAATTTCAAAAGTAGAAGATTTAAAAACTTTAGTCGATCTAAAAGTAAAATATTTAGGAAAGAAAGGAGAGCTTACATCTGTACTAAGAGGAATGGGAACACTTTCTGCCGAAGAAAGACCAGTTATTGGAAGTTTAGTAAATGAAGTTAGAGACGAATTGGAAGCTCTAATTAGAGAAAAAGAGAATAATTTTAAACAGGCTGAATTAAATAAAAAACTAGAAAAAGAGACAATAGATATTACACTTCCAAGTAAGAAAGCAATAAGAGGAAGTGAACATCCATTAAATAGAACTATTGAGGAAATTGAAGATTTATTTATTTCAATGGGATATGAAGTAATTGATGGTCCTGAACTTGAAACAGATGAGTTTTGTTTTGAAAGATTAAATCTTCCAAAGGGACATCCAGCAAGAGATATGCAAGAT
>CAMNND010000066.1 GCA_946545035.1 uncultured Clostridium sp. | reverse complement strand
GAATTATATGTAAAAGACAATGCATATTTAAGATATTCAACAATAGAAAACTGGTCAAAAAATATGCTTAACTTAAATACAAAGAAAGCTATTGTTGGAAAGAATGCACAGGTAGACTGGGTTTCTGGATCATTTGGATCAAGAATATCAATGCTATATCCAATGAGTATATTAAACGGAGAAGGTGCAAAAACTGAATTTACAGGTATTTCTTTTGCAGGTGGTGGACAAAACTTGGATAATGGATTTAAAGCTATCCATAATGCTCCAAATACTTCAAGTGTAGTAAATGCAAAATCAATATCAAAAAATGGTGGTAAATGTACTTATAGATCACTTATTAGAATAAATGAAAATGCTAAAGGATCTAAGTCATCAATATCATGTGAAAGTTTAATGCTAGATGATTTTTCTGTATCAGACACAATACCAACAAATGATATTAGAACTGATGATGTTGAGTTCTCTCATGAAGCTAAAATTGGAAAGATTTCAGATAAAACAATATTTTACTTAATGAGTAGGGGACTATCTGAAGAAGATGCAAAAGCAATGATAGTAAGAGGCTTTGCTTATCCAATTTCTAAAGAATTACCAGTTGAATACGCAGTTGAGATGAACAATCTAATCAATTTAGAGCTTGAGGGAGCAATTGGATAAAGAATAGTAAAACTATTATAGAAAGGGAATAAAATGACAAATTTATTATTAAATGAAACACCAGTAAGAACATCAAAGAACTTTAATATAAACAATATCAAATTTGAAAATATAGATTTTCCAAGTAAGATAGGTGAATTTAAAAATGTAAATATCTCAGAGCTTGGTTTAAAAGTTTATAATAATCAAGAAGTAGACAAGTTTGATTTAAAGTATGGGTTAAATGAAATACTTACAAATCAAGTAAACGAAGAAGCTAATTTTAAATCAAATATTGTTATTGACAGTAAGACTAACAAAGATATTCAAATTGATTTCAAATTTGATGATGATAATAAATACTTGGTTGATGCAATTAATATTGTAGCAAATGAAAACACTAAGTCTACAGTAGTTATTAAGTATAGCTCTGAAAAAGATATTAAGGCTTATCATAATGGAATTATAAAAGCTATGGTAAATAAGGATGCAGTACTTAATGTAATTGTTGTTAATTTCATGAACGATGTTTCTAATAACTTTATAGCGATAGAGAACGAAATAGAAGACAATGGTAAGTTAAATTTCTATATTGTAGATTTTGGTGGAAAGAATACAATTACAAATTATTATTCAAATATAAAAGGTAAAGAAGCGGATAGCAGATTAAATACTTTATACATTGGAAAAGATGAGCAATTAATTGATTTAAACTATATAGGAGAGCTATATGGTGAAAAATCAAATGTTAACATCGAAGTACAAGGAGCTTTAAAAGATGCAGCTAGAAAGCATTTCAAAGGAACAATAGACTTCAAAAGGGGATGCAAGAAAGCTATTGGAAATGAGAATGAGAATTGCATTTTACTTTCAGATAAAGCAAAATCTTTAGCACTTCCAATGCTTCTTTGTTCAGAAGAAGATGTAGAAGGAAATCATAGTACTTCATCAGGTAAGGTAGCTGAAAAAGAGCTATTCTACATTATGAGTAGAGGATTTAGACAAAAAGAAGCATTAAAACTATTGGTAAGAGCTAAGTTTAATAAGATTTTAGAAGAAATAAAGAATGAGGATTTAAAGAGCGAAATATTAGATCAAATAGATAAAAGAATCGGCTAATTCACAACGTAAATGTCGAAATTAGTCGATGAAAATAACGAACAAATGTATTGCATTATGCCAGATTACGAGATATACTTTTCTGGCATAAGGAATGAGCTTAAGCAGATGTGAGTGTTGCCTTCAAAAACTAGATTACATCTAGAGATTGGAGGTGGTGTTTATGATTATATTTTTATTCATAGTATTATACATATTAATAATCGCAAACATAGCCTTGATAAGCATAATGCTATGTTTATCAGCTAACAAGAAATAATAAAAACACCACATTTGACTAGCACTCGGATGTGGTGTTTCTAATAAAACATTGGCAACATACACATCTTGTGTATGCTCATTTCTTATGATTATTATATCATAGGAAAGAGATTTGTCAATATTCGTATCCATGTTAAAAGGAGGAATAAACGTGACTGCAGAGGAATTAAAGAAGGACTTTCCACTATTACAAAATAGAAAGGAAACATATTTAGATAGTGGTGCTACAACACAAAAACCTATACAAGTTATTGAAGCTGTAAATGAATATTATAAAAAATATAATGCAAATCCACATAGAGGAGCATATTCTTTAAGTATCGAAGCTACTGAGGCATATGAAAATGTTAGAGCTAAAGTTGCTAAGTTTATAAATGCAAGATACAGTGAAGAAATAATCTTTTCTAAGAATGCTACAGAGAGCTTAAATTTAGTTGCATATTCATATGGAATGGAAAATGTTAATAGTGGTGATGAAGTTGTTATTTCTATAATGGAACATCATGCTAATTTAGTTCCATGGCAACACGTTACTAAAACTAAAGGTGCCGAATTAAAATATATGTACATGAATAGTGAATATGAGCTTTCTGACGAAGAGATTGAATCTAAGATTACTGATAAAACAAAAGTAGTTGGTATTGTTCATATATCAAATGTATTAGGAACAATAAACAACGTTAAAAAGATTATTAATTATGCGCATAAAAAAGGTGCTATTGTTGTTTTAGATGTATCACAAAGTATTCAACATATGAAAATTGATGTACAAGAATTAGATGCAGATTTTGTTGCCTTCTCAGGACATAAGATGCTAGCACCACTTGGAATTGGCGTACTTTATGGTAAAAGAGAATTATTAAATAAAATGAATCCATTCCTAATGGGTGGAGATATGATAGAATATGTGTATGAGCAGAATACAACTTTTGCACCTTTACCAAATAAATTCGAAGCTGGAACACAAAATGTTGGTGGAGTTATTGGTCTTGGTGCAGCTATAGATTATATTGAAAAGATTGGATATGATACTATTCAAAGATTAGAAAAGGAAGTTGTTTCATATGCTATAGATGAACTTTCAAAACTAGATTTTATGGACTTATATGTAACACCAAATAGAGAGAATCATTCAGGAGTAATTTCATTTAATATAAAGGGAGTACATCCACATGATGTTGCAAGTATATTAGATGCTAATGGTGTTTGCGTAAGATCAGGAAATCACTGTGCGCAACCATTACTTAGATTTATGGGATTAGATTCAACATGTAGAGCAAGCTTTTATTTTTATAATACTAAGGAAGATGTTGATAAGCTAGTAGCTGCACTAAATAAAGCATATGATATGTTTAAAAAGTATGTACAAAAATAAGGAGTAAAAATGGGAGACGAATTAAACGATTTATATAACGATTTGATTATGGAACATAGCATGAACTCTTGTAATAAAAGGGAACTTAAGTGTTGTGATTGTTGTAAAATGGGACATAATCCAAATTGTGGAGATGAAATAAAATTAGAGCTTAAGATGGACGGAGATATTATAGAAGACTTAGCTTTTGTTGGACATGGATGTGCTATTTCACAAGCTTCTACATCAATAATGATCGACACATTAAGAGGTAAAACCATAAAAGAAGCAAAAGAAGTAATTGGTACATTTATTGGTATGATAAAAAGAGAAATTACAGACGAAGCGGAACTTAAGAAGTTAGAAGATGCTATTGCTTTTAGAAATATATCTCATATGCCTGCAAGGGTAAAATGTGCTCTTTTAGCTTGGCATACAATAGAAGATATGCTAAATGAAAGAGAAGAAGGGAAAGTAGATGGAGAATAAGAAAGTATTATTAGGTATGAGTGGTGGCGTGGATAGCTCTGTATCAGCTTTATTATTAAAGCAAGCGGGATATGATGTTATTGGTGCTACAATGGAATTATTTAATGCTGGAAGTTGCTGTAATATAAATACATACATAGATGCTAAAAATATATGTAATTCAATAGGAATACCACATTTTACATATGATTACAAGAATCAATTCAAAGAGTATGTAATTGATGATTTTATTAACTGCTATAAAAATTGTAAGACACCTAATCCATGTATAGAATGTAATAAATACTTAAAATTTGGTCTTATGTATGAAAAGGCAAAAGAGCTTGGATGTAACTATATTGCAACAGGTCATTATGCTAAAACTGAATATAGTGAAAAATATGGCAGATGGGTTTTAAAAAAGTCAAATGCTGGAAAGAAAGATCAAAGTTATGTTCTTTGGAATATGCCAAAAGATTTAATTGAGCATGTACTATTTCCACTTGCTGACTTTGAGGATAAAGAGCAAATAAGAGCTATAGCAAGAGAAAATAACTTAAAAGTTGCTAATAAACCTGATAGCGAAGATATTTGTTTTGTTCCTGATGGTAACTATAAGAAATTCTTAGAAAATAATTCAGATATAAAACCAAAAGAAGGGAATATCGTTAATTCAAAAGGTGAAGTACTTGGAAAACATACAGGACTATATAATTACACAATAGGCCAAAGAAAAGGCCTTGGGATTTCATATAAAGAGCCATTATTTGTTATTGGATTCAATAGTGAAAAAAATGAGGTAATTGTTGGAACGGAAAAAGAATTATACACCACAGAAGCTTATGTAGAAGATATTAACTTGCTTTTATTTGATGAGATTAAAGAAGAAATAGAAGTTGATGTTAAAACAAGATATTCAGCAAATGTTGCAAATGCAACAATAATTCAAGAAAATGATAGAATAAAGATTACATTTAAAGAGCCTCAAAGAGCGATAACACCAGGACAATCAGCAGTATTCTACATAGGGGATATTGTTGTCGGTGGGGGAAAATTAATTTAATTGTTTAGAGGAAAAAAGAGCAAAAAATAGAACCTTAACAAACTTTTCTAACAAAGAATGTTAAGGCTCCTAAATAACCTCTTCCATTAAAATCCTCCTTTACTTATAGATTACTATTACGCAATTACAACTCAAATAAAACAATAGGGATTTTTCCGAAATCCAAAAAAACTTGTAATGGAATAGTTACAGAAGAGTAAACTAAGTCCTGAGAGTGTACATCTACACTTCGTTCTGACTTATATATATTATACTACTTAGTTAACATAATGTCAAATAAATTATAAATATTTTTAACATTTTATTTTATTGAAAATGTGCATAAATTATTATATAATAGCACAAATATTTTTTTAGGAGGTACAAGAGTATGAAGATTAATTTTTACAATACTTTGACAAAGAAAAAAGAAGAATTTAAACCAATTAACGAGGGTAAAGTCTGTATGTACTCTTGTGGTCCAACAGTTTATTATTATCCACATATTGGAAACTTAAGAGCATATTTGTTCATGGATTCATTACGTAGAACTTTGAAATATAATGGATATGCTCTTAAACATGTAATGAACATTACAGATGTTGGTCACTTAGTTTCTGATGGTGACGAAGGTGAAGATAAAATGATGAAGGCTGCTAAACGTGAAAACAAAGATCCGTTTGAAATAGCAGACTTTTATACTAATATATTTTTACAAGATTTAAAGAAATTAAATGTTGATATGCCAGAAATAATTGCAAGAGCTACTCAGCATATTAAATGTATGGAAGAGTATGTTCAACAAATAATTGCAAATGGATATACATATGAGACGGAAGATACAATTTACTTTGACACAACAAAACTTGATAAATATGGAGTTCTTTCAAATAAGGATGTTAAAGAAGAAGATTTAGAAGCAAGAATTGATGTTGATCCAAATAAAAGAAATCCAAATGATTTTGCTGTATGGTTTAGAGCACCAGAAAATCACTTAATGAAATGGGATACTTTCTGGGGAAA
>CAMNND010000065.1 GCA_946545035.1 uncultured Clostridium sp. | reverse complement strand
TGTTTAGCAGCTCTAATTTGTGTAATTCCACCATCTACAAATATAACATCTGGTAATCTACCAAACCCACCATTTTCATTTTCTATTGAATGTTTAAGTCTTCTTGTAATTACTTCATTCATACACTTTGGATCATCTTGGTCATTCATAACAGATTTAATCTTAAATCTTCTAGACAAATTTTTCTTGATAACTCCATTTTCCATAACACACATACCTGCAACAATAAAGTTTCCAGATATATTTGAAATATCATAGCATTCTATTTTTCTTGGATAATTATCAAGTTTTAATACTTCTTTAAGCTCAGTTAAAACATTATATTTATCTTTTTCTTTATTGCTTAATGTAATAAATGCATTATTCTCTGCCATTTCAACCAGACGTAATTTTTCTCCTTTTTGAGGTGTCTTTATCTCAACCTTTCTTTCAGCAGATTGTGTTAATAATGTTTCTAATAGCTCCTTATCCTCAATTTCTTCCTTTATCATAATTTTATTTGGAAGCTCTTCTTTTCCAATATAAAACTGTTTTATAAAGCTTGATAAAATTTCAGCCTTATCTTCATCTTGTAATCCTTTAAAGAAATAATGCTCTCTACCAATCATCTTGCTTTTTCTAATAAAGAACATTTCAATACATACTTCAAAATCATTTCTTGCTAGTCCTATAACATCTATATCATTCTCACCCATATTAGATACTTTTTGTTTTGCAGATATATTTTCTATAGCAATTATTTTATCTCTAATATATGCAGCTTGTTCATAGTTCATATTTTTTGAGGCATTATCCATTTCTTTCTTTAGCTCTTTTATTATTTTGTCTGTCTTTCCATCTAATAAGTCGATAATTTCATCAATTATTTTTCTGTAATCTTCTTTAGAAATGTAACCCATACATGGAGCCATACATCTTTTAATATGGTAATTTAAACATGGTCTATCTTTATACTTAAAGCTTTTACACTGACGTATTTTAAATTTTTCTTTTATAAAATCAACCATTTCTTTAGCACTACCCGAATTAGCATAAGGTCCAAAATATTTTGAACCATCATTAATCATTCTTCTTGTTAGTGTAATTCCAGGATAATCAGCTTTTAGATTTATTTTTATATATGGATAAGTTTTATCATCCTTAAGTAAAACATTAAATTTGGGCATATTTTTCTTTATCAAATTACACTCAAGAATAAGAGCTTCAGCTTCGTTCTCAACCACAATATATTCGAAATGATCTATTAAAGAAACCATATTCTTTATTCTTTGAGTCTTATTTGTTTTTCTAAAATATGAAGTTACTCTACGCTTTAAGTTAATTGCTTTACCAACATATATTATTTTGTCATTTTTATCATGCATAATATATACACCTGGTTTATCCGGTAGTTTCTTTAGCTCTTTTTCAATATCAAACATGCTTTAAGCTCCTTTCCTAAAATACATTAAGGACACTATTTATGTAGTGTCCTCTCTAATTACTTGTTAACTTTTGTTTCTATAATTGTTCTATATATTTCATTCTTTGAGCATCCTAATACTGGAAGTAATATTGATGGGAAGAATGCTAAGAAAAATGAAAATACATCACCTTTTTTGAATGCTTGTCCAAGTCTAATTGAAATCATAAATCTATATATTACAAGTCCAACTAACATTACAATTGTCATCCATTTTACATCTCTACCAGCCAAGTATCCCATTGCTGGAATAATAAAATCTATATATAGTAATATGAAAATTGGCTTTAATTTACACATTTTTAATAATACTATCTGATTATATATTGGAACTATTGACTTCCATTCTCTTTCTCCTGCCTTTTCAAATAACTTCCACATTCCTATTCTTTTTGACATAAATAAAATAGATGCAAATATTGAAATCAATATTCCAACAACAACACAAATAATACTAAAATATGCATACTCTCTAGCTATAGTAATTTCCATACCTTTATCCCCCTAAATCAATTTACTTAATTATACTAATTTATCTTTTTAGTGTCAAATAAATTTTAGTTGCAAAAATCCCTAATTTAAGTTATTATAGTTTCGTGTTGAAGATATACAAAGAACTATAAAGAAGGAGGTTAATTAGTTATATTATAGCGCCAGAGCAATTTTTATATTGCTGACGAGGATGGAGTTTATCGAATTTTCGGCGGATGCTCCATGGCATGTGCATGTCATTAGAATATCTACAAAAGTTAGCAGCAATGCTTTCTACAGAATGATATTTATGCATATTATAATCCGTATATCTTTCATATAATTTAACAAAATAGAAAGGATTGTGATTTACAATGTGTGGAATCGTAGGATATGTTGGGAATAAAAAAGCATACCCAATATTAATTGATGGCTTAACAGCCTTAGAATATAGAGGTTATGACTCAGCTGGAATAGCTTCTATGGAAAATGATGGAATTAAAGTTTTAAAAGATAAAGGAAGAGTTAGTAACTTAAACAATTTAGATGGAATCGATAAATTAGAAGGTACAACTGGTATTGCTCATACTAGATGGGCAACTCATGGAATGCCTTCAAAAGTTAACTCTCACCCACATATGGATAATAGTGAGACATTCGCTGTTGTTCATAATGGAATTATTGAAAATTATAATGATTTAAGAAAATTTTTAGGAGATAATGGTTATACTTTCCTATCTCAAACAGATACAGAAGTTATACCAAATCTTATTCACTACTACTTTGAAAAAGAATCTGGAGAAGGAACAAATAAGTTCTTAGCAGCAGTTATTAAAGCTACAGCTGATTTAAAAGGAAGTTTTGCAATTGAAGTATTATCAAACTTATATCCAGATACAATGATTGTTACAAGAAAAGACAGTCCTCTTGTTATTGGAAAAGGATCAGAAGGATTCCATATTGCATCTGATATTCCTGCTCTACTTGAGTATACAAGAGATTTTTATTTACTTGATGACTATGAATATACAATTATGACAAAGGACTCAATTAAATTCTTTGATAAAGATGCAAAAGAGCATGATAAAGAAATTAAAAATATTGAATGGGCTGCTTCAGCTGCTGAAAAGAATGGTTATGATGACTATATGTTAAAGGAAATCTTTGAGCAACCAACAGCTATTAGAGAAACAATCGGATCAAGATTAAAAGAAGGTGAACCATGTAACTTTAGTGATATCGATATTTCTAAAGAATACTTATCTACTGTAAATAAAATTTTTATAGTAGCCTGTGGTACAGCAATGCATGCTGGCTTAACTGGAAAGAAATTTATTGAAAATCTATGTAATATTCCAGTTGAGGTTGATGTTGCATCAGAATTTAGATATAGAAATCCAATAGTTAATGATAAAACATTATGTATTTTCATTAGCCAATCTGGAGAAACTGCAGATACAATAGCTGCATTAAAATTATGTAGAGAAAAAGGTGCTAAAACTTTAGCTGTTTCAAATGTTATTGGAAGTTCAATTACAAGAGAAGCTGATTACACAATTTATACACATGCAGGACCAGAAATAGCTGTTGCATCTACTAAAGCATATACATCTCAAGTTGTATTACTTGGAATATTAGCAGTATATTTTGCTGAAATATTAGGAAGTCAAGATGCTGAAACAATTGACTCAATCAAGAAAGACATTATGGAACTTCCTGCAAAGGTTGAAACATCTTTAAAAACAATTGATGATGTAAAAGCATTTGCTAAGAAAATCTACAATGAAAAAGATATGTTCTTCATTGGTAGAGGTGTTGATTATAACGTAGCTTTAGAAGGATCTTTAAAATTAAAAGAAATATCATACATTCACTCAGAAGCTTATGCATCTGGAGAATTAAAACATGGACCAATTGCATTAATTGAAAAAGATATTACTGTTATCAGCATACTAACAGATGAAAGCTTAGTAGAAAAATCAATAAGCAATATACAAGAAGTTATAACACGTGGAGCTAAAACATTTATAGTAACAAACCTAGATTTACCAAATACTAATTTCGAAAATGTTATTAGAATTGAAAAAACAAATCCACTACTATCACCTATCCTATCTGTTATTCCTTTACAATTATTATCTTACTATATTTCAAAGGAAAAAGGATTAGATGTTGATAAACCAAGAAACTTAGCAAAATCAGTTACAGTTGAATAATTAAAAAATATATTGACGGAGGAAAAAATATTTCTCCGTCTTTATTTTGCTTAAATTTTGTTTGTGATTCTCTTGACTATCCCATATATTTATGTTATAAATATTAAGTATTTATTTTATGGCCCCTTGGTCAAGCGGTTAAGACGCGGCCCTCTCAAGGCCGAATCATGGGTTCGATTCCCGTAGGGGTCACCAATTAAAAAAGCAAGTGTTTAAAACACTTGCTTTATTTTTCTTCTAATGAAAATTCTTTCGATAACTTTCCTATTGCTTTTGTCTCAATTCTAGATACATAGAAACATTTTTATGACTAAATAATGTTTTCTCCTACATAAAAGATTTTATTATGAATATCATTTATCAGGAGGACTTATGGACTATGTATTAATTTATTCTGACACAAAAGATACTTTCGAGGATATACTAATCAAAATATATAATGACTTTATAGAAAACAATTTAAAAGACTTACTTACAAAAAATGATTACTGATATCCAAATTAACAATCAAAATAATTATAAAGTTGCATTATATATTAGATTATCAAAAGAAGATTTAAAACCACGGTGAATCTGAAAGTATTTCAAATCAACGTTCAATTTTAAGACAATTTACAAAAGAAAATAATTTAGTTGTTTATGATGAGTACATCGATGACGGTATCAGTGGAACTACCTTTGATAGACCTCGGATTTAATAGATTAATATCCGATATAAAAACAAAAAAGATAAACACTGTAATTTCAAAAGACCTTTCAAGGCTTGGGCGTGACTACATACTTACTGGTTACTACTTAGAAAAATTCTTTCCAGAAAATAATGTTAGATATATCTCGTTATTAGATGGAATTGATACGGGAGTGAATAGCGCATCTAATGACATAACACCATTTCGAGCAGTCTTCAACGATATGTATGCCAAAGATATATCTAATAAAATAAAAAGTGTAAAGCATACAAAACAAAATTTGGGATTATTTATTGGCTCAAAAGCTCCATATGGTTATAAATTAAACAAAAAATTTCCAAATAAATTATTTATAGATTTTGAAGCAAAGCCAATTATAGAAAGAATTTTTTATGAAGCAACACTTGGTAAATCATGTAGAAGTATCGCCAATGATCTAAACAAAGATAGCATCCCTACCCCATCACAATATGCACTTAATCATGGATTTAAAGTATCACATAAAAGTAATATATGGTCTGGCACAAGAATAAAAGAGATGATATTGAATGAAGTATATATTGGAAATATGGTACAAGGACGAATGAAAAAAGCTAGTTACAAATCTAAAAAGAATATTCGATTACCTGAAAAAGATTGGAAAATCGTAAAAAATACTCACGACCCTATTATAGATTTAAATACATTTCAAAAAGCAAATGAAATGCTGCTTTTGAGAAAACAAACACGTGTAAAAACACATGACTACTTATTAAAAGGATTGATATACTGTCATGAGTGTAGAAATAAAATGTATTGTTCCTCACGACATCTAGCAAGTGGAACCAAATATTATTTCAGATGTAGCTCTAATACATCATCCTCAATAGATAAAAATTGCACTCCACATTCTATTCGAATGGATTATGTTGAAAACACTTTGATTACTGCTCTGACAAAATTGATTACTATATATTATAATCGAGAAACACTAAAAAAGATAATGGAAGATTATTTCTATAATTACTACGAAAAAAAACAATGCAGTAATCACTTAATTTCTTATAATGAAAAACTCAAAGAATTAACATATGAAATTGATAAATTATATTATGATAAAGTTTCTGGTATTATTGAAGAAGATGATTTTAGACGAATTTATAAAATGAAGAAGCAAATTCAGAATCAAATAAATTCAAAAATAA
>CAMNND010000064.1 GCA_946545035.1 uncultured Clostridium sp. | reverse complement strand
GAAGACATGGTCATAATGTAAGTGGTGTTATGAATGATGTTAAATCTAAGAAACAGTATTACGAACGTCGTGTATACCCACAGAAAAAAATGTATGATGATTTCTTTAATAGATATCCTAACCATAAAGATAAAAAAGAAATGATGAATTTTATCGATAAAAGAGTAAGAAAATCTACGTTTGGTTTAATTCATTATATTTATTTGGCACCAGACGTTGTAAAATTTGAAATAATTTTATCTATTGTTCCTGACTTTGTATTCAAATTAATGCGTTATTTTGCAAGAAAGATTTCTAAAGTATAGTTGAGGAGGTATATATGAAAATTTCAGTTGCAATGTGTACTTATTTTGGTGAAGAGTTTGTTAAGGAACAACTAGATAGTATTTTAAATCAATCACATAAAGTTGATGAGATAATTATATGTGACGACAGCTCAAAGGATAATACACTAACTATATGTGAAGAAGTATTAAAGAAGAATGATGTTTCATACATTATTAAGAAAAACAAAAATAATCTTGGCTTTATTAAAAACTTTTATCAATGTTTAGACTTATGTACAGGAGATATTATTTTTTTCTCAGATCAAGATGATGTATGGAAACCTAATAAAGTAGAGAAAATAGTACAAGTGTTTAATGATAATGCTGATGCATTACTTGTATTTACAGATGCTGATGTTGTAAATCAAAACCTTGAGGGAAATGATAGTTTATTAAATGGAGTATCTTTTGATAGACATTTTTTAGACAATACAGAAGCAGAAATTAATTCTCTTTTAAATGATAATTTTGTTACGGGAGCAACAATGGCTATTAGAAAAGAATTAAAAGATATTGTGATTTCAAATGCCCCATGTAAAGAATGTCCACATGATTATTGGTTAGCATTTATGGCAGCATTAAATAAAGGTTTATATTGTTGTGAGGAACCCTTAATTTACTATAGACAGCACGATTCAAACACTATTGGTATTAATAAAAAATATACATTTAATCGCTTGAAGAAATTATTCTCTTCAGATTCACAAAAGTATCTTGAAAATCAATATTCAGAATTGCGTCTTCCTGTACTTTATGGTTTTAGAAGAGAATTGGAAAAAGTTAATAATGTGCAATATTTAAGTATAGTTGATCAGAAAATAAAATTTTGGAAAGATAGAGAGAACTTCTTTGGGGGTTCACTCATAAAGAATTTATTAGTGGTATTGAGAAGTTTAATGAAAGGTGAGCAAAGGAAAAATAGAAATGCAAGAAATGCAGTTCTAATGGATTTTGTTAAGGCATTGGCCCTAGCAAAGAAAATTTAATGAAAATGTAAGGTAGTAAGATGGAAAATGTAAAGTATATATTTATAGTTTTTTTTATGTTTATAATTAGCTTTATTGAAGGAGATAATGTTCTTGCACTATTCTCCGTTAAAAATAAGTCATTGACAAAAGCAATTACTTATGGATTTGTATTTTTACTTGCAATTTTTGAATTAATATCAGTCCCTTTTGTGTATTCAAATTCTTCGTTCTTGAATTTGGTGATTACTTATTCTATTTTCTTGATTGTGTCATTGCTGATTTTTATATTTAGACAATTCAAGTATGGATTTTTTATTAAAGATTATCACTTTAATTTTTTTAAATATAAAAATAGAGTGACAATGCTTGTAGCGATTCTTTTGATTATTTTCACAGCAATTACTAGTAGTTATTTGGAACACACTGATGCTGATGATGGCTATTTTATTACAATTTCTACAATTGCATATCAGACAAATAAAATAACTTATGATGAGCCAACAGTATACGATGGAGCAATGTCAAAAAAAGTTGATACATTTAGGCCTCAGATTGCGACTTGGGAATTATTTGTTGCTTATATTTCAAAAATAGGTGCAGTTCATCCTGCTATTGTCGCTCACTCCATTCTACCATTTGTCCTTATTATATTCTGTTTTATGGCAGTTTGGAATTTTGGGATTCAGCTTGTTGGGAATACCTTAGCTCCATTATTTATACTTTTATATGCATTATTAGTTTTATTTGATGGGTCTAATACAGCTAGTCAGGGTGCATTTATGTTGTTGCGAATATGGCAAGGTAAAGCGATGCTTGCGAACTTTATAATTCCTATGTTAATGAGCAGTATATTGAGTATGTATTCTGAGAAAGTAAAGTGGAAACAGGCTATTTGGAATTTAATTTTGGTTATCGCAGGTATTAATCTTTCTGTTGTTGGTATTTATCTAATGTCAATTGTATATTTTGTTACAGGTATGCCATATTTGGTGCTGCAAGCAAAAAGAAAAAATTGGAAGAATGTTTTAGGTATCACTATAAAGGTTTTCTCTACAATGTTGCCAGTTATAATAGTTGCACTATTTTTATACATGAAATTAACTTCTTCATCATCAGGGCAGACATATGTTTCTACTCCACCAAAATCATGGATGTCAGTATTATATAGTGGATATGGTGCTGTTCCGTTTTTTATTGTATTTATACTTTGTTTTGTTCATATTTATTTACATGAGAAAGATATTGTAAAGAAATGTTTCCTTATCGGAGTGCCAATTACATTATTCGTTAGTTTTTTAAATCCAGTTTTAAATAAAATTGTTGCTCAACATATTACAGGGGTTGATGTTTACTGGAGATTGTATTGGATTCTACCTATTTATTTAATAATTGCTTATGCAGTTTCAAACTTATTGGATGAATACTATAGTGGTAAAGAAACGTTATCTTTAATAATTTCAGCATCTATAATTATGTCAGCTGGTACATATTTCTACACACCAAGCACAGGGCATTTTAAGGCACATAGTAATGCGTACAAGATTAATGTTAATGCTTTAGCTGCTGCTGATAAAATTTCAAAAGATACAAATGGTGAATCGACTATAGCTATTTTCCCTGAACGTCTTTCATATTTAATTAGACAATATGATTCTAAAATTGATGTAGTAAGATCTAGATTCTTTTCTGAGGATTCAAGAATAATTAGAAATAATAGAACATATAGATGGTTGTATAATCAGATATATGTGAAGAATAATATAAACTCTGATGAAGTTATTTCTTTACTAAAAACATTAAATGTTAGATATATATATATTTCGCAAAATGAGTTACATAATTCATCATACGCACTAAAAAAAGGTCCAATTAAAACCAAGCTATATAAGATTATTCATACGAGAAAAAGTGGATATTTATATAAAGTTTTGTAATATAGATTAAAATGAGGTATAAATATGAAAGATGATAAAAAAGTTGTAAAAGCCGGAATTGGATACACTATTGGTAACTATTTGATCAATGGTTTAAACTTCCTTACCATTCCTCTTTTCGCTAGAATGCTTTCAACTTCTGATTATGGTATATATAACACTTTTGTTGCTTATCAAAGTGTTCTATTTATTTTCTTAGGTTTAGCAATTCACTCAAGTTATCGAAATGCAAGGTTTAAATATAAATATAAATGTGAGTCGAAAACAAAGTATAATTATGAAACGTATGTTTCATCAACAATGGTATTAATACTATCGATTACAATTGTATTATTTATACTAGTGAATATTTTTAAATCTTTAGCTATTTCAATACTTGGCATGGATATCCTAAGTATTAATTTGTTAATAATTTATTCCTTAGGATCCGCAGTTATTTGTTGTTATAACACAAATGCTAGTTTAAATTATCAATATCAAAGCTTTATTAAAGTTTCATTGTTTAATGCAGTTACAAATATTTTCGTTTCACTTATTTTAATTAAGTTTGTGTTTGTAACTAGAGGTTACTTTGGACGTATGATTGGCACATCGCTTTCTATTTTTGTGATTACCATTTATGTTTTGATTTTATTTTTTAGAAAAGCTAGACCAGCGCACATTAAAGAATATTTGTCGTGGGGGTTGAAGTACAGTCTCCCAATTGTGCCACATGGAATTAGTCAGGTTATTCTATCACAGTTTGATCGTATTATGATCAATAGAATGATCAGTTCTGCAACATCCGGGATATACAGTTTTGCTTATAACATTTTTACTATTATCCAGGTAACTTATGTTTCTCTTGATACTGTATGGTCTCAGTGGTTTTATGAGCAAATGCATAAGAAGAATTTTGATAATATAAAAAGAATAAGTACAATTTATATTATTACAATGTTTGTTTTTTCTTGTGGAATGATGTTGATATGTCCTGAAGTAATTTTGATTTTAGGGTCAGTGAAATATAAAGCTTCAATTTCATGTGCAATCCCAATTATTGCTGGAGGATATTTTTCATTTTTATATTTAATTCCTGCGGTTGTTGAATACTATTATGAAAAAACTAAATATATTGCTATTTGCACATCATCAGCTGCGTTTATAAATATTGTATTAAATTATATCTTTATCTTAAAATATGGATATGTAGCAGCTGCTTATACTACAATGTTTACATATTTCTTGTATTTTTTATTTCATTATTACTTAGCGATGAAAATTCAAGGATTCTGTTTGTTTTCAACTAAAGTTATTTCAATGACGGTGTTTTTGATAGTGGGAATGGTATTCTTTAGCTTATTCTATATAGATAACATTGTAGTTAGATGGGGATTTGCATTTTTAATGGTCACTATATTTTTAGTGTTTGAAGAGATGAAATATGGTTTTGCTTTAGCGTTTTTGAAGCAAAAGAGGATGGAGAAGAACAATGGATAAAGAAAGTTTAACATTAAATGAAATTCAACAAGAGAGTTTAAAAATATTAGTCAAGATTGATGAAATATGTAGAAAATTAGATCTAAAATATTTTTTAGCGTATGGAACATTAATTGGTGCTATTCGTCATAAGGGATTTATTCCATGGGATGATGATATTGATATCATGATGCCACGTAAAGATTATATAGAATTGAAAAAATATTTTGATACTCACGAGGAAGAACTCAAACCTTTAAAAATCTGTACTAGAGAGAATGTCAAGAATTATGAATATTATATCCCAAGAGTTTCAAATACAAATTTTAAGTATATTAATATGATTAAAAGAAAACCGGATGTTGATCTCGGAACATTTGTAGACATTTATCCTATTGATAATTTTGGTAATGATGATTCTGCAAAGGAAATAGTTGAAAAAATTCGAAAAATAAATGAAGAATATGTTCTTTATATAAGTGGAATTAGTAACACGCAACTATATAAAACTATCATTAAGTATCCACTTCATTTAATTACAAGATTAAAAAGAGGTAAGAATTATCATTTACGAATTAATAAAAATATTGATGATATAATTGCACACTCTTTTAGTGATGATGATAAATATGTAGGTGTTCCTGCATGGATATTTAGATTTGTTCAGTATAAAAGAGAATGGATGAATGATCTGATTGAAGTGGAATTTGAAGGTCATAAATTTTATGCTCCAAAAAATTATGAAGAAATTCTGAAATTAGAGTATGGTAATTATATGGAGTTACCTCCTGAAAATCAAAGATTCCCTCATCACGATTATAAAATTGTTCCAAAAAACAAAAAGTAAAATTTTGTGATAAATATTAGCTTTTAATTAGCTAATTTATAAGTGAGGAGAATTATAAAATGAAAAGAGTAATTACATATGGAACTTTTGATCTTCTTCATTACGGCCATATTAATTTATTACGTCGCGCTAAAATGCTTGGAGATTATTTAATTGTTGCTGTATCTACAGATGATTTTAATTGGAATGAAAAGAATAAAAAATGCTATTTTTCATATGAAGAGAGAAAAGCACTTGTTGAAGCGATTCGTTATGTGGATCTTGTTATTCCTGAAGAAAGCTGGGATCAAAAACCTAAAGACATCAAAGAGTATCATGCTGATGTTTTTGTAATGGGTGATGATTGGAAAGGTAAATTTGATTATTTAAATGAATATGCAGAAGTTGTATATCTTCCAAGAACACCTGAAATTAGCACAACACAAATTAAAAATGATTTAAAAGATAGTATTAAATAAATAATGATAAAATAATAAATTATTGTTTATATT
>CAMNND010000063.1 GCA_946545035.1 uncultured Clostridium sp. | reverse complement strand
TATGAAGGAAAAACATTAACAGTAAAAGTTGTTACTGAAGCAATGCAATGTACTGAAGATGGAAAAGCTGAATGGCAGATTGTTGACACACAATCTATTGGTGGATAAGACAAATCAAAAGATAAAGGAAAGGTGATTATATGGATAAAAAGAAAAAAATTAATATAACAAGCATTATTGCTATTGTATTATTTATTGCGATTGCTCTTATAATATATGCATTATTTACTTCAAAAGAAGAAGATAAAGTTAATATAAATGTTGGTAATCTAGAAGTAGTTCTTAGAGAAGATTGGCCAGATGATGTACCAGAAACTGGTATAGATAGACATAGTAAGAAGGTATGGGGAGAATCTATTGCTGAGAAAAAAGCATATGTAAGAATGAGATTTATTCCAATTGTTGAATACTATTTTAATGGAACAGAAGATGGTGTTGAACTTGCTGAATGGAGAACTGCACCGATATCTCAAGAATATATTAAATTAACGATTGCAGATAATGAAAATTGGGTTAAAGATGGTGACTATTACTATTATAAAAAAATATTAAATCCAAGTGAATCAACAGATAAACTTGATTTAAGTTGGGAGATAATTGAAATACCATCAACAGTTGCTCAATATTCTGATATTAGAGGCGATGTAAGAGTAATCCTAGAATATGCCCAAACAACAAATGATCTTTGGAAAGATACATTCCAAATTGAAGAATTACCTGAAGGTGTTGAAAAATAGGAGGTACGTATGATAAAGAAAAGAAAAATAGTAATAGCTATATTATTAATAATTAGTTTCATTCTTGTCAGTATGACAGCATATGCAAAAAATATGGCTATTAACGTCACATTTGACGGAAAAAACATTGCAATGACGTCAGAAGATCCAAATACAACGTGGACAATAGATAATTTTTTACCAGGTGATTCTGATACATCAAGTGTTACAATATCTAATACAGGGGCTAAATCAGTATCAGTTGATACTGATATTAGTATTGAGGAAGATGATGGTTTAGTTGAAGCTATTAATTTAAAAGTTACCAACAGTGCAGGTGAAGAAGTTTTTAATGGTAGCTATACAGACTTTGAAACTATAACAAAAGATATGATGCCTGGGGATACAGAAACATATACAGTAGTAACAAGTTTAGATGTAAGTGCTGGAAACGAATATCAAGGTAGACAATACAAATTACAATTTAAATTTACTGCTAGTGCATATGTTCCAAAAGGAACACTTACAGTTAGATATGTTGATAAGGATACTGGTGAAGAAATAGAGCCATCAACTGTAGATACAAAAGAAATAAGTGAAAGATATAATTTACCTGAGCAAGGTAAAAATATTCCTGGATGGAAATTTGTTCCACCAGCAGAAGGAACATTAAGTGATTATTACAAAGAAGAAGGAAGTACAGTTACTTATAAATATGAAAAGATTAAATATGGTAAAGTTACAGTAAAACATATTGTTGATGATGAATTTGAAGAAGATGGAACAACAAATAAAGTATTAAAAGAAGATAGTGATATTAAAGAAGTCGGAACACAATATTCATTTCAACCAGAAAGCTTTGCTGGATATGAATTTGCTAACAAAATTGAAGGTGGAAACTCAGGAATATACGAAGAAGAAGATAAGACTGTAATATTCCACTACAAGAAAGTAGAAGAAAAAGAAACTGGAAAAGTAATTATTTTATACGTTGATGAGAATGGAAAAGAGCTTGAAAGAAAAGTAAGTACGGATGTTGTTGGTGAAGGATATTCATTCCAAGAAACAGATATAATAAAAGATATTCCTGGGTACAAATATATTACTTATGAAGGTGAATTAACAGGAGAATATAAGAAAGAAGATACAATTATTTACTGTAAGTATGAATCAATAAAATATGGTAACTTAATTGTATTATGTATAGATGAGAATAATAACATTATTAAAAGAACAGTAACTACAATGGAAGTTGGAACAAATTACAATTTAGGAGAGGTTGGAGAAGAAATTCCTGGGTATGAGTTCTTAGGAGTTGAAGGAGAGACTTCAGGTAAATATAAATTAGAAGATACTATAGTAACATACAGATATAAACATAAAAAGAGCGAACCTTCAACAAGTGAAGTGACAAAACCAAAAACAGGTGATGTAATAACAAAATATATTGGAATAGCTGCTGGAGCAGTAGTAGTTCTAATTATATTATTAGTCATCGGTAAGAAAAGAAATAAAGATGATAAATAATTTATAATAGATAAAAAGGAGCAATCACAAGATTGCTCCTTTTTGGTGCACCAGGAGGGATTCGAACCCCCGACCTTCCGGTTCGTAGCCGAACGCTCTATCCAGCTAAGCTACTGGTACATCAACATAAAGAATTTTAACGCAAAAAAAAGTTTATGTCAATAGATAAGTATAAAAAGAATCTGACTAAATGAGATATACCGTCTATACAATAGATGATTGGCATTTTTTATTTTATATCATAAAATGCTACGCAAATGTACAAGAGCGACTTTTGGTGTGAATTTTAATAAAAAAAGACATGAAAATGTAATAAAAAAAATAATAAATGTTTGAATCGAGAATCCGTATATAGATTGAATTTTAATGATTTTTTAGCATGTTGACACGTTAAAAAAAAGAATTAAAATGAAAAAGAATTAGTTGAATTATTCTATAAGGAATAGTTTGAAAATTTAAAAGAAAGGAAAGTGCAAAAAATGAAAACGAAAAAGATGAAAATTGTTTTGGCAGTAATAGCTTTTGCAATTATCATTAGCATTATTCTAAGCAGTACTATTACACTTGTAAATTCTAACGGTGTAGCAACTTCATTTGATAAGGCATACACTACGGTGGGAGATATGAGTAGTGGGTTAGCTCCAAAATCTTATGTTGATACATCAGTAGATTATAGCGATTTTTCGGCTACAGAAGTACTAAAAGCAGCAGCCAAATATTTAGGAATAGCATATGCTTCTTCTGACATAAAAGCAAGCGATGGAAGAACAACTGGAATGTTCAGATGTGGCGAACTTGTATCGTATGCAATCTATGATGCTGGATACATGGATGATATTTCTGGTATGTACAAGATAACTCAGTATGGAGATTCTGCAAGCTTATATGATCCGCTATATAATTGGGGGTGTTATGAAGATAATGGGCAAGCCCATACATTTGGTGAATTATGTTATGAAGCATATAATTCAAATACGGGAGCAACTTATATTCAATACGATGGAACTACAACATATAATAGTAGTGCTTCAGTAACACAGAAATTTGCCGGTAAAATTGGTAACAAACCGATAAGTGTTCTTAAAGTAAACGAGGAAGCAAATGATAACTATCCATACTATATGTACACAAAAGAAGATGGTAGTAAGGCTGAATTACCTGCTGGATGTGTAATTTATCAATTTGGATGTCACTTTGTAAAGGGACCAAATGCTACATTACATGACCATTTATTCTTAACACTTGGTAATTTAGGTACATCTGATGCTGACACAGCTGGTAATATACTCGTTCAAAAAGGTATTATAACTGAAGAGCAAAAACAGTATGTTACAAGTAAAGGAAGTAGTAACTATTGGAGAATTGAAAATAATGGTGCAGAAGGTTGTGTTATAAACAACGCAGATGTATCTCTAGAAGTAATTGAAAATGGAAATCGTAAAGGCTGTGATGCAGTATGGGCATTCCAATTATTTGACGATAAAGAGATAGTAAAAACTGGCTCTTTTGATATTGAACTTGTAAAATATGAAAAAGGAACAACAAAACCATTAGCTGGAGCACAATTTAAAGTTGACATTCCAGCATTAAATTATACTGATACAAAAACAACCGGAGCAGATGGTAAAGCTACATTCAAAAAAGCTGATATTGATGCTGAAGGCAAAACATATGCTGTTACAGTAACAGAGCTTGATCCACCAGATGGATATATCGGAATTGATGACACAATTACTTTTAATGTAACAAGTAAATTAAATAATGCTGGAGATGGTTATGAATTAGTACCGGCAAGTGAACAAAAATATGGTAATGCTGCTAAAGTTACAGTAGAACCAGGACAAATCAAAATAACAGAAGAAAACAGGACTACATCAATAGATATCCACAAAGGTGTAAAAACTGTGGAGAACCAAGATTCAGGATACTATGCAGTTGATAAAGTAATTGAATATGCACTAGCAAAACAAGCTGAAGAAGATGCTAGTACAGAGCCAACATATGAAGATGGAACAACAGGAAAAGAATATTCTGAAGTTGAG
The DNA here is from genome assembly GCA_946545035.1 of uncultured Clostridium sp. GTDB lineage: Bacteria > Bacillota > Clostridia > TANB77 > CAG-508 > CAG-492. The sequence goes on along the minus strand of CAMNND010000063.1, from coordinate 1,762 downwards.
CTAGAAGAACTACAACATGAATGGGTTGTTGAGACAACAATACCTGAAGGAATTGAAAATTATTTAAGATATAATGTAACAGATCCAGTTGATACAACTAAATTAGATTTCTCAGGACTTGACAGAGTAAAAGTTGAATTAATAGATTCAACAGGTAAAGTTACTAAAACTTTAGTAAAAGATACAGATTATCAAGCAAAATATGAAAATGATGTTCTAACTATTACATATATAGATAAGAAAGATGGAAATGATTTCTATGGTGAGTTCTTATCAGAAGCTACAACATCAAACAAAATTAGATTAACATTTAATACAACATTTAAAGTAAATCCAGAAACAGGAAAGCTAGTTGTATTAGAAGGTACAATTACAAATGCTGATAATAAAGCAAAATTAACATATGATAACGGTAATGGTGAGGACAAAGAAAAGGATTCAGAGAATCCAGAAGTTCATACTGGTGCTGTATCAATATTCAAATATGAAGACACTAACGGAAACAAGAAACATGATGAAGGTGAAAAAGCATTAGTAGGAGCAGAGTTTAAAATAGCTCTATCTGAAGAAGATGCTAAAAATGGAAAATTTATAAAAATAGGTGGAGAAGAATTAGTAGCTACATCTAATGAACATGGATTGGCAACATTTGTTGGATTGTCATTTGGTGGAGATGCTAAAGATGATGAAGAAAACCTAAAGAATGGTTTATACAGTTACGATTGGGAGACTGCTTCAAGAGATTATTATATTGTTGAAACAAAGACTCCAGCTGGTTACGAGAAAGTAACAGATGTATTAAAAGTAACTGTTAGCAAAGATTCTTCTGAAATCATTGATTTAACAGATAAGATTAATGAGATGGAATCAGTAGGAAATAGACCATTAAAATTTGACTTAGCACTTCGTAAATGGGTAACACATGCTTTTGTAACAGAAAAAGGACAAACAGTTGAATATAAAACAGGACATAAAGCAGAAGATGATCCAGAAGCTGTTGTAAAAGTTGATTTAAAGAAAAGTAAATTGAATAATGTAACTGTTAAATTTAAATATTCTATAAGAATAACAAACGAAGGTGAAATTGCTGGTGAAGCAAGAGAAATAACTGATTATATTCCAGCTGGATTAAAATTCGTACAAGAAGATAACCCAGATTGGACAACAACAAACGACGAAAGAATTGTTAAAACAAGAAAATTAGAAGGTGTTACATTACAACCAGGTGAAAGTGCTGAAGTTGAAATAATGCTAACATGGGTAAATAGTAAAGATTCTATGGGTGTTATGACTAACACTGCAGAAATTAGTGAAGATTATAATGAATTCGGTGTACATGATATAGACTCAACACCAAATAATAAAAAAGCTGGTGAAGATGATATAGATGATGCTCCAGTAATGCTTGCAATCAAAACTGGTTCTGAAGTAATAGCATACACATCATTAGGTCTTGGATTTGTAACAATAGTTACAATGGGTGCTATTGCAATAAGAAGAAAATTTGTTAATATCTAATAATAAATATTAACAGTATAAAATAGCCAAATACTTTATTTTGAATCTAAACGATTCTGCGTAAGTTTAGATAAAATATAATGTATGAATATGATTTTTAAGTAAAAGAGGTGCTCTCGAAAGAGAGCGCCTCTTTTTACCGATTTATCAATAGTTCGAAGAAATTTTGCATAAAGTAGGTAGATTTTACATCTTTATGCAAAAAAATTTAACAGAGGAATCCTGTAAATCCGTATGTTTAGCT
>CAMNND010000062.1 GCA_946545035.1 uncultured Clostridium sp. | reverse complement strand
ATTTGTCTGCATCTCTTTACAGCAAGTGTAATATCTCTTTGATGCTTTGCACATGCTCCAGTTGCTCTTCTAGGTAATATTTTACCTCTTTCATTTATGAATTTTCTTAATTGATCTGGATTTTTATAATCTAATTCAAAGTTCTTATCTTTACAAAGAGGACAAATTTTCTTTCTCTTTTTGAACTTTGGATTGAAATCATCATCATTATTCATGTTTCTATTATTTCTCTTATTATTTTTCTTGTCAGCCATTTTATTTTTCCCCCCTATCTAAATCTAATTAAAATGGTAGGTCATCTCCGGAAAAAGTTTCAAAGTCTGAATTTTCACTTGCACCGGCAGCTGCTTGTGGCATTGCACCGAAAGTAGCGTCAAAGTTAGCTCCTGCTCCCTCTCCGTCTTTTCTACTATCTGCGAAATATGCTTCTTCAGCTATAACCTCAGTTACATAGTGTTTTTGACCTTGTTCGTCATCCCAGTTTCTAGTTTGGATTCTTCCAATAACTCCAACTTGTTGACCTTTCTTAAAATATTTACTACAAAATTCACCAGTTTTGCTCCAAGCAACTACATTTATAAAGTCTGCTTGTCTTTCCTCTCCAGGACGAGCAAATCTTCTGTTTACTGCTAATGAAAATGAAGCTACTAATGTATTGTTAGTTTGAGTATATCTAACCTCTGGGTCTCTTGTTAATCTTCCCATTAAAATAACTTTGTTCATATTTTCACCATTACCTTAACTTATGTTAAAGTTCTTTCTATTAATCTTGTTTAATTGTCATGAATTTTATAATTTCATCTGTTATTCTGTAATTTCTTTCAAGCTCTGTAATTAGATCTGGATTAGCTTCGAAATAAAATACTGCGTAGAAACCTTCGTCAAATTTCTTAACATCATAAGCTAATTTTCTTTTTCCTAATTCATCAACTTTTTCTACTTTACCGTCTTTATTAATTATCTCTGTAAATTTTGCGATTAAAGCCTTCATGCTTTCTTCGTCTACAGTTGGATTAATAATGACAACACTCTCGTATTTATTCATTATTCTTTCACCTCCTTATGGATATAAAACCTACATTTATATGTAAGTAAGGAAATAAGCTTTTCAGCTATTTTCTTTAACGTGTGCTATTTTATCACACTTTTTGCCGTAAATCAATACTAATTCTTCATTATTTATTGACAAATTTCAACAAATTGTTATATTATGTCATTATGTAAAATCTATATGAGAGGGGAAATTTTTATGTTAAAAGAATTTAAAGAGTTTATCTCAAAAGGAAATGTTATGCAACTTGCTATAGGTGTTATCATAGCTGAAGCATTTGGAAAAATCGTTACAGCTTTCACAGATGCTTTTATTCAACCATTACTAGGATTAATTGGTGGTGCTGAGGTACAAGGCAAATTCCAAATCGGAAACAGCGGACAATTCATTGACTATGGTAAATTTATTACAGCTGTTATCAATTTCTTAATCGTTGCTTTCATTTTATTTATGATGATTAAAGTAATTAATACTGCAAACAGAAGAAGTAAAGAAAGATTAGAAAAACTAAGTGCAAAAATACCTAAAAAAGGTAAAAAAGGTGCTGAAGAGGTTCCTGCTGAACCAGAAACTAAACTTTGCCCATTCTGTTTAACAGAAATCGCTTTCAAAGCAACAAGATGTCCACATTGTACATCAGAAATAAAAGACAAAGAATAATTTTATTATATTAAGGAGCTATTTACTTAGCTCCTTTTTTATTACAATAATATAAAAATTTTGTAACAAAAATATAATAAATATTTTTTTCTATTTAAAATACATCATTATCAATGTTTTAGTGAATACTATTCTTAAATTTATTTTTTCTGTTGCAATTACCACAGAATTATTTTTTTTATTAAACTAAAATTAATTTAGAAAATAAATCTCTGCTTATTTATTTTCATTCATAGATTGATTATATATTTTTTATGCTATATAATAGTTCGGCAAGTCCGAATATTTTTTGACTTAAGAGGAGGCTAATTATGGAATTTGAACAATGGAAAGATTTTAATACCAATGGAAATTGGACAAAAGAAATAGATGTTAGGGATTTTATTCAAAGAAACTACACACCTTATGAAGGAGATGATTCTTTCTTAGTAGGTGCCACACCTAAAACAGAAAAACTTTGGAATAAAGTTTTAGATTTATATGAAAAAGAAAGAAAAAATGGTGGTGTCCTTGATGCAGACACAAAAACACCTTCTACTATAAATGGATATGATGCAGGTTATATTGACAAAGATTTGGAAGAAATTGTTGGTCTTCAAACAGATGCTCCACTAAAAAGGGCAATCATGCCAAATGGTGGCATTCGTATTGTTGAAAAATCATGTGAAGCATATGGTTTAAAACTTGATGAAGAAACTGCAAAAATATACAAAACAATGAGAAGAACTCATAATGATGGTGTATTTGCCGTATACACACCAGATATAAGAGCTGCTCGTAGCTCTCACCTACTTACAGGTCTTCCTGACGGATATGGTCGTGGAAGAATAATCGGTGATTATAGAAGAGTTGCACTTTATGGTATTGATAAATTAATTGAAGAAAAGAAAAAAGATTTAGAAACATATGACGTTGATGAATTTACATCTGAAGTAATAAGACATCGTGAAGAAATGTATGACCAAATAGTTGCTCTTGAAGATTTAAAGAAAATGGCAGCTAAATATGAATGTGATATTTCAAAACCAGCATCAAATGCAAAAGAAGCAATTCAATGGTTATACTTTGGATATTTAGGAGCTGTTAAAGATCAAAATGGTGCAGCTATGAGTATTGGTAGAACATCTACTTTCTTAGATATATATATTGAAAGAGATTTAAAAAACGGTACTTTAACAGAAGAGCTTGCTCAAGAATTAATGGATCATTTCGTTATGAAATTAAGAATGGTAAGATTCTTACGTGCACCTGAATATAATGAATTATTTAGTGGTGATCCTGTATGGGTAACAGAAAGTATTGGTGGTATGGGTGTTGATGGTAGAACAATGGTTACTAAAAATTCATTTAGAGTTTTACACACATTACAAACATTAGGCCCTGCACCAGAGCCAAACTTAACTGTACTTTGGTCAAAGAACTTACCTAAAGGATTTAAAGATTTCTGTGCCAAAACATCAATCGAAACATCTGCCATTCAATATGAAAATGATGATATGATGAGAGCATCTTTAGGTGATGATTATGGTATTGCTTGTTGTGTTTCTCCTATGAGAATTGGTAAACAAATGCAATTCTTTGGAGCAAGAGCAAACTTAGCCAAAACACTATTATATGCTATCAATGGTGGACGTGATGAAAACTCAGGAAAACAAGTTGGACCAAAAACAAGACCTATAACATCTGAGTATCTGGATTACGATGAAGTTATGGAAAAATTTGATGACATGATGGAATATGTTGCTAAGATTTATATCAAAGCATTAAATGCTATTCATTATATGCATGACAAATATTCTTATGAAGCATTAGAATTTGCATTACATGACAAAAATATTTACAGAACAATGGCATGTGGAATTGCTGGACTTTCAGTTGTAGCTGATTCCCTATCTGCTATTAAATATGCAAAAGTAAAAACAATTAGAAACGAAGATGGATTGGTTGTTAACTATGAAGTCGAAGGTGATTTTCCAAAATACGGAAATGACGACGATAGAGTTGATTCAATAGCAATTGATGTTGTAAAAACTTTCTTAAGAAAATTACAAAAACATCAAATATATAGAAATGCTACTCCTACCCTATCTATTTTAACAATCACATCAAATGTTGTTTATGGAAAAAATACTGGAAATACGCCAGATGGTAGAGATGCGGGTGTTCCATTTGGACCTGGTGCTAACCCATTATATGGCAGAGATACTCATGGTGCAGTTGCTGTTATGAACACAATAGCAAAACTTCCATTTGAATACGCATCAGATGGTATTTCATATACATTTGCAATTACTCCAAAAACACTCGGTACAAACGAAGATACTCAAATTAATAATTTAGTAGGATTATTAGATGGTTATTTCATGCAAACTGGACATCATATTAATGTCAATGTATTTAATCGTGAATTATTGTTAGATGCAATGGATCATCCTGAAAAATATCCACAACTTACAATTCGTGTATCTGGATATGCTGTTAACTTTATCAAATTAACAAGAGAGCAACAATTAGATGTTATTAATAGAACAATACATGAAAAAATTTAATAAAATAATAATAACAAAAACATTATATAAATATGTTAAGGACGGGTTATAAAAACCCGTCCTTTTAATCATTTGCTCTCACCTGCCTTTTCAAAATCTTTCTCTATACTGATATCATCATCCAAAAGAAGAATCTGATTGGCTTTTTCAATTTTTTTAAGGCTAATATAAGTAATTACGCTAAGAGGTGCGAGTATAACGATTACACCTACTAAGGCCAATTTCAAATCAATATTTCCCAGATAGTTAATAATATAAACCAGTGGAATATAAAGTAATCTTGCCCCTGTAGAAGCGACTGACATTACACTTGTCTGTACCTCGTCTTTAGTTGCTTCCTGAAGAGGAGTAATCAAACTTCCTTCAAGCAATCCATGAACGAATCCATTAAGTGCAAATAGCCATACTGTTACAATATTAGTGTTAAGTACCAATATTACAATCCATGCGAATTCAGTAATAAATGGTATAGCAAATTTGTTTGAAGTCTTAAAATGAATCATCTTTTCAGAAACTTTGCTTCCAACAATCTGTGCTAAATAGTTAAGTGCCCAACCCATACTTACGATTTCAATAGGTACTCCTACCATCATAAGCAATGGAGTAAATACCCAAATCTGTGCATGAGTTAATTCTTTTCCAAGAACATATGCAAACATAAGTGTTCTTGTTTTTGCGTCTGCAATTATCTCCTTTACATTCGCTACCATATCCTTAACCGGGTTCTTATGCTTTACTTCTGCTTTTTCGTTGAAGTCCTTAATCTTCAAAGCAATCAAACCACCAATAAAATATGGAACAAATGAAAGTGCCAGTGTTAATCTAAGATCAAACTTAGCAATAAATCCACCAATAATTACAACCGTAAACAGTGCAATGTATCTTGCTGTCTGAACCTTGATGTTAGTCTTTCTGAAAAGCTCTCCAGATGAGTCAACCTTATTACAATTATACTTGATAAAGCTCTGATCGACACCATTTGTCATTGCCATGAATAATCCCAGTAAACATTCAGCAAGAATTGCCATATACATATTCTGCGCAAACGCATAGAATACGAATGTAACTGCCACGCCGATGTCACCTAAAACATTCAAAAGCTTTCTGTTGAAACGGTCTGCGATGTATCCCATTGGAATGTCCAAAAGCATTATAGCAATTGTAAACATCATCTGAACAAAACCTATAGCGGTCTGGTCCATACCAATAGAGTTCCAAAAGACTGTTACTGTAGAAACTGAGAACCCTGCTCCAATTGAAGTAAGAACTGTCTCCCAAACAGTACGTCTTAAGTTGACTTCATACATCTTCTTCTCCTCGTTTGCACCTTTCTTAAACATAACAAAACTCCTTTCAATGGCTGAGGTACTCTAATTATCTTGAAGTATTTTCTAAAAAAGAAAACAAAAAAGCCCATAAAGTTGTCTTCTTAAGACTCCTTTATGAGCTTTACTTCTCAATAATAGTGTACCAATTTGAATTGGCTGTGCAGCTCTCCTATTTGGATTATGCACACTCTTAATATGTTTCTAATTGTAACATATTAATTTTATTATGTCAACACTTATGTAAACTTTTTCTTTTAAAAAAATTTTTAATTTATATTGACAACAAATATTTGTTCGTATATACTATTTCTAGTTAAGCAAATATATGTTCGTTTTAGGAGGTATAATATGAAGTTAAAAATAGTTAATAAAGGTAAGTTTTTTAGAAGTTTTATATTGTTGTCTGTAGTGGTATTATTTATACTCCTATCTTTCATTAATAAATCATCATCTGAAGAAATACAAAATTATAAAACAATAACTGTAAATAGTGGTGATACATTATGGAGCATTGCTCAATATGAAAAAAA
>CAMNND010000061.1 GCA_946545035.1 uncultured Clostridium sp. | reverse complement strand
ACCGATCTAGCTAAAACAGGTGAAAAAGCAATAATATTTGCTTTAATCGGTGTAGCATTTGTTGCATCAGTTGTATTCTTCAGAAAAAATAAAAATACAATTATAAAATAATTATATTTAATATAGCCATAAAAAAAGAAGATTCAAACTAGTTGAATCTTCTCTTTTTTTATTTATTTTTTTATCATTACATCTTGTTTGGCTCATTATATGTAACACCAAATGTATCAACTGTAACTTTCTTCATTTTAGGAGGATTAACTGGTCTGTCTGCTCCTTCAGCTCTTGGATTTCTTGAAATAACTTCTGAGTTAACAATCTTGTCAACAACATCCATCCCTTCTGTTACCTCTCCAAATGCTGCGTATTTTCCATCTAGGAATTCAGAATCATCTGTTACGATGAAGAATTGTGATCCAGCACTATTTCTCATCATACTTCTTGCCATTGATATAACTCCTCTTTTATGAGAAATAGTATTTGTTTTAACATTATTTTCTCTGAACTCCCCTAGTATTCCATATCCAGGACCTCCCATGCCAGTACCTTCAGGGTCACCACCTTGTGCCATAAATCCTGGTATTGTTCTGTGGAATATTAAACCATCATAAAACTTCTTGTTAATTAATGAAATAAAATTATTAACAGTCTCTGGTGCCATATCAGGATATAGCTCTACTTTAATAATTCCTCCATCTTCCATTTCTATTGTTACTATTGGATTTTGTTTTTCCATTGCAATTTCCTCCTAAATTAATATTTTTAATTGTTTTATTATTTACCAATTTTATTTCTAACATATTCATATATCATAATTCCTGCTGCTACAGAAGCATTTAAACTCTCTGTTTTACCAAGCATTGGAATCTTAACTTTATTGTCAGCTGCATCTTGTATCTCTTTTGAAACACCATTTGCCTCATTACCAATTACAATGACTTTTTTATCATATTTGATATCATATACAGAATCTTCCGTATCAAGAGATGTTACAACAATATCAAAACCATGCTTTTTCATTTTTAATAAATCATCTAATAAATTATCTGACTTAATTACATTAACTCTAAAAATTGCTCCCATTGTTGAACGAACTACTTTAGAATTAAAAGCGTCTGCTGTTTCATTAGATACAACAATTTGTTTAAGGTTTGCACTATCTACGGTTCTAAGTATTGTTCCTAAGTTACCTGGATCTTGTATCCCATCTAAAACAACAATAATGTCTTCTTTATAATTTATCTTACCATTTTGCTCTGGTCTTTTAATAACAGCTAAGATTCCTTGTGGATTGGAAACATCTGTTATTGTTCCAAACACTTTTGAAGAAACATATATGCAGTTTAATTTTGCAATTTCATACATAAGTTTCTTATCAAAAATATTCTCTTTCATACAGTCTTCACAAACAACAACTGTTTCAATATCAGCATTTTCTTGTATAGCTTCTCCAACAAGTTTAATACCTTCAACAATATATTTATTAAAAGCATCTCTATATTTCTTTTCTTTTAATTTCTTAATATCTTTTATAAGCTCATTATCTTTACTTGTTATAACTTGCATATAGTCTCCTTTCAAATTCTTTCTATATGTCTAAACATTTTTATCAAACTGACGTAAGAATTCTTTTATTGCTTCCAATTTTTTCTTATCACCGATTTCTTTTGTCTTTAATGTTATATATGGATCCTTAGCTTGTGAAAACATAATCTGATTATTATACTTTTTAACCAAATTTTCAATATCAATTTCCATCTTTTTAGCATCAAAGTAGAATACAAAATTATCACCATGCTGGCTAATCTTAATAACGTTAGCAACCTTTGCTAAATTCTTAATTCTTGCAATATCAATTAAGTTTTCGAGCTCTTCTGGCATTACACCATATCTATCTATTATTTCATCAATAATATCTTGAATATCCGCTTCTGATGTACAAACAGCAATATCTTGGTATATCTCAATCTTCTGACTTGAATCAGAGATAAACTCATCTGGAATATAACTTGAAATATTAAGATCAATTTGAACATCCAAATCCTCTTGAACCTCAAATCCTTGCATCTCTTTAACAACTTCATCAAGAAGCTTACAATACATATCATATCCAACTTGTTCCATATGGCCATGTTGAATCTCTCCAAGTAGACTACCAGCACCTCTTATCTCCAAGTCTCTCATTGCTATTTTAAATCCAGAGCCAAACTCTGTAAACTCTCTGATAGACTTAAGTCTTTTATCTGCTACTTCAGAAAGAATCTTATCTCTTCTATACATTACATATGCATACGCCTGTCTATCGCTTCTACCAACTCTACCTCTTATTTGATAAAGCTGTGCTAAGCCCAAACGCTCTGCATTTTCAACAATAATAGTATTTGCGTTTGGAATATCAATACCAGACTCTAAGATAGTAGTACAAACTAATACATTTGTCTTCTTAGAAATGAAATCAAACATTATCTCTTCAATCTCACTACCAGTCATTTTACCATGTGCAAATGAAACTCTTGCTTCATCTACTAAGCTTGAAATTTCAGCAGCTTTTCTTTCAATACCTTCTACATTATTGTATAGGTAGTATACTTGACCTCCACGCTCAAGCTCTTTTGTTATAGCCTCCTTAATAATTTCTGGATCATATTCCATAACATAAGTTTGAACTGGCTTTCTATTTTGAGGTGGCTCATATATAACAGACATATCTCTAACACCAACAATCGACATATGAAGAGTTCTTGGTATTGGAGTAGCTGTCATTGTTAAAACATCAACAGTGTTCTTTAATTGCTTAATTTTCTCTTTATCTTTAACACCAAATCTATGCTCCTCATCTATTATAAGAAGACCTAAATCCTTAAATTCAACATCCTTACTTAAAACTCTATGAGTACCAATAACAATATCAATTTCACCAAGCTTAAGCTTCTTAACAATATCATCTTGCTCTTTTTTAGTCTTAAATCTATTAAGAACTGCAACTCTAATTGGATATTCTTTCATACGCTCTTTAAAGCTTTCGTACTGTTGATCAGCAAGAACTGTTGTTGGAACTAAATAAACAACTTGCTTTTGATCCATAACAGCCTTAAAAGCTGCCCTAATAGCTACCTCTGTCTTACCATAACCAACATCACCACATAAAAGTCTATCCATTGGTTTTGGATTTTCCATATCTTTTTTTACTTCATTAATACATCTTAACTGATCATCAGTTTCAACATATTGAAAGCTATTTTCAAATTGTGTTTGCCATTCATTATCAGGTGAGAAAGCATATCCTTTTACTTTTTGTCTCTTAGCATAAAGCTCAATCAGTTCTTTAGCAACTTCACGTAAGTTATTTTTAACTTTAGCCTTAGTATTAGCCCAGTCTTTTCCGCCAAGCTTATATATCTTAGGAGCCGCTTCTCCCCCAACATATTTTCTAACACTATCTAGGGAATTTGTTGGAACATATAAAATATCATCATTCTTATATCTAATCTTTATATAATCCTTAACAACATCACCAGTTTTAATTGTATTAACACCTATATATTGTCCAATTCCATGAATTTTATGAACAACATAATCACCAATTCTTAAATCTGCAAAAACAACTTTTTCACTTTGTTTAAATACTTTATTAATTCTTTTAGGTTTTGTCTTAGCTGCAAAGAATTCTTCACTACTAATAACTAATAATTTAATATCTTTACACTCAAAGCCAGCGGAAAGAGCACCAGTTGTAACAACAATTTCGCCATATTTAACATCTTTAAGCTCACTTGTATATCTATGATTTATATCATTATCTGTTAGAAGTATTGATATCTTTCTTGCACTTTCCTCTGTACCACCAAGAATAATCACTTTACGTTTTAAATCTAAAGACTCTTTTAGTTGATTTAATAATATTTCAGTCTCTGCTTTATAGAAATTAACATCTCTATAATTAAAATAAACCGTCAAGTTTTCAGTCTTAGTATCAGTCTTTTCAATATCTATATAATTATGCTTTCCAAAATCTAAAGAGTAGTCACTTATACTTCTGATAGAATCTGGAATATATCTTCCTTTTTCAGTTACACTTTTTATTAAATTATTATTATCAATTTTTATATTGTCTATTCTCTGTTTAATTTTAGATTGCTCATCTAAAATTATTAGATAGTTATCTGATAAATAGTCAATAAAAGTACTGGTTTTATCATAAAATAAGTCAAAATACTTATCCACTTTGCTCAAATAATTACCATTTAATATAAGCTCTTCATCTTCTTTAGAGCATCTTCCATATTCATTTATTTTTTTCTTTAATACATCTGGATCATGATCAAATATAAATTCATGGCATGGATAAATATCTATAGAGTCAGTCATCTCTACAGATCTTTGAGACAATATATCAAACTTTCTAATAGAGTCTATTTCGTCTCCCCAAAATTCAACTCTTATACCATACTTTTCATCAAGAGATATATCAGCAATACCGCCTCTTATGGCAAACTGACCTCTTCCCTCAATCATATCAGCTCTTTCGTAACCAAGATTACTTAAATATACTTTTAAATCATCTAAATTACATGTATTTCCAACTTTAAGCTTTAGTATGCTTTCATAAAGATATTCCTCAGGAATCATTCTTTGCATAATTGCTTCAACTGTTGTAACGATAATCATATCTTTATTTTGTTTTATTTTATTAAGTACATCTATTCTTTCATAAGGTAAATCTTTGCTTTCAACTAAATAGTCATATGATGCTATTTCTCTCTTTGGAAAGAATTCTACATTATCATAGAAATACTTTAAATCTTTAACGATTCTTCTTGCTTGTAACTCATTATAAGTTACAATACAACAACTGCTATTTAATGAATCTTTTAAGCTTGCGATAAACTGAATCTCGCCCACGTCAGATAGACCCGATATAGATACCGGGCCCTTTTTATTTTTTATATTTGATACAACTTCAATAAATTTTTGACTCTCTTCTAAGTCTTTACAAAGTTCATTCATTTTTTTCACCTCTATTTAGAGCTTTTATATTGCTCTAATGCTTTAGCAATTTGGTCAGGACATGAAGTATCTTTAAAACCACATTCAATTCCTTTTAGTTTAGATATTACTTCATCAATATGCATACCAACTACTAAGCTAGATATTCCTTTTAGATTTCCATCGCAACCATTAATAACTTTTAAGCTCTTAACGATATCATCTTCTATATCAAATATCATTTCACTAGAGCATACACCTTCTGGTTTATACGTATACTTCATATTATTCCTCCAAATAAAAATAATACATATATAATACCAAAAAAATGTTCTGTAGTCAAGTTATCCATTACATTATAGAGCAAGAATGCCACTGCCGCGATAACCGCAGCAGTGGCATTCTCAAAGTGGAAATCCTCACGCCATAAACGCGCATCCGCCGGTAGAAGACTTTTCATCCTCAGCAAGACCTGCAACGCGCTTAGCCATCTCCTGGTATGCCTCTGCGACATCACCCATGTCCTTGCGGAAACGGTCTTTGTCCAAAGACATTCCAGTCTTAGCATCCAGGATTCTGCATGTGTCGGGCGAGATTTCGTCGATGACGACGATCTGCCCATTCGGAAGTCTGCCGAACTCAATCTTGAAATCGATCAGCTCGCCGTCGCACTCAGCAAAGAAATCACGGATAGTGAGAGCAACCTGTTCAGTCAGGTACTCAATGTATCCAAGCTCACGCTTTGTGAGAATTCCAAGTGCAACGATAGCATCATTCGGAATTACGGGGTCGCCAGCGTTGTCGCTCTTGTAGGTGTACTCAACGTACACCCCATCAAACTCGAGCATATTCTCACACTCGTAGCGCTTCACATAGCTTCCAGTTGCCTTGAATCTTCCGATGACTTCAAGCAGAATAGGCTCCGCCTTCAGCACGATCTTCGACGCAGCATTAGATCCAGGACCGACATAGTGAGTCGGAATTCCCTTCTCCTCAAGCTGAGAAAAGATTGCCATGCTGATGAGATTGTTCGCCTCTCCCTTACCAGCGATAACATCCGTCTTAGCACCATTGCCAGCACTAATTCTGTCGGATGCTTCCAGCTCGAGATAGCGAGGATCGTTGGTTGCCCAGACGTTATTAGCCTTGCCCTTGTGGAGCAGCTCCGTCCGTTCAATTCCAACAGGTTTTACCTTCATGGTAAGCACCTCCAATTATTATTTACAGG
>CAMNND010000060.1 GCA_946545035.1 uncultured Clostridium sp. | reverse complement strand
TGCATTATAAAACAAACTTATTATACACTTAAATTTATTGATAGACAATATCAAATATTTAAAAAATTAGGGTTTTCACAAAAAGTTCATAAACAAAAAAATGGCTCAAAAACTGAACCATTTTTTATTATTTTTTGTATAATTCTATTTCTTATATATACGTAATAGGTACCCTATCTAAATTAGCTAAAGTACCTATTAAAAAAGCGCTCCTTTTGGGATTAGACGCACATGAGTTAAACCTAAGTCCAACTCTTTCTCTCTAGGCTCTCTACCTAGTACACTATTATTATATTGTTAATTTACATAATTCTCAAGTTTTGGAATAGGTTAATTATTTTTGGTAAAAATATTATAACACCAATTACTACTGAAACTATTGCAAGTACTAACACTGCGCCAGCAGAAATATCTTTAGCTTTTTTAGCTTGTTTGTTATTCTCCCTTGTAACTAAATCAACTGTTGCTTCAATAGCAGTATTCATTATTTCTGCAAATAGTATCACTCCGATTGTTAGTATACATACAATCCATTCAAACATGTTGATTCTGAAGAAAAAACCACAAGCAATAATTATAATTGCAAATAAGATATCAAATTTCAAATTAGCTTCTGTTTTAATTGCCTCTTTTATTCCTCTTGCAGCACATACAAAAGCATTGCTACATTTTTCATTTTCCAACTTCATATAAATCTCCTCAAATTATCTATATATCTTTTTGGATTTCCTTATATCTTTTAATTTTCATTGTAGTTGTCATCTCAAAATCATCAGTCTTAATCTCGAGCTTTTTTATTGCCTTATAAGATGTTAGGGTCTTGTTAACTTCTTTAATAATTGCCCAAATAATATTGTATATTTCTTCATCTGTAATATTTTTATCTTTACCAAGTTTTTCTTGGATATCTGGCATACTTGGAAGTACTCTTGCTGTAATGGTAAGCTCTTTTGAATCATCTTGATTTTTTCCATAAACCATACATTCTTTGATTTCTGGATAATTCTTTAAAATTCCTTCAATTTCTTCTGGATATATGTTTTTACCATTTTGAGTAACAATAACATTTTTACTTCTTCCTGTTATGTATAGATATCCATCCTTGTCAAGGTATCCAACATCACCAGAATTAAACCAACCATCTTCAGATACAACTTCTTTGGTTGCTTCCTCATCTTCATAATATCCAAGCATTAAAGTATCGCTCTTAATTAAAACTTCACCTTCACCATTTTCATTTGGATTTTTTATCTTTATTTGAGCACAGTTAACAGCTTTACCAACAGAACCAACTCTTGGATCATAATCTGGTGTTAAAGCAGATATTGGAGCTGTCTCTGTAAGACCATATCCCTGTAGCATTATAATTCCGATATCTTGAACCCATTTTGCGACCTTTGCATCAAGTGGAGCAGCTGCTGAAACCATCATTCTTAACTTTCCACCAAAATTGTCAAATAATTCTTTGAACACTTTTCTTTTTAAATCAATTCCAACAGTTTTTATAGCATTTGTAACATGTATCATAGAATTAACAACTGCTGCTTTACCGCTCTTTTCAATTGATTTATTAACATTCTTGTGAATATTTTCAACAAGAATTGGAACGCATAAAATAGCTGTTGGTTGACTTTCCTTCATATTTGGTAATATATATTTTAAACCTTCGCAGACAGCAATAGAGGCTCCTACTTCAAAAGGTAATAAGAAACCAATTGTTGATTCATACGAATGATGTAATGGAAGTACAGAAAACCATCTATCAGTCGGTCTCATATCAACATACGCTTCGCATGCATTAATGTTAGCCGCTAGATTTCTATTGCATAGCATTACGCCTTTTGACTGAGAAGTTGTTCCAGATGTAAAGAATAGTACTTTGAATTCGTCCGGATCAATTTCAATTTTTTCAAAAGAATCATCTCCGTTTTCAACCATTTTCTTACCTTCATCAAGAACATGATTTAATCCAACATCTCTTCCTTTTACTTTATCGTCAGAATTCATCTGGATAAAATATTTAACCATTGGAACATTATCTTTAACTTTATCAATAACATCTTTTTTCTTTGTAGAATAAATAACAGCACTCGCTTTTGATCTAACAATTAAGTTTTCTATTTCATTAATAGGAAGCTCTTTATCAATTGGTACAGCTAAACCTGCACCACAAAGTAGTGCCATGTATGAAATATACCAACCATATGTTGTTTCACCAATAATTATGATTCTTTCATCTTTTAGACTTAAGTATTTTGTTAAACCTGTACCAAGATTTACAACATCCTCACAAAATTCTTTATACTTAATTTCTTTATATGGTGATTTATGATCTGGTTTTTCTAGTACAAAAACATTATCAGAATACTTCTCCCTACTATAATTAAATACTTCTTTAATTGTTTTAAATTCTGGAGTATAATATTGTTTTTTGTCTTTCTTTTGCTTTTCTGTCTTTTCTTTCTCTTTTTCAATGTTGATATCTTCTACATTGTCCATTTCTTTAAATTTAAATTTTGGAAATTTAAATTTTGGTATTTTTATATCTAATAATCCCATAATACATTCCTTTCTACTTTGTAACTATATATTTAAACTATCTCCGGAAGACTTTTTCTTTGCAATCTTATATACATCTCCATCTTTCTTTGAAAGTTTTATATTATTTATTCCATCTTTGCTACATACTTTATATTCTGAATAACCTTTGTTTATAATTGGATGTCTTAATATTCTATTATCTGTGTTTAAACATTCTTGCTTTGAAAACGCAATATATGAATACTTTTCATCCTCATATGGAGCATTTCCATCTTTTAGAGCCTTGTGTATTTTGCTTCTTTGAACTCTACATGAAAATTGGCACCAATCATTCTCTGGTAATGGACATTCTTCTTCATGTGGACATGGAGCAATTACTTTAGCGCCATTCTTAATAAGTAAATTTCTAATTGTCTTTATATTTGCGTATCCCCTTGGTGTCCCTGGTTCAATTATTAAAAGTACTTTTTCTGTTGCGTTCCACAATTTTTCTACAACACTTTTTATTTGGTCTCTTGGTAATTCATTTATCATATATGAAACTGCTATAAAATCAAACGTGCCTTCAATACTATCATTTATTATATCAAACTTTTTCCATTCTGTGTATTGAATAAGTTTTGATTTTTCCATTAGCCTTTTTCCTATACTTATCATTTCATCTTCTCGTTCATAACAAGTATATGTTTTTTCATCAAAGAAATTATATAAAGCCCAAGTTGCAGCACCTGTTCCTGCTCCAACATCGAGTGTTGAGCTAATATTAAAGTTATTCTTTTCAAATATCTTCTCTAAGCAATCTGATACAGATTCATATGTTGCAGGCATTCTAGATAGTGCATATGAAACAGCTTCTTCTTTTCTTGTAACAAGTCTACTTCCATCGTTATTATTTTCTCTGTACTTTTTACTTATTTCTTTTGCATTGATGTTTATTTCTTTAAAAGCAATATTGCCTTCCAGCAAATCATCTAATGCTTCTGTAAGTTCATTTGGTAGTGCCATATCTCCTCCTTTTAGGATTGTAACATATTTATATATCCAATATCAAGTAAATATAATTACTTGAACAATAATTCATTTTCTATGTAAAAAGCACTTAAAACACTAGCTAATTCTAGTGTTTTAAGTATTTATTTTACTATTTAATTTTTAGATGTACCATTTTGGAATCATAAAGATGTTTAGATCCCATACACCTAATACCAAGTATAAAACAATTGTAATTGTGATACTTATTAATCCAAGTATTAAACCTGTAAGTTTTAATTTATTCTTCTTCTCAAATATTATACTTAGTATGCCAAATATGATTGCTAAAATTCCAAAGAACACTGATATTACTATGAAACACATTGATGCAAGTGATATAATACCAAATATCATTGAAGCAACTCCTAATCCAATTCTTTCTTCATTCTCCATATCAAAGTCCTCCTTTGTTATAAACTCTATACTAATTATATAAAATTAAGTAATTATTGTCAAATTAAGAGTTTGCAACCTCAATATTTACTTTCTTTCCCTTAATAGTATTTCCATTCATACAAGTAATTATTTCTTCAACATAATTGCTTGGAACCTCAACAAAAGAAAAATTATCTAAAATATTAATCTTTCCTATATCACTTCCAGATACGGCTGTATTTGCAGAAATACTTCCAATAACATCCTTTGCCATTAACTTATCTTTCTTACCAAGACTAAAAAATAATTTTATAAATCCATTCTCATCAGCTTTATATTTAGCAGTTTCATCTCTACCATTTATAATAGAAAACATTGATCTCGCAAGCTCTTTTAAATCTGTATTTTCATCATTTATAAAATTCTCAAATAAATCAGATTTAACATATGATTTTGAATTCATAAGATTACCAATTTTACTAACAAGCTCTGCATCTTTTACTTTATTAATCTCTGTTATAGTTGGAATTTTCTCAAACTTAATTTTAGTCTTAGCAAAAGCTTCTATTTCTTCAAGTTTATTTTTTTCTTTACCAACAACATAAGTAATTGATTTACCAACATTATTATTTCTACCTGTTCTACCAATTCTATGTACATAATATTCATTTTCTTGTGGAATATCATAATTAATTACTAAATCTAAATTTGCAACATCTATACCTCGGGCAGCGACATCTGTTGCAATTAAAATTTTAATATCTCCATTTTTAAATTTTTTAATTGTTCTATCTCTTTGATCTTGTTTAATATCTCCATGTAAAACTTCCACATTGCATTTGTGAGCTTTCAGATAATCATATAATGAATCAACTTTTCTTTTGGTATTACAAAAAACAATTAGTTTTTCTGGCCTATACATATCAATAATTCTAGTTGTAAGTTCATCTTTCATGTTATTTTTGGTTTGATATGCAATTTGATTAATATTCTCAACTGTAAGCTCTTTTGCTTTAATCTTAATTTTCTTAGGATTATTAAGATATTTATTAGTAATAGCCATAATTTTATCGTTCATTGTTGCTGAGAATAATAATGTTTGTCTGTTTTCTGGAACTTTTTCTAAAATTGTTTCAATATCTTCTCTAAATCCCATATTAAGCATTTCATCTGCTTCATCTAATACAACCAATTTAACATTATCAAGTTTTAATGTTTTCTTTCTCATATGGTCCATTATTCTACCTGGTGTTCCAACTACAATTTGAACACCTTTTCTTAATGGTATTATTTGTTTTTCAATAGATTGACCTCCATAAACCGTAAGTATTTTAATGCTCTCCATGTATTTTGTATATTTTCTAAGTTCATCTGTTATTTGAGTTGCAAGCTCTCTTGTTGGTGCTAATATAAGCACCTGAGTTTTCTTAGATTTAAAGTCAACATTTTCAATAGCAGGAATTCCAAAAGCAGCAGTTTTACCTGTACCTGTTTGAGAAAGACCAATAATATCTTCTCCATTTTTAATTTCTGGTATAGCTCTTTCTTGTATTTCAGTTGTCTCCTTATATCCAATATCTTCAAGAGCTCTTAATATCTTTTCAGACAAATTTAATTCATAAAATTTCATATATATTTCACTTTCTCCCTTTATTTTCGTAATCCCTTTGGGCAAAAAAATGACTTAGAACAAAGTTAAAATTGCTCTAAGCCAAATTTTAAAACTTCATGATAGCTAGTATATCACAAAATAACGTTTATGTAAAGTTTAGTTTTCATTTTTCACAGCAAGCTCTGCCAGTTTAATCGCATCTTCCATTGTTTCAGCTACACAAATAAATCCAGCATTGTGACAAAAAGTTGCTGTTTCAACACCTGTAACTTTTTGAAGTGCTTCATTTCTTAGACCACACCATCTAGCTGGTAGTTTCTTTCTATTTTCAAAACTTCCAAGAACAGAAGGAATTGCCCTAACATTATATCCATTTCTATTTGATTTAAAAACTGCATATAAAATGTCCTTTGCCTTAGGGTTAGATGATTCTAGTACAAATTCTTGATATGGCATAAATTGTTTTAAAATGAGTATACCATCTTTAGATTCTTCAATTGCCTCCTCAACAAATTCTTTTGCTTTACATTTTGCAATTACTGATTCTATTTTATTATTAAAAATCATTCTTGCAATTTCTGTTGCTTCCTTAAATTTTATATCACTATCCACATCTTCATCCCAATTTGGATTAAATCCTTCAATTACATCTGATACAGTCTCAAGCTTTATATCTATATTTTCAAATGGAATTTGTCCATTATCTCCAGCATCAACAA
>CAMNND010000059.1 GCA_946545035.1 uncultured Clostridium sp. | reverse complement strand
TTGGGGAATATATGTAGAAATATATAATATCTAGATAAAGAATGTAGTAAAGAGCTACATTCTTTATTTGTATTTTTATATATTAGTTCATCTAAGTATTGAAATTATGTAAACAATATGATATAATAATGATGTACTTTTTCTAAGGACAAAAAGGATGTTTAATCAGGAGGTAATATATGAAATATTATGAAGGTGAAAAATTAGACATAGAAGGTAAGGAGTTTATTGTTTATTCTAAAGCAAACAGAATTGGTAAAAGCTATTATTATCTAATGAGTAGCTATAATCCAGTTGAAATGGCTATAGGAAAGGGAAGCTTTAATAAGCCATTAGAAATAGTAAGAAATGAAAGAGAAATGAATAAAGCATCAAAGATATTTGCAAAAAAATATTTATAATAAAAAAAGCTTACAGTTTGTAAGCTTTTTACTTTTTTCTAATTATTACAAAGCAAAATATACTTGATAGCTTTTTGTTTTTTTGTTATCATAACTACATGATTAAATTTTAATAATAGAGGTTAAGATGAAAGTAGTAAGAAATATAATTTTAGTAATATTATTTATAGTAATTATTGGATTTTGTTTATGTGTTGCACCAAACTACCAAAAAAGTGGTTATGAAGATAGAACTAATTTAGTTATCAATTTTAGAAATGTAACAGGAACAATGAAGGGTGAGATTATAAAAGAAAATGGCAATATATATATTTCTCTTGATGATATAAATAATTATTTTGATAGATATACATATTATGAAGAAAAATATAATTATATAATTGTTGCTCGAAATGGTCATTTTGCACGTTTTGATATAAAGAATGGAACTGCAGAAATCGATAGTAAAACAATTAATGAAAAGATAATAGAAAAAGATGGATTAAAGTACATACCAATTAACTATCTAGAAGAATTTTATGATATTAAAGTTAAATATAATGAAAGTACAGATATTGCATCAATAGAGTCTACTAATACTGAACTGAGACAAGCTACAACAACGACTAAATTATCTGTGAAAAGTAAACAAACAAACTTCTCAAGGACTCTAGAAAAAGTTAATAAAGGATCTAGAGTATATGTAAAAGAAATCACTGAAAGTGATGGGACAAATTCTAATAATAATCCTGAGACAATAAAAGGGAAAATAACAAATTGGTTCAACACACAAAAGAAAAAATTAGCAAAGAACTGGGTTATTGTCAGAACTGAAAACGGAACGATAGGTTATGTACCAAAAAATGCATTGGGAGATATAAAAGTAGTTAGAGAAGCTGAAAAAGAAGAAGAAAAAGCAACAGTAAGTTTAGTATGGGATTATTTTGAAAATACAATTGCCATACCAAAAAATGATGCAAATACGACATACAAAGGGATAAATGTTGTATCACCAGCTTTTATGTTTGTGGATGAAAATGGAAATATAAGAGAGAATATTGGAGATACTGGTTTGAATTATATATCTTGGGCAAAATCAAAAGGTTATGAGATATGGCCAATGGTTAAATGCGATAATCTACTAACAGACAATATGAGAAATATGCTTGCAGACTACAAAAAAAGAGAAAATTTGATAAATCAAATTATGCAAACATGTCAAAAATATAGCTTTAATGGCATAAATATTGATATGGAAAATATCAACCAAGAAGATAAAGAATATTTTTCAAGATTAATAATAGAGCTAAAACCAAGACTAGAAAGTAAAGGAATGAAGTTGTCAGTAGATGTTACTGCTCCAGATGGAAGTCCAAACTGGTCATTATGCTACGATAGAAAAACAATCGGTGATGTAGCAGATTACATCGTATTTATGGCATATGATCAAACTTCAAAATATGGCAGTAGAATTGGAAGTAATGCAGCAATTAATTGGGTTAAAACTAATTTAAATAAGTTTATAAAGAACAATGAAGTTGATTCTAAAAAAATTATACTAGCGATTCCGTTTTACTCAAGAATGTGGAAAGTAAATAATGATGGAACATCTGCAGGAAGCTTTGATATTAATATGAATAAGCAAGATAAATACTTAGCTAAAGCAACAAAGAAAGAATGGCTTGAAGATGCATGTCAAAATTACATTGAATATGCTGAAAATGGGTACACATATAAGATGTGGGTTGAAGATGAAGAATCAATTAGTAAAAAATTAGATTTAGTAAAAGAATTCAATCTGGGTGGAGCAGCTTTTTGGGAAAAAGGTTGTGAAACAGATAACGTTTGGAATGTTGTTGAACAAAAATTATTTTAATAAAATAAAAACACTTGCATAGAATTTATGTAGGTGTTTTTATGACTTATTATATTGATAATAAAGAAAATAATTCGAAAGATATCTTAAAGAAGATTTCAAATTATTTATTTTATAAATTTTCAGTTATCGATGTAGATAACGAAAAAAAATGCATATATATTAATAAAAAATATATAAATAATAAAGCTTATAAGAAAATAAACAGGTACCTGAATAAACAGGGGTTGGATATCTTAGATAAAAATACATTAATTGCAAAAAATATTCAATTAAAAGTAAGGAATAATCATAAAAATGACGTTTTCATTAATGAAATAAAGTATCTTCAAAAAGAAAAATACTTGATGAAAGTTATGTTATATGAAATTCTTAAATATATTGAAAAAATGGTAGATGCTGATTATAGAAACGAAAGCATTTATGTTACTATGATTAGCGAAAAGAATAAGAATGTTTTACTTGAAATTATAGATTTATTTAAAAATATAAATATAATCACAACAAGAATTGGATATATGAGAAGATTGGAAAAAAATATTTTAAAAAATAAAGATTCAATTATATCCATTTCAAATAATAAAAGAAAAGCTCTTAAAAGAGCGAGATTGTTAATAAATTTTGATTTTAATGATAATTTACTAAAAGAATTCAGTATAAATAGAAATTGTATCATTATTAATTTAAACAACGAAAGAATAAGATTAAACAGTAATTTTCAAGGATGTATCATAGACTCTGTGCAAATTGACTTTAAAAATCAATATGAACAATATATAAAAAAATGCAGATACAATATAGAGGATTTATATGGTAGCTATATTCAGCAGTACGTTTATAAGAATGCAATTAAACAATCTAAAGAAGATGACTGTCAAATAGTAAAATTACTTGGGAATAGTGGAGTTATACTTAATGAAGAGATTATAAATAATTTTATAAATAGTGCAATAAAGCTTGACAAAACATAAAAAAAGGATTAAGATAACTTGGACTTATGAGCTTAAATTTAACATAGGAAGGATTGAGACATATGGAAGAGAACAAAGAAGTAATATTAACTCAAGAAGGATTTGAGAATTTAGAAAAACAATTAGAATATTTAAAAACAGAAAAAAGAGCAGAGATTTCAGAGCGTATAAAAATAGCATTAGGATTTGGAGATTTATCAGAAAACTCTGAATATGACGAAGCTAAAAATGCTCAAGCTGAAAATGAAAATTTAATAAATGAATTAGAAAACAAAATTAGATATGCTAAAATTATAGATGAATCAGAAATCGATACAAAGACTGTGCAAGTAGGAAATACTGTTAAATTATTAGACATAGAATTTGATGAAGAAATTGCTTATACAATTGTTGGATCAACAGAAGTAGACTTAACTCAAAATAGAATTTCTAATGAATCACCTATAGGAAAGGCTTTATTAGGAGCGAAGAAAAACCAAGTTGTTGATGTTGAAGCTCCAGCTGGTATTGTTCAATATAAGATTTTATCAATTACAAAATAATAAAAATAAATACAAAGGACCATCGTTTGATGGTTTTTTTGTTTTTTTTGAATGCTCTAATTTATAATAAAGCAAAAAGCCTCTAAAGTCTTGAAATTTTGAGAAAAATTTAGTATAATAGATAACATAATGATTATTTTGGGGGATTTATGAAAAGATTTCTAAAAAATGTACTTTTTTTAGCTTTTTTTGCTCTTATAGGAGTTATAGTAATGAACACTCTATATAAGCAAATTGGTTATGGTTATTTTAAAAAGGCACTTTCTAGATCTGGAGTTACATTCTTTACGAGAGATAACACTATAAAATATTCAGATATGAATAGTTATAAAATCGAAAATAAAGATTATAACAACGCGACTTTTTATAAAACAATAAAACTAAATAAAAATACACCATACAGAATAACTTGTATGATTAAAACAGAAAATGTTGAGATATTAAACAAGAGGTATGAAAATAGTGGCGCTAAAATCTATATTATGGGATCCGATGAACAATCGGAGGCTATAACAGGAACAAAGGATTGGACAAAGGTTACATTAATGTTCAATTCAAAACAAAACGAAGAGCTTGACATTGGATTTATGTTAGGTGGAGATTCTAATTCAGGAAATGTAAAAGGCACCGCATGGTTTTCTGATTTGAAAATTGAAGAAGGCTACTTAGATGAAGATAATAATTGGAATTTTGTTTGCTTTATTTTTAAAAATACGAACGTCAATCTTTTAGATATGAATTATAAATACACTATGACAGAAGAAGATATTAAGCAGATAAAAGATTGTATGGAAAGAATGAAAAATAGCTGCTATGAGATGAGTAATCATCAAATGACTGTATCTTACAAAATAATTGAGATAGATGAATCAATAACTAAGCTGTCATATGATGATTCTAAAGGATATTATATCGATCCGAAAGATGTTTCAAAGCAAATAGATAAATACATAACTGAAGGAAACTTTGATCACATATTTGTGTGTGCAAGACTTAATGATGAAAATTCATGTATTCCAAATAAAAATTGGATTGGTTTAGGTAGTATGGAATATAAAGAAATTGGATTTTCAAATATTAGAATGCCTACTTTAAAAGGAAGTACACAATATGTGTATAATGAGAAAACAAATACTTTCCCTGAAGAAGTTTTTATACATGAGTTTCTACATACACTTGAAAAAAATGCAAAAAAATATGGTCTTAACATTCCAAATCTCCATGATAATGAAAAGTATGGCTATAGTAAAAGTGATGTAAATGGATTATATGATTGGTACAAAGCTTATATGACTCAGTCAATAGGAGATAACAATTTAGGGATAGATAAATCCATATACAAATTAAAGCCGCTAGACAATAACAACTTTATTAATGCAAAAGAGCTTAATGAATTTGAGGATGTAAGAAACATTGCAGAAAGACTAAAACTTGTTATAAAAACAATTAGAGATGGAATTATTAACTAGTACTGAAAGGATATGAATTTTTAATGAAATTATCAGATTTTGATTACGAATTACCAAAAGAATTAATTGCACAGACTCCAATAGAAAAAAGAGACGAAGCGAGACTTATGGTATTGCATAGAGATAATAAAACAATTGAGCACAAAATATTTAAAGATATTTTAGATTACTTAAAACCAGGAGATTGTTTAGTTAGAAATAATACAAAGGTTATACCAGCAAGATTATATGGAGTTAAAGAAGTTACAGGTGCAAATGTTGAGTTTCTACTTTTAAATAGAATTGAAGGAGACACTTGGGAAGTGATGGTAAGACCAGGTAAGAAATTAATGCCTGGAGCAAGAGTCGATTTTGGTAATGGTTTATTAAAAGCAGAAATAATAGACAAAATGGAGGGTGGAAATAGAAAAGTTAAATTTGAATATGATGGTATATTCAATGAAATATTAGATCAAATTGGTTTAATGCCACTTCCACCATATATAAAAGAAAAGCTTGAAAAGAAAGAAATGTATCAAACGGTATATGCAAAATATGAAGGTTCAGCAGCTGCTCCAACAGCAGGGCTTCACTTCACAGAAGAGCTACTTGAACAAATAAAAGCAAAAGGGGTTGAAATTGCAAACGTAACGCTTCATGTTGGAATTGGTACATTTAGACCTGTAAAGGAAGAAAATATTGAAGACCATAATATGCATACAGAGCATTATTACATCAAAGAAGATGATGCAGAAAAGATAAATAGAACTAGAAAAAATGGTGGACGTATTATTGCAGTAGGAACAACATCTTGTAGAGTCTTAGAATCTGTATCAGATGATAAGGGAATGGTAAAACCTGTCGAAGGAGATACTAACATTTACATATATCCAGGATATACATTTAAGTGTGTAGATGGATTAATTACAAATTTCCATTTACCAGAATCTACACTTGTAATGCTTGTATCAGCATTAGCAGGAAGAGAGTTCATATTAGATAGTTATAAAAAAGCTGTAGAAGAAAAATATAGATTCTTTAGCTTTGGAGATGCAATGTTTATAGAATAATTTGTAATCTTGTACAAAAGGAGAATAAATGAGTAAAGATTTAATAGTTAAAGAAA
>CAMNND010000058.1 GCA_946545035.1 uncultured Clostridium sp. | reverse complement strand
GGTTATAAGTTAACTACACCAGAAGAAAGAGCAAGAGCTTCAGAGCGTATTCAAGAGGAATTAATTGGAAGGTGCAAACGCGGGATTGAAGAAAAACAAGAATCTGCGACTCAAAGACAACCACAAACAAAACGTAAACCTAAAAGAAAAGTTCGTTTTGACAGAATGGCTGCAGTGGCATTAAGTATTGCCATACTAGGAACAACTGGATTAGCTGTATCTAAACATGTAATTAGTGGAGTTAAAGGTAAACCAGATATTGGGCATAAAACAAAAGATGGTTTGTCCGTAACTGATTCAATTATACCGGAGGATGAACAAGGTTTGCAAGATAGTCCTGAGATTGTTCAAGATGGATATGTTGGCTCTGGAGATTCAACATATGAAGTTACAGACCTAAAGAAAGATGAAATATCATATGTAATAGATTTTATGGATTATTATAACCCATCACAAAGAAAAAACATAAACCAAATGTTAGACCAAGGAATGATTGATGGTTTAGGAATAAGGATTGGTGGAAGTAAAGAGGATTATCCATTTACAATAAAGAATTTTACTGATGAGGAAATTAATGCACCATTACAGAGATATGTTGAAAATGGACAATTAGAGCTAGATCATAAGTATGGACTTGAGCTTTCATCTGCCGAGGAATACATTCTTAAAGCACCAGTTACAATCCCATATTATTTAACATGTTGTATAGATAGAGAAGAAGCGGCGATTGAAGCTGATTGTATTGAAGCAACATACAATTTAATGTACAAAGATATGCAAGGGTATGATTTTAAAGGTAGGATGGCACCACTTGCAATTGATATCGAAGATTGTGGTGAAATAAAATTAGCTAAAAATGAAGATTACTTAGCGAAGATAGGCGCAATGGCACAAAGAACAGATGCGGTATTGTATTTAATAGATTCATTAAGAGAAAAAGGTATAATCGATGAACGTGGAGTAATAATCTATGGTGATTTAAATAGAATGAAAGATAAATCTCAAATCGACTGGGAGGGATTATTCCAAGGATTACAAGAAAGAAACATTAATGTTGTAAAATGGGGAACTAGAGCAATGAATGCAACATATAATGATCCAAATCATCCAGAAGAAGCAGTAAAATACGAAAATGTATATACTTTTAGAGATGCTCTTATGAATACAGCTACCAACATATCATATATGAAAAATGAGTACGATAAAAATGGTGATAGTCTAGTACCATATTTAACGGATGTTGCAATTCAACAAATCCATTTAGATCAACAAATGGAAACACCTACATATGGTGAAAAGTATGATATAAATATTACAACGAAAAATACATTAGATGCTATTGTTAATGGTAACCATATAGATTACAGCAAAGGCTTTATTAATAAAATTGAAGATGTAAGAATGCAAGAAGTAACAAATGATATAACGGTTGGCGATACCCAAGTCGAAAATTATGTTCCAGACGAATACAGAAATTCTCAATCAAATAGGAATGATGACGATGGTGATAGATAATTATAGGAGGAATTCTTTTGAAATATAAGATTGTTGCTACAGATTTCGATGGCACATTATTATCAAGTAGTAAGGAAATATCAGAAGTAAATAAAAAAGCATTTGATAAATGTAAAAAACATGGATGTTATATCGTTGGCATATCAGCTAGAAACTTATCAAGTATAAAAAGTGTATGTGATATCAACATTTTTGATTACTTAATAATAAATAATGGAACATACATATACGATGTAAGTAATGGTAGAGGTGAATACTTAGATTATTTGAATCCAGATGTAGTTAAAGATATAACGGATATGTTTATTGAAAAATCAAATGGTATTGATTATTGTGGTGTAAATAAATATTATTCAAATAAAACCAAATTAAGGAAAGTCAGACCTTTTCATCTCCAGATAAGTGGGTTGGATGAAGTTGATGAACAAGTTGCAAGAATTAATATATTTGGAAATTCAAATGAAGATGTATATGAATTTAAGCGAATTGTAGACGAAAAGTATCCGGATTTAAATACAATTACAATGCTAGATACAGATTTAAATTCTGATAGAAGGTGGGTTGCAATAAATCCAAGTACATGTAATAAAGCAATTGCACTTAAAAAATTCACACAAGAGATTGGACACAAAATGGAGGATGTTTTATATTTTGGAGATGCAACAAATGATATAGAGATAATCACTGAGGTTGGTTGTGGAGTTGCAATGGGAAATGCGATTGACGAAGTAAAAGATGCCGCAAATGACATAACAGTTTCAAATGATGAAGATGGTGTTGCATACTATATTAATAAGATTATAAATGAATAAATAGTAATGGATTAGTGAAAGGCTCACTGATCCATTATTTTTTCTAAAAACATTTAAAAAGTAATGCAAAAGTACTTGACAAAAATACCAAATGGGTGTAAAGTATATAAGCATTACATTTTATCTTAAGAAAAAGGTGAAAACCTAAGTTAGAAGGCGGTGCAAACAAATGGAAGAAAAAATAAAAATGAGTATATTATGTGGAATATACGGAAATTTATTAACAGATAAACAATATCAAATTTTAGATGATTACTATAACAATGATTTATCATTATCAGAGATAGCAGAAAATAATGAAATTACTAGACAAGCAGTTAATGATATGATAAATAAAGGAAAAGCAAAGTTAGTGGAATATGAAGAAAAACTTCACTTTATGGATAAAGTTTTAAATCAAGAAAAGATTATTGATGAGATAATTGAAGAATTGGAAAAAAACAAAAATAAAGAGCTAACTGAAGCAAAGATTAGTAATGTATCAAAAAAATTGAAAACACTTATAGATGACTAATCGTAAAAATAAACACAAAAGGAGGAACTCAAATGGCATTTGAGGGATTATCTTCAAAATTACAAGGAATCGCAAATAAGTTTAGAGGAAAAGCTAGAATAACAGATGCAGACTTAAAGGAAATGCTAAGAGAAGTTAAGCTTGCATTACTTGAAGCAGATGTTAACTATAAAATAGTAAAAGAGTTCATCGCGACAATACAAGAAAAGGCAGCA
This sequence comes from uncultured Clostridium sp., assembly GCA_946545035.1. GTDB lineage: Bacteria > Bacillota > Clostridia > TANB77 > CAG-508 > CAG-492. The sequence continues at coordinate 3,420 of CAMNND010000058.1, read as the reverse complement.
GGACAAGATGTTTTAAAATCATTAACACCTGGTCAACAAGTCATTAAGATTGTTAAAGATGAATTAGTTGAATTATTAGGTGGTACTGATTCAAAAATAAACATCTCACCTAATCCACCAACAATAATTATGATGATTGGTTTACAAGGTTCTGGTAAAACAACAACTTCAGGAAAGCTTGCAAATATATTAAGAAAACAAGGTAAGAAACCATTATTAGTTGCTTGTGACGTATATAGACCAGCAGCTATTAAACAATTACAGGTTGTTGGAGCTCAGCTTAATATACCAGTATATGCTGAGGAAAATTCAAAGGATGTTGTTAGAATTTCAAAAAATGCTATAGAAGAAGCATATAAGAAATTAAATGATGTAATTATTATAGATACTGCAGGACGTTTACAAATAGATGAAGGCTTAATGGATGAGCTTAAGAATCTTAAGACAGCTGTTAAACCTCATGAAATATTACTTGTTGTAGATAGTATGACAGGTCAGGAAGCTGTAAATGTTGCAGAAACATTTAAAGACTCAGTTGGAATTGATGGTATCATTTTAACAAAGCTTGATGGTGATACACGTGGTGGTGCTGCACTTTCAGTTAAGAAGGTTACAGGAAGACCAATTAAGTATATTGCAACTGGTGAAAAAATGAATGATATAGAAGAATTCCATCCAGATAGAATGGCTCAAAGAATTCTAGGTATGGGTGATGTTCTTTCAATTATAGAAAAAGCAGAAGAAGCTATATCAGAAGAAGAAGCTGAAAAACTTGAAGCTCAACTTAGAAAGAATAGATTTGATTTAGATGATTATTTAGTTCAACTAAAACAAATCAAAAAAATGGGATCTTTCTCATCAATATTGAAGATGATTCCGGGTCTTGGAAGTAAGCTTAAAGATGTTCAAGTTGATGATAAAGAGCTTATAAGAATCGAATCAATGATTTATTCAATGACTAAGGAAGAACGTAGAAATCCTAAAGTAATTAATGGTCAAAGAAGACTTAGAATTGCTAAAGGTAGTGGAACTACAGTTGAACAGCTTAACAAATTCATGAAATCATTTGAGATGACTCAAAAAATGATGAAAGAAATGAAATCAGAAAAAGGTATGAAAAATATAATGAAAAATCTAAAAGGCATTGATAAAGATGCTTTCAACGATTTGAAATTTTAAGGAGGTGAAAAGGAAATGGTAAAAATCAGATTACAAAGACAAGGTGCTAAAAAAGCTCCATTCTATCATATAGTAGTTGCTGACTCAAGATCTCCAAGAGATGGTAAAATAATCGAAAAAATCGGTTCATACGATCCAATGACAGATCCTGCAACAATAGTTTTAGACAAAGAAAAAGCTAATGAGTGGATCAAAAATGGTGCAAAGCCAACAGACACAGTTAAAGCTTTAATTGAAAAAGCAAAATAATTAAGTCCTTGAAAGGGGAAAAATTATGAAAGAAATATTAGAATTGATAATTACTAACCTAGTTGATGACAAAGATTCTATATCAATTGAAGAAATTGAAGAAGCTAAATCTGTAACATATAAGGTTAAAGTTTCTAAAGAAGATATGGGAAAAGTTATCGGAAAACAAGGTAGAGTAGCAAGATCAATAAGAACTGTTATGAAATCTGTATCTGCTAAAGAAGGTAAAAAAGCAAATATAGAATTTGTAGATTAAGAGGTAAAAATGCAAGAGTATTTTGAAATTGGACAAATTGTTAATACTCATGGAGTAAAGGGTCATGTTAAAGTAAAACCATTTACTGATGATGTGGAGCAATTTGAGACATTAGGTACAATTTTAGTTGTTAAGAATAAAGAAACAATTGAAATGGAAATTGAAGAAGTTAAATATCACAAAGATATGATACTTCTAAAATTAAAAGGCATTGACGATATGACAGCAGCAGAACGTTATAAGGGATGCTACATTAAAATTCATAGAAGTCAAGCAAGAGAGCTAGAAGAAGGTCATTATTTTATAGCTGATATTATTGGTTCAGATGTATATACAGACGAAGGCCAACATCTTGGTAAAGTTGATGATATATATAATACTGGAAGCAATGATATATATGTTGTAAAGGATGAACTTGGAAAGCAAATACTTTTACCTGGAATCAAAGATGTTATTCTAGATGTTGATATAGAAAATCAAAAAGTAACAGTTCATTTATTAAAAGGTTTAGTATAATGGAGGTAAAATGAAATTTGATGTTTTAACACTTTTCCCAGAAATGTTCAATAGTTTAAATGAAAGCATTCTAGGAAGAGCAATTGAAAAAGATTTAATTAATATTAATTTAATAAACATTAGAGATTTTTCAAAAGATAAACACAAAAAAGTAGATGATACTCCATATGGTGGTGGTGCAGGCATGGTTATGAGACCTGATGTTGTGTATGATGCATATAAATCAGTTGAAGAGCCTAATGCTAAAGTTATTTTTATGACACCACAAGGAAAAACGCTAGACCAACAAAAAGTAGAAAGTCTCAGCAAAGAGCAGCACTTGATTATACTATGTGGTCACTATGAGGGAATTGATCAAAGAGTTATTGACGAAATAAATCCAGAGGAAATTTCGATTGGTGATTATGTTTTAACAGGCGGTGAGTTACCAGCAATGGTTCTTATAGATTCTGTTAGTAGATATGTAGAAGGGGTTTTAAATGAAGAATCAACTAGTGAGGAATCATTTTCAACAGGACTACTTGAATATCCACAGTATACAAGGCCAGAAGTATTTGAAAATCGTGAAGTTCCAGAAGTATTAAAATCTGGACATCATGAGAATATACGTAAATGGAGAAGAGCTGAATCTTTGAAAAATACATACAAAAAGAGACCAGAGCTTTTAAAGAAAATAGAATTGTCAGATGAGGACAAAAAAATATTAAATGATATGAATTAAAATTTATGAAAGGAGAATATCGATGGATATCATTAAATCAATTGAACATGAGCAAATGAAAAATGCCATTCCTGACCTTAAAGTTGGTGATACTGTAAGAGTACATCAAAGAATTAAGGAAGGTAATAGAGAAAGAATCCAAGTATTCGAAGGAATAGTTATTAAGAAACAAGGTGGAGGATTAAATGCTACATTCACTGTAAGAAGAGTTGCTTACGGATGTGGAGTTGAAAAAACATTCTTAATCCACTCACCAATGGTTGAGAAAGTAGAAGTTGTTAGAGTAGGTAAAGCAAGAAGAGCTAAATTATACTACTTAAGAGAGAGATTAGGAAAAGCTGCTAAGACTAAAGAAGCTATCGGTGCTAGAATTGAGAACAAGGAAATTGTTATCAAAGGTGCTGAAACTGAAGAAGCTCCAGTAGCTGAAGAAGCTGTTGAAGAGACTGTAGCACCAGCTACAGAAGAAGCAGCTGTTGAAACAGTAGCTGAAGAAGTT
>CAMNND010000057.1 GCA_946545035.1 uncultured Clostridium sp. | reverse complement strand
ATAAAAATAAAAGAGACAGGGCACGGTGGAATACACCGTGCCCTGCATAATCTCATAAGTATTCAGAGCCCGAGAAAATGCTCTGCAAGGGAGTCGAAGTCATCCTGCTCTTCAGGATCCATTCTGTCATAGGACTCCTGCGCAGTCAGAAGCTCACCTTCGTCAGCAACGATATCTTCATTGTATACACCTTCAGTGTCAATGACGATGCGATGTCTGTTGCTGAGGTCTGCAGCCTCGCGTGCCTGCTTGGCCATCTCCTCAGGAGAGCCACCCTTGAGGTCCCAGGAATCAACAATAGTTCCTTTATCAACCTCGAAGAGCGTTTCACCTACGATGATGTGTCCAGAGCGAAAGCCGTGCTGTAACTCATCAAGTTCCTCATACTTACCAGATACTACTGCCATAACAATCATCCTTTCTATAGCAGTCAAAACGATTTATAGCGAATATCTACACAAATTTTTCAAAATGCATAGAGTCTTATTATACCATAAATTAATTTTTTGTCAACATAAAACAATAATTTAGTAATGCATTTTAAATATAAAAAAAGGAGTGGTAATTAACCACCCCATTAGTTTTATGAAACGTTATTTTTTTAATTTTAATATTAGTAAAATAATAAATGATATTAAACATGACACTAAGAGAACAATTAATCCAATATAGTATAAATAATGATATTGAGATTCATCTTTTTTCTCATCTTTAATTTCGTTTTTCATCTGTTTGTCATATTCACCAGATTTTATATTAGTAAGAATACGATTGTAGTATCTTGCATTATTTTTTAACGTTGATTTTTCATTTCTTTTATTTTTTATTTCGTTATCTTTTTGATAATAATTAGTACTAAAACTTTCTTTCATAAATATTTGAGTTTTCTCTGATTCTAAAGAGCTAATCTCAGATTCAAGATTTGTTATTTTATTTTCTGTTTCTTTAATATAAGATACCATTTTCTCTTGTGCTTCTTTAGATGTTACTGACTCATATTTATTTTCAATTTTTCTTACGATTTGTTTATTTTCATTTTTAATTCCATTGGTTTTAACTAATCCAGTTATTATAATTCCAGTACCAATAATGATACCAAGTGTAAAAATAGACAATGCAATTATTTTTAATAATTTATTTTTATTAATATTATCCATTCTAATCTCCTTATCTATTTTAACTAAAAATTAGTAACGTCCACCATATTTTTCATAATCATAAGTTACACGAACAAAACGTCCATGATTGTTAATGTGTGCAATTATTTTACCAGATCCATTTGGGAAATATTCGATATATAATAATTGTCCCATATCAATATATCTGTAAAAATATCTAAGTTTATTTACAGTTGCTTGACACCATGTAAATTTACAATCATAAACACAAAGTCTTTGAAGTTGATATGCTTCGTCATTTGTATATTTTGTTTGTCCATTTTTTAAGATTTCTTGTTTCATTTTTGTTACGTCTCTTGCTTGAATTATTCCATTTTTATCTAAATCGTATGCTGCTAATATTTCTTTTTGTTTAGTAGCATCTAACTCTAAATCTGGATCAGATATATCTACTGCTTTTGATGTACTAGTAAATGATAATACTGAAACAAATAATGAAATAAATAAAATAACACTTAATAATAATTTCTTTTTCATAATAATAAATACCTCCTAAAATATTATAAAAAATTATATAAAAAATATATTTGCTTTCTCTTTGCTGTTAAAATTTATTATACCAGCAAATAACGTAAAAACAATACATTTGGCAGTTATTCCAACCTTGGTTGACAAATTGCAAACCATACTTTACATGAAAAGTTAAAATAATAAATATAAAAGTTATAAACCGAAAGTGGACAAGTTGTGATAAAATAACATTAAAAAAGGAGAAAATAAATATGAATAATTTAAGAGATGAAAATGAAATGACAGTTGTTAAAGAATATGTTAAATGGAATGACTTAGAAGAGTATATAGATTTTTTAGCAACACAAGTAAACTTTGAAAATTTTACAGGAGTATATGGACCAGCAAGAGGTGGAGTTACAATTGCAGCAATATTATCTAACAGATATAATTTACCATATTTAGGAGCACCACAAGTTGGATGTTTATGTGTAGATGAGATATGTGATAGTGGAGATACTGCTTTAGCGTGGAGACAAAAAGGTTACACAATTGCAACAATGTATTACAATAGAAATGCTAAAGTAGAGCCTGAAATATGGTGGAAAGAGAAAAATGATAAATGGATTATTTTCCCATGGGAAGAAGATACCAGAAATAAATAAAATGGGCGAATGTATTATTCTCTAAAATTGACAGAATCCCCAAAACGGTATATAATACGGCCAGCGCAAGCTATTAAATTTTTACAAGGGGGTAACTTTCAATGAAAGTAAACTCAAATGCTCTCGTTTTCTATGGCGGGGGCCTGTGTGACTCGGCAGGGTATTATATTGCTGAGTTTGCGCAGAATCTTAAACGACAGGCACTTTTTAACAAAGTGTATGTTGGATTCTATTCATTCCGGTGTTTAGTATATAGCGAATTCGTAAAAGAATGGTCAGATTCGTTATATGAACAGGCACAGAAATCAAGTGGCGGATTCTTCGGCACAGCAAGAGAAACCAATCTCGCAGATTCAAAAAAGCCTGAGCTTATGAAGAATGCAATCAAGATATGCAAGAGCCGTAAAATCAAGTGGATATTCCTCGCAGGGGGAGACGGCTCTGCAAGGCAGATGAGCGAGATCGTTGACAGTTTCGAGAAAGCAGGAATCCATTTCGTCTTCACTATGCCGATGACAATCGATGGTATAGAAGGCGGATATTCATTTGGAATCAATGCAGCTGTACGTGTAAGCCTGGAGAGAATTAAAGATTGTGTATCTACGAGCCTCAGGACTCTGGATGGCAATAAATTTCCGGCACTTACAGTAATTCTGCAGGGACGAAACAGAAACGATATTCTCGCGAATGTTTTGGACAAACTGGATAAAATGGATAGAATTGGAGATTTCACAAAGGACGAGATAGACATAATCGCCATTCCTACAGGATGTGATTGGCGAAAAGATGGCGGAGGAAGACTCGTACCCAAGTACATAGGTGAGTCAGATTACGAGATGTATAGCAAACCGAAGTTGATTCTTGTGAGCGAAGGTGCAAAATTCCCAAAGAAGGGAAAAAACATCGAAAAATACACTCAGGTAAAAACCAGAGTAAGTATAGTTGCTCACGAAAGCCAGATGAATGGGCTTACAACAGATGCAGATCGCCACGATATTGATGTAATGATAGATCGCTCGATGGATATTATCAGAAAGAACATGAAGAGCAAGAAATCATACACAATCGTGGTTAACCCTGAAAACTTCGATATGTACTGCGAAGGGCCGCATTATTTTGCAGAGCGGAACCCCAGAAAAGGATTACATCCGAAACTTGCACCGAGCCTGGATGAGTGCCTCAAAAAATATTATCCTTAATGGAGCAGGCGAGGCGTTTTCTGTGTAAAAGCAGAAGACGCCTCGTTTGTATTTTAATTTTCACAACATTATATAGAGAATTATTAATAAAATAAATACTAACAAAAATATATCTATAAAATAAATATAAATAAAAAAATAAACATCAATAAAAACTCCAAGGTTACCTTGGAGTTTTTATTGTGTATTAACAATATTTGAAATATAATCAAGTAGGCGGAGGTGGTTTATATGGATGAAAAAATACAAAAGCTAAAAGATTGGATTAATGAAAGTAGTAATATTGTATTTTTTGGTGGAGCTGGAGTTTCTACAGAAAGTGGAATACCAGATTTTAGAAGCAAAGATGGTCTTTATAATATGAAATATGACTATCCTCCTGAAGAGATATTAAGTCATTTTTTCTTTATGAATAATACAAAAGAATTTTATAGATTTTATAAAGATAAAATGAATTCTCTAAAATATGAACCAAATATTACCCATATAAAACTTGCTGAACTTGAGAAGCAAGGAAAATTAAAAGCTGTTGTTACGCAAAATATTGATGGATTACATCAAAAAGCAGGATCTAAAAATGTGTATGAATTACATGGTAGTGTATTAAGAAATTATTGCATGAGTTGTAAGAAATTCTATGATGCAGAATATGTATTTAATAGCAAAGAAATTCCAAAATGTGAATGTGGTGGAATTATAAAACCAGATGTTGTTTTATATGAAGAAGGATTAGATGATGAGACGGTTGAAAATGCAATTACCGCAATTGCAAATGCAGATATGCTAATTATAGGAGGAACCTCATTAACAGTATATCCAGCGAGTGGTTTAATTAATTATTATAGAGGGAATAAATTAGTTTTAATAAATAGAGATGAAACAAACTTTGATAGAAGAGCTAATTTAGTAATTAATGATTCTTTAGGAAAGGTATTTAATAATATATAAAAATAGGAGAGCCATATGAATAAAAAAATAATTATTATTTTAATAACATTAATTATTTTATTTGGAATTATTTTTATTTTAATGAAAAATAAAGTATTACTTGAAAATAATAAAACAGAATGCTTAGAAAATAAAAATACAGAAAATGTAATAATAAATAATATTAATCAAGAGGAAAATAATATGATTGAAAATAACATAAATGAAACTAATATAAGTGAGATTAAATTAAAAGTAAATAATAATGAATTGGTAGTTAAACTTGAAAATAATGAAGCTACAAAAGAGTTAATAGAAAAATTAAAAGAAAATGATATAACAATTGATGCAAAAGAATATGGAGGATTTGAAAAAGTAGGTAATCTTGGTTTTAGTTTAACAAGGGAAGATAAAACAATAAATACAGAGCCAGGAGATATTGTTTTATATAATGGAAATCAAATATCTGTATTTTATGATTCTAATTCATGGAGCTATACTAGAATTGGAAAAATAATTAATAAAGACAAAAATGAATTAAAAAGTATATTAGGAAATGGAAATGTTACTTTAACATTTAGTATTAATTAAAGGAGAAATAAAATGAAAAAAATATTATTAACAAGTGCTGGTTTTGATAACAAAAAAGTAGCTGATAAATTTTTAGAATTAGTAAATAAACCAGTGGAAGAAATAAAAGTATTATTTATTACAGCAGCTGCTGTGGAAGTAGATGCTATTATGGTATTACCAGCATGCATCGAGGACTTAACCAAAGTTTGTGGAATAAAAGTGGATAACATCACTGTATATGATATGCATAAGTTAATTTCTGAAGATGAAATTAATAAATATGATGCAATTTATATGTGTGGTGGAAGTTCAAAATATTTAGTTGAAAGAATCGATGAAATTGGATTTAAAGATTTATTATATAAATATTTAGATAATGGTGGTGTATATGTAGGTGTAAGTGCTGGATCAACTTGTGGATGTGGTAGATACGAAACAGGACTTAATTTTATTAAAAATAAGTTACAAGTACACCAAGAAAAAGGATCAAATAATGGTCCAATAACTAATGATGATGAAGTATTTTTAACAAATAATCAAGCTATATTAATTACAGATAATACGATGGAGATATTTGAATAATATGAAAAATAGAATAAAAATAGCAAAATAAAGCAAAGACAAGAGCCGTAAAATCAACATTTTACGGCTCTTGTTAATTTCGGTTGACAAATTGCAAACCATAGTTGGTAGAGAAAAATTGAGAAAAGCGTATAATTAATTTTAAGCTAATCGAAGCACACAAAGGAAATAAAAGGGAGGAAAAGAAAATGAAAAAAGAAGAAAAAATTAATTATACTAATAAAGAGAATACTAATGGAGCATTTGTTGGAATAGATGAAAAATATATTCCAAACAATAGTACAGAAGAAAAAAATACATATGTAAAAGAAAATAAAGGAACTAAAAGAGCAGTTAATATTTATTTAATTGTATTTGCTATTTTCTTTATATTAATATTTGGTACAACAATATTTGGAATGGTACATGTTTTTTCTACAATGAATAAAATGGAAAAAGATTTTAAAGAAGATGAATCTTCTACTATTGAAGAAATAAAAGAAACTCAAAAAGAAATGATCAACAATGCTAAAGAAACACAAAATAATATTCAACAAAATAATGAGCAAGTTGAAGAAAAAGTAGAAGATAAAACAGAAGAAAAAAATGAAGAATCAAAAACAAATAATAATAAAACAACAACACAAGAAAGTAGTACTGTAACACAAAAAGAGCTTGAAGAAGATGCAGAGAAATTCCAAAATGGATCAGATGAGGATAGACAAGAAGTAATCGATAAATATGAAGACAAAGCAAGAGAAGAGCTAAAGAAAAGAGGTTATGATTATGACCAAATGAAAGAAGAGGCTCAAAGAAAAGCAGAAGAATTAAGAAAACAATATGGTTATTAGGAGGTAGATTAAAATGATAATTACTACGACTAATGAAATTAAAGGAAAAGAAATAAAAGAATATAGAGGAATAATATTCGGTGAAGTAATTAATGGTATCGAGTATGGAAGAGATTTTGCAGCAGCATTCAAAAACATCTATGGTGGTAGAGTAACAGAATATGAAGAAGAATTAGTAAATGCAAGAGCAGATGCTATTAAAGAAATGATGGATAGAGCAACACAGGTAGGAGCTAATGCAATAATAGGTGTACACATTGACTACGAAACAAT
>CAMNND010000056.1 GCA_946545035.1 uncultured Clostridium sp. | reverse complement strand
AAGATAATAATATAACTATATTGTATCTTATATTAATACCTGTGAAAGGTGGAATTATTATGATTAAATTTACTAAAATGCATGGGCTAGGGAATGATTATGTCTATATTGATTGTACAGCTAAAACTGGACAAAAAATAGAAAATGAATCTTCTCTAGCTCGTTTTGTCAGCGACAGACACTTCGGTGTTGGCTCTGACGGACTTATTCTCATCTGTGATAGCGATGTAGCAGATTTTAAAATGAGAATGTTTAACTACGACGGAAGTGAAGCAGAAATGTGTGGAAACGGAATCAGATGCGTAGGAAAATTTGTTTATGACAAAGGAATGATTAATCGCGATTTAATTACTATCGAGACATTAGCTGGAATTAAGGTCTTAAAGCTTAATGTTGTAGATGGTAAAGTAGAAACAGTGAGAGTTGATATGGGTGAACCAGTATTAGATCCAAAATTAATTCCTGTAGTTTCTAATGAGGAGATTGTAAAGAATTTAGATCTTCAGGCAGAAGGTAAAAGTTTTAAATTCTCATGTGTTTCAATGGGAAATCCTCATGCAATTACTATAGTTGAAAATGTTAAAGATTTTGAACTTGAAAAATATGGAAAGGTTTTAGAATATGATATTCACTTTCCAAAACGATCAAATATTGAGTTTATCGAGTTAGTTGATAAAAACAATATTAAAATGAGAGTTTGGGAAAGAGGTGCTGGCGAAACACTTGCTTGTGGCACCGGTGCATGTGCGTCTGCTGTAGCATGTAATTTAAATGGATATACTGATAGAAAAGTAACAGTTGAATTACTAGGGGGAAAGCTTGAAATAGAATGGTCTGAAAAAGACAATCATGTATATATGACAGGTCCTGCAACAACTGTGTTTGAGGGGGTGCTTGAAAATGATTAATATAAATGAAAACTTTTTAGATTTACAAGATAGCTATTTATTTTCAACAATAGCTAAGAAAGTGAAAGCGTTTCAAGAAGCCAACCCAGACAAAAAGATAATTAAACTTGGTATAGGAGATGTTACATTACCGCTTGCAAAAGCTTGTGTTGATGCAATGAAAAAAGCTGCAGATGAGATGCTAGAATCAAAAACATTTAAAGGATATGGTCCAGAGCAGGGTTATGAATTTTTGAAAGACAAAATAATTGAATTTGATTATAGAAAAAGAGGAATAGATATTGAGTCAGATGAAATATTTGTATCTGATGGAGCTAAATGTGATACTGGAAATATAGGAGATATTTTTTCTAAGGATAATAAAGTTGCGATAACAGATCCTGTTTACCCGGTATATATTGATACAAATACAATGGCTGGAAGAGCAGGAAAATATAATAAAATAACAGGAAAATATGAAAATATTATATATATGCCATGTAATGCTGAAAATAATTTTGAGCCAGAGCTTCCAAAAGAGGTTCCAGATATTATTTATCTATGTTTTCCAAATAATCCAACAGGAACAGTATTAAATAAAATTCAATTAAAAAAATGGGTTGATTATGCTAAACAGAATAAAGCAATCATTCTTTACGATAGTGCGTATGAAGCATTTATTACTGAAGACGATATTCCTCATAGTATCTATGAAATTGAAGGAGCAAAAGATGTTGCAATTGAATTTAGGAGCTATTCGAAAACAGCAGGTTTTACAGGAATAAGATGTGGATATGTTGTTATTCCAAAAACTTTAAAAGGATATTCAAAAGATGGTCAAGAAATTAGCTTAAATAAATTATGGAATAGAAGAACTTGTACAAAATTTAATGGAGTATCATATATAACTCAAAAGGGTGCGGAAGCTATATATTCAGATGAAGGTCAAAAACAAATAAAAAGAAGCATTGATTATTACAAAGAAAATGCAAAAATTATAAAAGAAAATCTTGAAGAAGTTGGATATAAAGTATTTGGTGGAGTAAATGCACCATATATTTGGCTTAAGTTGCCAGAAGGTGTAAGTTCTTGGGATTTCTTTGACAGATTACTTAATGAAATACAAGTTGTTGGTACTCCAGGTGTTGGATTTGGACCAAGTGGAGAAGGTTATTTTAGATTAACATCGTTTGGAGATAGAGAAAGTACAATTGAAGCAATGAATAGAATAAAAAATTGGAAATAATAAAAGGGCTGTATGGATAAACCTCCACACAGCCCTTAAATTGCAGTTATGCACTTTGTACCTCGAGAAATGGTTTTCCATTCCCATCTGATACGAACACACGATCCATACTAACCATCATTGTGCGTTGTAACGGAAAGACGGATGTGTCAATGCCAGCAAGTTCAGCTGCCCTACTCAAAAGTGAGTCGGGAGAATTTTTGCAGCTTAGCGTAACTTTTGTTTCGGGGTTGTTTATAAGTTCACGCATTATAATCTGCTGAAGTGCAATCTGAAATGTCTCAACTGCCTCCGGGGTGGGAGCCAGCGAAGTCGCATTCAGTGCATTTAGCAATGCTGCAAAATCGCTTCCGCCAGTATCATAATTGGCAATATTCGCAGTGTCGCGAACTTTTTGAGCCCACCACATACTGGCGATAACTGCACTTTTTAAAACGTCTGCCATTAAATAACACTCCTTTCAAAAGCATCCTGGCATCAGTTTATCGGTACATCTGACACTTTTTTTGTATTCGCGTGCCAACGAATGTAGACTACATTATATCAAAAGGTAACATAAAAGTCAATAAATATATTTATATAAAATTGGATTTATCAAGATTTTACGCTAATTTATAGCAACTTATGTTTACAACCTAATCCGAATAATAATAAATATATATTGCAAAATGTTAAAAAAATGATAAAATGTAATGGAAAGTGATAGTTATATTGCGAAAGGAATTAGGCTATGTTAAAAGAGCTAACTTTAAATGAAAAAATTGGACAAATGATGATGGTCGGAATGGACGGAAACACAATCGATGATAGAATAAAAAAGTTAATACTTAACTATAAAGTTGGTGGAATCATATTGTACAGAAAAAATTTCAAATCATATGAAGGTATGATTAAGTTGATTCAAGATTTAAAAGAGCTTAATTCTTCAAACAAAGTTCCACTTTTTATTGCAATAGATCAAGAAGGTGGTAGAGTTAATAGAATGCCACCAGAAATTCATAATATAAAAAATGCATATACACTTTCAAAAACTAAAAATGCAAACGTTATTAGAGAAGCTGCAGACATAACAGGAACTATATTAGAAGAAAGTGGTTTTAATATGAACTTTTCACCGGTTCTAGATATACTTGGGAAAGGGACAACGGAAGCGATTGGAAATAGATGTTATGGTGATAATCCGGAAGATGTTTCTGAATATGGTATCCAGATAATGAAGCAACTTCAAAAGCATAAAGTAATATCCGTTATAAAGCATTTTCCAGGACAAGGTGCATCAAAATTTGATTCACATTATATATTGCCAGGGGTCAAACAAATACGCGAAGAGCAGGTTAAACCATTCGTTGATGCAATCGAACAAGGTGCGGATGCAATGATGGTTGCTCATATGAGAATAAAAAACATAAGTAGATTTACTCCAGCGTCATTATCTAAGAAGGTTATCAAAGAAATAAGGTTAAATTATAATTATAAAGGAATTATAATGACTGACGACTTAAAGATGAGAGCAGTAAGATATTTATATGGAACCAAAAGGGCTGTTAAGAAAGCTTTTTTAGCTGGAAATGATTTAATCTTATTTCGATTTAAAAGAAGTGACGAGGAAAAGAGCATAAGATATATACAAAGATTAGTAAGAATTGGAAAAATATCCGAACAAAGAATAAATCAAAGCGTTATAAAAATTTTAGATATGAAAGAAAAATATGAATTAAGTGATAAAAAAGAATTAAAGGGTTGCAATATAGATGAAATTAATAATAGAATAGATATGGTTAATTCTTTTGTTGAAGAAAATGGAAAAGTAGTAAAATAATTAGGAGGTATTAAATATGAAGAAAAAATATATTATAGGAGGATGTATAGGTTTAGTTTTAGTTTTTGTTATTGCAATAATTGCTTGTATAGTAATAAATAAAAACAAAAAACAAGAGGTTCCTTTCGTACCAACAGTCGCAAAAATAATTAGTATTGATGAAAATGGAAATGTTAATGAAGATGATAAGAAAATTAAATTGGAAAATGACAACAAAACAAAGATTGATGAATATGCGAAACAAATAGAATCAACTGCTCAAAATGAAAGATATAGTATGATTATTTTATCTGATTATATTGTTCATATAGATAACAATAGATCACTAAAATTTAAATCTAACATTAAGGAATATGTTGAATTAATTGACGAGACTAAAGAAGGTAAAGATAGAAGCATAGTGACCAAAGCTCCAGATGGTTTTGTAGACTGGGTCATGGAAGTTGTAAACGAATAGTAAAAAGAGCACTAATTGCATAATTAGTGCTCTTTACTTATTTTCAAAACAGAAATTTACAGATTTAATTAAACATAGCTAAAATAATGAAAAAACAAGAAAAAACTTTAAAAAGTTGTTGACATACCGCCTTAGCCGTTATATAATAGACAAGCATGTAAGATTAGCGTTGAAGTAGGATGTGGCTACAACCTTTGAAATAACAAGGTTGGAGGGAACTCCTATGGAGCATGTCATGGCTTAGACCAGGCGGTAAGTTATTTAAATATAAGCACTTATCCCAAGAAAAAAATCATGCGATACTTGGGCTTTAAATATAGGTGTTGATGAAACACCAGGGTGCGTTTATAACTTCCGACAATAATTTAAAAATTTTAAGGAGGGAAAATTTACATGGCAACAGTAACAGGAAATGCGGTAGCAAGTGAAAAAATCAGAATAAGATTAAAGGCTTATGAATCTAAAATCTTAGAACAGTCTGCTGAAAAGATAGTAGATACTGCTAAGAAGACAGGTGCAAAAGTTTCAGGTCCTATTCCACTACCAACAGAGAAGGAAATCATTACAATATTACGTTCTCCACACAAACACAAAGACTCAAGAGAGCAATTTGAAATGAGAACACACAAAAGAGTTATTGATATTCTTTATCCAACACAAAAAACTGTAGATAGTCTAATGAAATTAGATTTACCAGCTGGTGTTGATATCGAAATCAAACTATAATTTTAAATTATTTAATAAGGAAGGTCTCTAAAGACCAAGCTGATGTACTACTTAAGTAGAAATTAAAATATCAGCCAATAGTAATAGGAGGAAAAAATGAAAACTTTAATAGGTAAAAAAGTTGGAATGACTCAAATCTTTGACGATAAAGGAAGAGTAGTTCCAGTAACAGTTATCGAAGCTGGTCCTTGTGTAGTTGCACAAGTTAAATCAGTTGAAACAGATGGATACAATGCTATCCAATTAGGATTCGAAGATATAAAAGAATCTAAAATAAACAAACCAGAAAAAGGACATTTTGCAAAAGCAAATATTGCTCCAAAGAAACATTTAAGAGAATTTAGAGTTGAATCAGTTGAAGGAGTTACTGTAGGAACAGAATGGACAGTAACAGAATTTGCTGAAGGAGATAAATTAGATATCCAAGGAACTTCAAAAGGAAAAGGTTTCCAAGGTGTTATCAAACGTCATGGTCAACACAGAGGACCAATGGGACATGGATCTATGTATCATAGAAGACCAGGTTCAATGGGACCAACTTCAACACCAGGTAGAGTATTTAAAGGTAAAAAATTACCAGGACATATGGGAAAAGTTACAGTTACAATACAAAACCTAGATGTAATTAAAGTTGACGCAGACAAGAATGTTGTATTAGTAAAAGGTAGCGTACCTGGACCTAAAGGTGCAATCTTAAAATTAAAAACAAGCGTAAAAGCATAGGAAGGAGGATATAGAGAATGCCAAGTATAGATGTATACAATATTGAAGGAAAGAAAGTTAAATCTGTTGATTTAAAAGAAGAAATATTTGGAATCGAGCCAAATGAAGCTGTTGTTCATAGTGTATTAGTTAATTTCTTAGCTAATCAAAGACAAGGAACACAAAGCACAAAGACAAGAGCTGAAGTTCGCGGTGGTGGAAGAAAACCATGGAGACAAAAAGGAACTGGTAGAGCAAGACAAGGAAGTATTAGAGCTCCACAATGGATCAAAGGTGGTATCGCTTTAGGACCAAAACCTCGTGATTATGCTTACACAGTTAATAAGAAAGAAAAGAGATTAGCTATTAAATCAGTTCTAAGCTCAAAAGTATTAGAAAATGAATTAGTTGTTGTTGATTCTTTAGATATGAAAGAAATCAAAACAAGTGAAATGGCAAAAGCTTTAAACAACTTAAAAGTTGAAGGAAAAGCTTTAATATTATTACCAGAAAAGAACGAAAATGTTCAAAAATCAGCAAGAAATATCGAAGATGTAAAAACTACATTAGTTAACACAATAAACGTTTATGATTTATTAAAATATAACAAATTAGTTGTTACACTTGATGCTGTTAAGAAATTAGAGGAGGTGTACGCTTAATGTTACCAGAAGATATAATTATAGAGCCAGTTATTACTGAAAAAAGCAATGATGTGCTTCAAGCTGGAAAGTATACTTTCAAAGTAAACAAAAAAGCAACAAAAGTTGATATAGCAAGAGCTGTAGAAAAACTTTTTGATGTTAGAGTATTAGATGTTAATACAATCGCAGTAAGCGGAAAACAAAAAAGAGTAGGAAGATCAATTGGAAAAACTTCTGATTGGAAAAAAGCTATCGTATCAATCGATACAGATCCACAAGCTAAGTCATACTTAACAAAAGGTGGAAAAGCTAAGAAAGTTTCTAAATCAGTTAAGAATTCAATCGATGCTTACGGAATTTAATTA
>CAMNND010000055.1 GCA_946545035.1 uncultured Clostridium sp. | reverse complement strand
TTAAACCAATGTATGCAACATATACTGTATGCATACCAGAAATAGCTATGATATGTGATAGTCCAGCTTCAGTAAATAAATCCGCTATATTCTCATCAAAATTATTTTTATCTCCAATAACAAGTGCTGTTGCAATTTCTCTGTTGTTTTCATCCAAATATTTATAAAATGTTGATTTAATATTAACTCTAATTATATCAATAAATTTAGTAAAATAATTTCCTATATCTCCATTCTCTACATTTATGCTCTCAACATCAATATCTGCATATATTCCTTTTGAATATAAATATTTCTTGTAGTCAAAACAACCTTCATTTTTAGTATAAATAGTTGTTTTCTTAGTACCACGGATTTTAACTTTATCTCCAACTTTTATAGCTTTGTTATTTTTTATATACGCTCTTACCTTTGTTTTAAAAAATACCTTTTTCCCATTTAATTTATCAATGCTAATTATAACTTGATTTGAACTGCTCTTTTCAATAATACTTTCAGTATTTCCAATAAATTCCATCTTCTCAATTGAATCTACATTCTTTATATGTGTAGCAAGTGCATTTGCTTTATATAAAGCAATCATAAATATTATTAAAATTAGCATCATTTTCCTTTTAGATTTTTGAAATAAAACAATATTAATCATTAAAATTACAATAAAAAAAGGAATTATATTTTTAAAATATAATCCCCCTATCGTTCCTAATATGTAATAAATAGTTATTAAAAATATTTTTCTATTCACATAGCTCCTTTATAATAACCCCTTATTATAAGATTCTTCTAGCACATACATATCTCTTTTGATATGCTGAAGTATCTAATGATGAAACAATTACACCTGTTCTTGAGTTAGATGCATGTATAAATTGTCCACCACCTATGTATAAACCAACATGACCAATTCTAGAGTTTGATGTATCTCTGAATATTAATACGTCACCTGGTTGTAAATCACTTTTACTTACATATACACCATCATTAGCTTGTGTGCTTGATGAACGGCTTAATGAAATACCGAAGTGTTTATAAACATATTGTACAAATCCTGAACAGTCAAATGTATTTGGTCCGTTTGTACCGTATACATATGAATATCCTTCAAATTGCATTGCATAAGCTACAACATCAGATCCAATTGGATTTGATGGTACAGAAGAAGTATCTTCCTCGTATGATTCTTCTTCATCATTCTCCTCATCTAAACTGTCAGAGCTTCTTGATGTAACTTCAATTTTTTCATCTGATAATAATGATTTAGCTACATATGCTTTTTCACCATTAATTTTAATTATGTACCATGTATCAGCTTCACCAACTACTTCTACTTCTGCGTTAGTATTTAATACTTTAACAACATCAGAATCTTTTGATGCAGCATCTCTTACATTAACAGAAGAACCTTTTACATAGTATGTTTTTGAGTTTGAATACATATTATCTTCTGGTAATTTAACTTCTTCAGGCTTTTCTTCTTCCTGCTCTTGAGTTTCAGTAGTTGTTTCAGTTACAGCTGGAGCTGCAGTAGATTTTTCTGTTAAAACCCATCCTTCTTTATTACCAGATTTAACATATGCCCATGAACCAGCTGTACAAACTACAGTGTATGTTTCATCAGCAGTAGTATTGTTAATTGCAATACTGCTTGCTAACGGCATCGTCTTTAATTCAACATCTGAACTAAATTTAACTTCTTTGGGTTGCTCTGCAACAGCTTGTTTTTCTTCTTTTTGCTCTTCAGTATTTTCTGCTACTTGAGCTTCTTCTTTCTTTTCTGATTCATTATTTTCTTCTTTTTCTTCAGAGGTTGTTTCGTTAGTTACTTCATTATTTATAGCAGCTCCATCTTGAACTTTTATAAATTCTTTTTTCACATATCCAACCTTATCATTAGCTTTAACTTTATACCAGTCTCCACTTTCTCCAAGTATTTCTACCTTATCATTTTCATCCAATAAATCTATTATTTCTGATGTAGTATCTTCTTCTTTTCTAACTCTTAGGTTATCTCCAACAACAGTTCCTGTTGTTGCAAATGCCTTTGAATTCACACATAGAAATAATACCGTTACTATGCCAACAAT
The DNA here is from genome assembly GCA_946545035.1 of uncultured Clostridium sp. Classification (GTDB taxonomy): domain Bacteria; phylum Bacillota; class Clostridia; order TANB77; family CAG-508; genus CAG-492. The sequence continues at coordinate 4,897 of CAMNND010000055.1, read as the reverse complement.
TATAATCATTGCCAGGCTTTTTTTGTCTTTCATTTTTTCTATCTCCTTTAAAACAAAACTGGGACCATTATACTATATTATTCGAAAAAAGTCAATTTTTTCCATTATAACAGCAAAATTTTCACCTTTTTAACATCGTCTCATACGACATAATAGAATTTCAATATCTAAAAACCTATCAATAGGCTCTTTAACTTTTGTTTTAAATTTCGTAAGTTTAAATATGAAATTTTATAAAAAAAGACATAGATTTAGCTATGTCTTTTATATGAATTCATATTTATATATAAATTTCAATTATTATCCGTTAACAGCATCTTTTAATGCTTTACCAGCTTTGAATACAGGAGCTTTTTTAGCAGCTATTTTCATTTCTTTACCAGTTTGTGGGTTTCTTCCTTTTCTTGCAGCTCTTGCTCTAACTTCGAAAGATCCGAATCCAACTAATTGAATTTTGTCTCCTTTAGCTAATGTTTCTGCTATTACATCTACTACTGCGTTGATTGATGCCTCAGCATTTTTCTTTGTTTCTCCTGTTTTAGCAGCTACTGCCGCAATTAAATCAGATTTGTTCATTATTCATTACCTCCTATTGAATTTTTGATATTATGTACTTTATAACTCCGATTTAATGCGGATTTATAAACTACTATAATGATTATTCGCCATTTTTGTACAAAATCCTTCTTTTTTCCTTGTTTTTTTGTTGTTTTATAGAATTTAACGCAGTTTTTATATTCTTAATCAACAAGATTCAGAAAAAGTATCGATTATGAAACTTATTAGCGATAGAACTTGTCGATATTTTCTAAATTACTATTACAATAAATCTCTATCTCAAGTTCAAGGCCATTATACACGAAGCAATTATTGGTTTCAACAAAAAATAAAAAAATTTTTCATTTTATTTTTAATTTTTTCAAAAGTTTTATAAAAACTATTGCAAATGCAACAAAATGGCATGTTAGCGTAGCTATAGAACACCCTACTATACCACCAAACCAGAAAATTTTCGAATCAAAATTCAGAAATAATATATTAAGAATTGCTTTTATACATACACCAATTGTTAATGAAATTGCTGGAGTATATATACAACCTAACCCATGAAGGATTGCATTTATAATTTGCTCCGCAGATATAAATAATAAAGAAATTGCATTTATCTGTAATAATACTTTTCCATTATCGCTTCCAAATAGTAAAAATAGAATTTTTCCAGCACATGTATATAGTAATATACTACAAGGAATAATAATTATTCCTAATAACTTAAAATATTTATATGAAATGTTCCTAACGTATTTAATATTATTTTTATTTTTTGCTATATTAGGAATAATAGTCGTTGATATCGCAACTATAAATGAAACTGGTACAGAAGCTATAACATCAATTTTTCCACTCATTAATCCCAATTCTTTTTTGGCAAAGCTTTCCCCTACAAATTTTTTCATATATCTAACAACAGTTATAGAATCTATATTTCGGTTTAGCGATGCAAGGATTGCACTTAATGAGATGGGAACAGTTAATTTTATAATTTCAAACATCTTCTTAGTACTTATATTTCCATATCCAATCCCATTAACCTTTTTCTTCCATAAATAAATAAGGCATCCTAATGTAGCTATTGTCGTCGCAAAATTTGCAATAGCTGCGATATTTGCAACGTTTGATGAATTAATTAAATAGTAAATCTCAACAAACATAATTGTGCTTATGGTTTTAATAAATTGCTCTATAGTTTGTGACTTAGCAGTTGTCTCGATTTTATTAATACCATTATAGTATCCTCTCATTACAGAAATAATGCATACATTGAAAATAGCTGGTGATAGTGCAATTATCGATAATCTTGCTTCCGGTATATTTAATAAATCATTTGCTATAAACTTTGATGAAATTATTAGAAATAAGCAACCAAATATTCCTATTATCGAAAAAAGAGCAAATGCATTTTTAGTTATCTCTTCTACTGCTCTATTCTTATTTTTATTTTCTGCAATTAGCTTAGATATTACATTTGGAACTCCTATTGTTGATATTGTAAGTAATAATGCATATATTTGGTATCCAGAATTATATATAGCATTTCCTACATCTCCAAAACCTTTCTTGTTTGCTAAGTACAATTTGTATAATAGACCCAAACACTTAACAACTATCTGAGATATTAATAGAGCTATTATACTACGTGTTGTATTATTCTTTTTCATTGCTCTCTCCCCAAATATATTAACAACATTTTTAAATTTATATTCTTAAACATCGCTTTTAATGATTAGGTTACATATAATAGAAGAAAATTTATGTACTTTTATAAACAAATTCTTCCAAAAGGCTTGAATTTTTGCGTGATTTATAAGATAATATAGGGGTAATAATTTAAATTTGAAAGTGGTGAAAATCTTGAAGTTAATAGATAAATTTTTAAAAGTATTAGGTACAGATAGAAATACCTTTTTAACATATATATTAACGCTTGTAACTATATATTTAACCATAGATAGAATAGTAGAAATCATTTTGATGATTTTCACAGGTATAGGTTGTTCTTATTGGGGACCAATTCAATATGCACTTGCATTTGCTTGTCCTATATTTGCATTCTTGTTCTCGTGTAGTTCAAAGTTTGCTGACTCAGAAGACACTAAGCTTTCATTCTTTCACTTATATGTAATCTCTTTATATATATTGGTGCTTTCAATGTTTAATCAAGCCATAAACTCAGCTGGTTGGCTTATATTAATGTCAGCTCCATCATATGTAAAAGTTGCAACTGAGTATTCAAGTTTGATTGCACCTGCATTTAGAAGTATTTCGTTATACTTGCCATTAACGACATTCTATCCTTTAATAAAATGGTTTATGTTTAAAATTGATGATTCAAAGGATTTTCGTGAGTCAATCTACGAATACCCTGGTATCAATTTAGCAAATAAGAAAACAGGATTTACAGGACAATATAGTTGTGAAATTAAACTTTGTGTAGATAAGCATACTGGTAAAGATGTTATACTTCCTGAAGACAGACGTTTTGAATCAATGCTTGTAGTTGGTGTATCAGGATCTGGTAAAACATCACTTATATATGAGCCAATGATTTGTAGAGATATCGAAAAGAAGAATTTCTTCCATAAAACTGCTAAAGAATATGGCTTTGCAGCATTAAAGTCTGGTATAGCCTCTTTAAATGCACCTTATGATAATGATTATATCAATGATAATTTTTCTTTAAGTATGATAAAAGAAAATCCAAATAAATCAGGAACTTATAAATCATGTATGAGTAAGATGATACGTGGAGAACAAGACGGAAAAACAATCTTTAAAGATATTGGTGTAACATATATCTCCCCTGATTTCGAATCAGTTTCAAGAGTATTAAATGTTGCTAAAAATTATCATGTAAAGGTTAATCTAGTAGATCCAAGTTCACCAGACTCAGTTGGTTTAAACCCTTTTGCTTACGATAATCCTATACAATCATCAGTTGTTATTTCTACTGTATTAAAGAATTTACACGCATCTACAAGAGCTGATTTAGATTTAAATTTAGGAGTACAAGCAAACTTTGCTTCTCAAGCAATTGAGAATTTATCAATATTATTAAAAATCATGTATCCAAGAATGCACGATGGTCAAATACCTACATTAGAAGATATGTTAAATGCATTTAATGATTTCTCAATTATTCAAACAATGACAGAGGAAATGGAAAAAGATGCAGAGCTTGCTGAGCAATATAAAATACTTATTACATACTTTAAAAAGAATTACTTTGCAGACAGCACTTACAAAGCTGATACAGAAAAATACATTTCATCAGCAACTACACAGCTTGATAACTTATTAAGATATCCTGGTATTAGGAATGTATTATGTAATAGAACAAATAATATTAATTTTGATGAAGCTTTAGCTTCAGGACAATTTACATTTGTATGTACAAGACGTGGTGATTTAGGAAATGCAGCACATAAAGCATTTGGTTTATTCTTTATATTATCAATGCAGTATGCAGTATTAAGAAGACCAGGTATTGAAGCAACAAGAAATCCACATTTCTTATACATAGATGAGTTTTCAGATTTTATCTCAAGTTCAACAGAGCCTATATTTACTATTTATAGAAAGTATAGAGTTGGTGCAGTTATATCTGTACAAAACCTAGACCAGTTAAATGCTGAAAACAAAAAATATAGAAAAACAATTATCGCAAACTGCGCACATAAAATCGTATTTGGTAATAACGAGCCAGATGATAACGATTGGTGGTCAAGAGAACTTGGAGAAAAATCAGAGTTTACATTTGATAGAGATTATGATGCTGAAAAAGGTGAATATACATCTAAACTTGCTAAGATTAAAGCCGCTAAGACACCTAACTTTAAGCCTGGAAAAGTTCAAGCAGTTAAGTTTAAGGAATGTATCTATAAGGTACGTGATGGCGGTGGAAAGAGTATTGTTGGATATGGTAAGTTAAACTTTATCGACTCAAAATATAAAGAAAAGCAACCAGAGACAAGATTTAACTTTACTAAGTTTACAAGTGGTATGTCAGATACTGATGAAGATTCAGGAAAGAAAAAATATAAAAGATCAAGTATTCCTACTTTTGTAAACGATGATGATACTGAAGAAGAATTAGATCCAATTCGTACAAATGGTCAAGATTCAATATTTGGAAATCCAGAATCAGGAACAGCAATATTAAATAATCCGCATAACAAAAAAGGTAATAATTAATATTTAAAACAAAAATAACTGGAATTATAATTCCAGTTATTTTTTATTTATTAATAATTACTTATTAGTCTAATAATTTAATCTTTGTATTCTTCATTTTGAATTTTCCTGTATCTTCGCTCTTAACAAATTCCACAAGTGACTC
>CAMNND010000054.1 GCA_946545035.1 uncultured Clostridium sp. | reverse complement strand
CGACCCACTTTTTTTGCTTCCTTCAATAACTATAACTGAATCTGATAATCCACTTATAATTCTATTTCTTCTTGGAAAATTCTGTTTAAATGGTTTCGTTCCAACTACGAATTCAGATATAATAAGACCACCATTTTTTATAATTGATTCAGCTAGCTTTTTGTTTTTACTTGGATATATATTATCAAGTCCATTTCCAATAATAGCAATTGTATTTGACTTATTATTTAAGGCTGCTATATGTCCAATAGAGTCAATCCCAATTGCAAGTCCACTTACAATACATATTTTTCTTATTGCTATCTCATTTGATATAAAATTGGCACACTTTCTTCCATAATCACTGCAATTTCGTGACCCAACAATTGCAATTGAATACTCATCAACAATACTTATATCTCCTTTGTAAAATAGAACTATTGGCCTATTCTGAATATTTCTTAGTTTTTTGGGATAATCAGAGTCATAGCATGTAACCATACTTATTCCATACTTTTCCATATATTCTAAGTATCTCTTCAGATTCTTTCTATATTCAGTGTTTAATAGCTCTTTTATTATTTTTTCTTCTAAACAATTACAATTATGAAGCTCTTCAATATCCAGATTCCAAATATTGCTCAAACTATGATATTTATTTAATAGTGATTCTAACACTTCATAATACACATAATTCATTCTAGAAATCCATATCCAATAAATTTTATCTATAATATCACCTCCATACAAAAAGGGACTTTAAGATAATCTTAAAATCCCCCTATTTTTATTTTAAATTTTTAGCAGCCTTAACTACATTATTCATAAGCATTGCAATTGTCATAGGACCAACACCTCCCGGAACCGGTGTAATATATGAAGCCTTTTGACTTACTGTTTCAAAATCAACGTCTCCAACTAGTTTTCCTTCGTCAGTTCTATTAATACCAACATCAATTACTACTGCATCTTCTTTTACCATATGACTTTTAATATATCCTGGTTTACCAAGTGCAGCAACAAGAATGTCTGCATTATTTGTAATCTCATGAATATTTTTTGTTCTTGAATGACATATAGTAACCGTAGCATTTTTAGCAAGTAAACATTGAGCAAGTGGTTTTCCAACTATATTACTTCTACCTATAACAACCGCATTTTTACCTTCTATATCTATGCCATATTCTTCTAGCATTTTAATAACACCAAGTGGTGTGCAAGAAATAAAACAATCTTCTCCAATAACTAACTTTCCTACATTTATTGGATTAAATCCGTCAACATCTTTTCTATAATCTATTGCATTAAATGCTTTGTTAATATTCAAGTGTTTTGGAATTGGGCTTTGAAGTAAAATTCCGTGTACATCAGATCTATTGTTAAGTTCATTAATTAAACTTAACAATTCTTCCATTTTAATATCTTCTTTCAATAAGAACTCTTCAAATTCGACCCCTATTTCTTCACATGCTTTGCTCTTATTTTTTACATATACTTTAGAAGCTTTATCCTCACCAACCATAATAACCGCAAGTTTTGGATTAATACCTTTCTTTTTTAATTCATCAACCTCTAACTTAAGCTCTGCTCTTATTTTCTTTGCTAAAGCTTTTCCATCAATTATCTCTGCCATTCTTCAACCTCCTAATTATATATGTGTATTATATAAAAAACAATTTAATTCGTATACAAAATATTTACATTTTTTTACATATTATGCATATTTTTTTACGATAATAATATAATTACCTTTCTTAGTATTTCCGAGCTACTTCATCAATAATGAATTTACCTTTTCCTCTAATTGTAATAATATCTTTTTCTTTTACGAGTTTAGTGTTTTTGCTTTCTTGCTCATAATTCACTAAAACTCTTTCTTGTTCAATTATTTCATTTGCCTTATTTCTTGAAGTTTTAGCAAGTTCAGAAACAATATTATCAAGTCTTAATGATGATGTGATTAATTTTATTTCTTCAAATTTCTTTTCAGTAAATTCAAGTTCGCTCAGCGTTATGTTTGAAATATCTGCCTCTCTAAATCTTGTTAAAGTTTTAAGATTTGCAAATAAAAACTTCTCTGTTTCCTTTTTAACAATTACATCTGCTCCATCAGAAAGAACAATAATATCCCCTATTTTTTCACGCTTTATTCCAAGCTTAATAATTCCACCAAGGTAGACGCTATGGTTAAAATTCTTAACATCTACCTCTGGAATTTTTATACGAAAAACAGAAAAAATTGTATCGTATTTGAAACTTCCATTTTCAATAATTTCTCTCATTTTCTCTGGATAAATTATCGCAATTTTTCTATCCGCTTCATCAAAGCCACCAAATAATATACAATTATCAATTCGAGCTAAATTAACTACTTTCTTTATTATGTTTTGTTCGAGCTCGTTTAAGAAATCTGTTGTCTCTATTTTGTTAGTTTTTTCACAAAGGTCAATCTTATCAAAAAACTTTGATATTAAAAGTTTATCTTCAACTTTTTTATATCTATCTAAAATATCCTTTTTATCCATTTTTACGACCTTCCATAATATATTCCCTATTTTTAATCCAATTGTTTACTATTGATTCAGCATCTAATCCATTTAATCTTTCAATTTCATCAACAGTACCATGTTTTATAAACTTATCATTGTAGCCAAAGTTTTGTACTTGAATATTAGATAAATTATTTTTAACAATTAGTTCATCAACTGTTGTTGCTATACCACCTCTTAAAAATCCATCTTCTATTGTAATAACACTTCCTGTTTTTTCAATAGATTCAATAATATGTTTATCATCAAATGGTTTTAGAAATCTTGCATTAATAACTTCTGCATTGATATCCATTTTTTCAAGTTCAATAGCTACTTCCATAGCTCTTGCAACCATTTTTCCGATTGCTACAATTGTAACATCTGTACCAGATTTTACAATTTCAGAAATACCAAGCTTAATCTTGTCATGTTTGTCAAACTTGTATTTACCTTCTCCTCCTCGTGGATATCTAATAAAAATTGGGAACCTATAATCAATTGCAAAATCAAGCATTTGCTCAAGCTCAATAAAATCTTTTGGTGCCATAATTGTTAAATTTGGAACTAGAGAAAGTGATGCCATATCAGTTAACCCCTGATGTGTTTCACCATCATTTCCAACAATCCCAGCTCTATCTGCACACATAACTACATGTAAATTTTGCATACATACGTCATGAATAACTTGATCATACGCTCTTTGATAGAATGATGAATATATTGGGACAACAGGTATTAGACCTTCCTTTGCCATACCAGCAGCCATACCAATTGCATGTTGCTCTGCAATACCAACATCAAAAAATCTATTTTGATATTTATTTTTAAACTCTGTAAGACCCGTTCCATCAGCCATTGCAGCTGTTATTGCTACAATTTTTTCATTATCTTTTGCAAGTTTTACGAGCTTATCTCCAAATACTTTTGAATAATCTTTCCCTTTACTTTTTAATGGTTTACCTGTCTTTATATCAAATGCTGAAGTACTATGAAACTTGGCAGGATTTTTTTCAGCGTGCACATAACCTTTTCCCTTTTTTGTTACAACATGAACAAGAACTGGTCCATCGCATTTTTTACTTTGCTCTAATATCTTTTCAACTTCCTCTAGATTATTTCCGTCAACTGGACCTAAATATGTATAACCAATATCCTCAAAATACATTTTGGGAATTAATATCTGCTTAATACCATTTTTGATTCTTGATGTTAATTTAACAAGCTTTGGACCAAGTTTAGGTATTTTATTAATCTTACTTTTAACTTTTTTATTTGTTGCTGTGTATAACTTTTTTGTTCTCATTTTTCCAAGAAGTAATGTAACGCCACCAACATTTTTAGAAATACTCATCTCATTATCATTTAATATTACAATGATATTTGAATTACTAGCTCCTGCGTCATTTAATGCTTCTTCAGCCATACCTCCAGTTAATGCTCCATCACCAATCACAGCAACAACTTTATTTTCTTCTTTCATTATATCTCTAGCTCTTGCCATACCAAGAGCTGCAGAAATAGATGTACTACTATGACCTGTATTGAAACAATCAAATTCCGATTCACTTGTTTTTGGGAAACCTGAAATTCCATTTAACTGTCTCAAAGTATTCATCTCTTTTTTTCTACCCGTTAGAATTTTGTGTACATATGTCTGGTGTCCAACATCCCAAATGATTTTATCTTTTGGTGTATTAAATACACTATGTAATCCAATAGTGAGTTCAACTACACCTAAATTAGAAGCTAAATGACCACCATTTTTTGATACTACCTCAATAATAAACTCACGGAGCTCTTCTGCTAATTTTAATTTTTCATTATATGATAATTTTCTTAAATCTTCTACACTTGCTATTCTATCTAATATGTTATCCATAATTATTCCCTCTAAAATTTTGACTTTATGATATCACAAAGCCCACTAATTTACAACAAATAGGAATTTAAAAAGTAAAAAACAGACTTTATAATAAGTCTGTTTTTGTTAATATATATTAATTAAATTTTTCTAGTTAACGAGTTCTTTGCTCCCCACATACAAGGCGCAGAGCACTTGAATCCTGGATATGTACATCTTGCTCCTTTTGAATATGGAAGCAATAGATTATATATTTCTTCATTAGAGTCTTTCACAGCTGCTAAATATTTTTTCATTGTGTTAAAAGTCTGATCCATTATCTCAAGTTGTGCACATCCACAAACTCTTTCTTGACACTTTAGAATAAAGTTTTCAGCTGTTCCTCTTTCATTAATTTGAATTAACATTCCTTGTGGATATAAATCTGCTAAACTATTGATATCCTTTAACCATTCTGCTTTTAATTCGCTATTATTCTCTATTATTTTTGGAACATAAAATTCAACTTTTTCTGGCAATCTTATCTGACATTGTAAAGTTCTATGTCTTTGGTTTTGTGCATATTCTGCAAATGTTCCAAAATATGTTGTACAATAATTTTCACCAAATTCTTCTTTTCTATTTTTTCTTGAATCAAATAATGAAATCTTACGTCCTTTTACATCTGTATTTAATTCCGGAATTAACAAGTCAGACACATTATCAATGAATTGTTGTAAGTAGGGTTTTAGCATCTTATTAAACTCTGTATCTTCTTCATTTTTTATAAAATCTTCAAACCAGTGTGCTATGTAGTTTAATTGTCTTAAGCTAACTGAATATTCCATAGTAGTTGCTGGTGTAAATACACTTATCAAATATCTTGCATTTTCTTGAGCAAGTTTTTTACATTTTTTCTCATCTATGTCTGGATATTCTTTTGCAATTTCTTCTTGATATATATTAATCCATTTTTCGTATAAACTTGCTTCTCTTTCAGAAGGTGTCATTTTTGTATATCTCGCTGATTTTTCTGATGTTGTATACATCTTTTCATTATTTAAAATCATTGCTAGTATCTTAGGAATTCCCTCTAAAGCTAAATTATATGTTGTGTGGTCAAATACACTGTGATGTCCTGAACCAAGTGTCATATTAGCTCTTCTTAATGTTTTTTCTTCTGGTTCAGAAAATAATGTTTCTATATCTCCTGGCATATAACATATTCCCGCTGATTTTCCACCAAAATTAATAGCCTCTTCTTTACTTAATTTAAACTGTGGCTTACTAGATCCAAGTATTGTAATATTCATAATTTCTACCTTCTTTCCGAACATTTTCTATTCGTCATATTACCACACAAAAAACAAAAAATCTACATTTACTTTACATAGTAAATGTAGATTTAAAAATTTATTTCATGGATTTAATTGCCTCACTAGTAACATTGTTTTTATCAAATTTGTTTACAATGAATATAAATATTAAAGTAATTAAAAATGTAGCAATATATACTATTACACTAAATTTTATATTTCCATTTAGAATACTTGCCCCCATTAATGTTGATGTAATCACTGATGGAAATCTAGCAAAAGTTGATATCATTATAAATCTTAATGGTTTAATTGGAAGTAGCCCTCCAAGGTATACCATTAAATCTTTTGGTGTCCCTGGTATAATAAATAGTATTGTCATTATTATTTCTATATTTTTTGGATTCTTGAAAAACTTACTATTTTCAATCTTATCTAACTTATCTTTCTTGAAGAATTCTTCCACATATGCACGTCCAAATTTTCTTACTAATAAAAAAATAATTGTTGTTGTAAAACAAACTGTTGTCATTATGAAGATAGTTCCACCAATTGTTCCAAAACACATACCAGCTAACATTTCAAGTGGCTCTCCCGGGAGAACAACCAACAAAATCTGAGCCGCTTCTAGTGCAAACATAATCCAAAACTTACCTGCTCCCATACCATCTAATCTTTCCTTAAAAGCAATTCTTCCATCCTGGGTTAGAATGCCTTTCATCATTGGAAGCAAATATATAATTAATCCTACAAATAATACAAGTGACAGAATTGTCAGTAATATTTTTAATATTTTCCTTTTATTCCTCATTTTTTTCATCCTTTACATCATTTAATCCTGAATCTAACATATTATAACATATTTCTTATGAACAAATTGTGACTATATAGAAAAAAGCATGTATATAAAGAGTATATACATACTTTTTTTATTTATTTTTTCATACAATTGTCTAAGTCAGCAATTATTTGTTCTTTATCCATTTTTTGCCCAATGAATACTAATTTAACAACTCTGTCTCCATATTTTTCATCCCAATCTCTTAAAACATCTGGATTTTGAGCAACTATTTGTTTTTGCTCTTCTTCACTAAATGAAGCAACCCATTGTCCAGCGCAGAATGCTTGAACTTGTTTTCCTGATTGTTCAAATACATATGATGATTCTGGTTCATCTTCAAACCATAATACACCTTTAGCTCTAATTATACTTTTTGGCATATTTTGAGCAAATTTATCAAAACTTTCCTTATAGAATGGTGTTCTTCTGTAATATACAAATGTTCCAATTCCATATTCTTCTGCTTCACCTTCATCATGGTTATGATGGTGGTGATGATGATGTCCGTGGTGCTCATGTTCATC
>CAMNND010000053.1 GCA_946545035.1 uncultured Clostridium sp. | reverse complement strand
CGCTGCGAACATTTTGTATTTTACTACTTTTTGCATTTGATGTCAACATATTTTTGAAATATTTTTAAAATATTTTTTAGACCATTTTTGGTACAAAAAAATATAAATTAGTATATGTTTTCTCAAGCTGTATAATTACTAATTTACATACAAATCTTATAAATATTTATATGTTCTCATCTCTTGCTAAGTACTAAATTATAATACCATTTTGATTGCTCTTTGTCAACACATTTTTTAAAGTTTTTTAAGAATTTTTCTACCATTTTCCTCTGCATCATATTCGGTAGTTTTCTTTTAAATTTTCTCTAAAAATATGCCTCTCAAATAGCACTTGGTTATGATAGCATATCTATATTATAAAGTCAATACATTTTTCATCTAATTTTCTATTTTTTTTGTGATAGCTTTAAGAGCTTTCTCTCTTGGTAAAGTTATAATATGTCCACATCCTTCACACTTCAATTTAAAGTCTACACCAACACGTATTATTTCCCATATTTTACTTCCACATGGATGTTGCTTTTTAGTTCTCACTTTATCTCCAACCTCATATTGCATGTATATGCCTCCTTTTATATTAAAATATGAAGAAAGTTGGCAATTATTGTCTTAATTTTCCCAGCTTTCTTCATATACATACATATTATTTACTTATTATATCTTTAACTGAATCTACTTTATCAAGTGAAATTTCATATTGCTCCTTATTATTCATATCTTTAATATAGAAAGAGCCATTCTTAATTTCATCTTCACCAAGTATAATTACATATGGAATATTAGCTTTATTTGCATAATCTAGACATTTCTTCATTTTTCTACCATTCATACTAATATCAACATTAAATCCTTGTTTTCTTAATTCGATTGCAAGTTTTAAGCTATCTTTCTCGGTATTCATAGGAATAATATAGAAGTCTAACTGCGATTTTTGGTTTAGCTCTTCTCTATCTTTTAATATTGCATATAAAGATGTTAAACCAAAACTTACACCAACAGCAGGGTAAACATTTCCATCATCTATAAAGTCTGTGATGATTTTATCGTATCTACCACCACCACCAATGCTACAATTTAAAATTCCATTCTTTTCATACACTTCAAATACGGTTCCTGTATAATAATCTTGTCCTCTTGCTAAAGAAGATGTGAACTTACAATATCCTTGTAAATCAAGAGCTTTTAAATAATCATTTAAATCGTTTAGCTCTTTTAAGCCTTCAGCTAATACCTCATTTTCTGTATCCTTAAACATTTCATTTATTTGCTCTAATGTCATTGAGAAGTAGCTTTGTAACTTATCTGATTGTTCAGCGGTTACTCCAACTTCCATAAGAGCTTTAACAAAATCTTCTTTAGATAACTTTTCAATCTTATCTATTATAGTAATTGTCTTTGATGTTAATTCATCTGGAACACCACATTCCAAAATTAAACCATTCATTAACTTTCTACTATTATATTTAATTTCAACATCTATCTTTAATCTTTTAAAAGCTTCTACGTATAAACTAACAAGTTCCGCTTCTATCATTTGGCCTTCTATACCAACAACATCAACATCACATTGTGTAAATTCTCTATCACGTCCAGCTTTAATTGGACCATCTCTAAATACTTTTGCTATTTCATATCTCTTGAAAGGCATTGTTAATCTGTTCTTATTAAGAGCAATTAATTTAGAAAAAGGAACTGTTAAGTCATATCTTAGACCTAATTTTCTCTTTCCTTGATCTGTTAGTTTATATATTTCATTTAATAAGTCATTGCTCTCATCATACTTTCCAGCTAATATGTCGTAGTAACATAGTATTGGAGTTTCAATTGAACAATATCCATATTGTTCAAATACTTCCTTTAAAGTATTATTTATGTAGTTTCTGATATTTTGCTCTTCTGGTAAAAAATCATAACCACCCTTTACATTTTCTATTTCCATATAAAAATCTCCTTTTTTGTAATTTTTTGACTAGTAAAAAATTACCTTAATGCTCGCCTTCGGCCAGGGCCCTCGAACCCCACTTTTTTAATGGAGTCTTCTCTTAACTTCCTCACTACCAAGTACTTGCATTATTTCATATAAATCTGGAGTATTTTGTCTTCCTGTTAAAGTTACTCTTATTACTGTGCTGATATCACCAACATGTCCAGGCCATTTTTCTGGCTCTGCTTTGTATTCTTTAACTTCTCTTGCGAATCCAACTTCTTCAGCTAAATCTTTCATTTTATCAAACCATGTTTGTTTATCATCAGCTGGATCATAGTATTTAGCAGCATATAAATCTACTATCTTCTTAACTAAATCTTTATCAGTTACATTTCCATAATCAAATTCTGATACTTTATCAAATTCTTCTGCAAACATATAAGAAATGTTTTCTTTTAAATCTGACCATTTAGCAATATCTTTTCTAGGTTTTTGATTTCCTCTTTCAATTCCTAATACTTTAAGAGCATAATCTTTATCTTCTAATAACTTAACAAGTTCCTCATCGTATTTCTTAGCCCATGCTAATCCGTCATTATAAACTTTTTCAGCATCATATCTAGAAATAACAATCTTTGCTACGTCAAATAATTTAACCATATCAAATAAAGCACCACTTACGCTCATCTTATTTAGTTGGAAATCAAAGTCCTCAATTTTAGCTTCTTTATTTTGTCTTCTCCAGTTTTCAAAAGTAGAGTTTGCAATATTTAGTAAGTATTCCTTAACTGCATCTGGTGGAACACCAAGTTCATCATAATATGAAACAGCAGCTTCTGGATCTTTTCTCTTACTTAGTTTACGTTTATTTCCTTCATCATTTTTCATGATTGGAGCTATATGACAATATTTAGGAGCTTTAAATCCAGCTTCCTTAAATAATTGTACATGTAGTGGAACTGATGATAACCACTCATCACTTCTTATAACATGAGTTGTTCTCATTAAATGGTCATCAACCATATGTGCAAAGTGATATGTTGGAAGACCATCTGATTTTATAATTACAATGTCAAGGTCATTCTCTGGAAAAGTTAGTTTTCCTTTGATACCATCAGATACTTGTATTTTTCTATCTTCTCTTCCTGGTGATTTGAATCTTATAATATATGGTACACCAGCTCTAATCTTTTCTGCCATTTCTTCTAATGAAAGCTGTCTACATTTAGCCCATACTCCATAGTATCCTGGTCTTATTTTTGCTGCAAGTTGTGCTGCAGTTCTTTTCTCATCATCTTCTGGAGTACAAAAACAAGGATATGCTTTTCCTTGCTCTATCATATATTTAGCATATGCTCTGTATATGTCACCTCTTTTAGATTGAATATATGGACCATACTCTCCTGTCCATTCTGTTTCAGTAACCATACCTTCATCTGGAGCAAGTTCAAATACTTTTAAAGAATTAACAATATCAGTAACTGCATTTTCAACTAATCTTTTTTGATCAGTATCTTCTATTCTTAAATAGAAAACCCCTCCTGATTTTTGAGCTGCCATCTTAGCAGCTAATGATTGGTATAAACCACCTATATGTACATAACCAGTTGGACTTGGTGCAAATCTAGTTACAACAGCTCCCTCTGGTAAATTTCTTTCTGGATATTTTTCCTCGTAATATGAAATGTCTTTTACATCTGGAAATATTAAATTAGCTAGCTCTTTATAATCCATATCATTCATCCCTTTCTAAATCTCGTTATTACTTCGCAATTTTATCACAAATTCCCAAGCAAATCAATAAAAAAAGCAAGTATACTAAGCATTTTTTGCCTATCATTTTTATAAACTTTGTCCTTCTATGCAAGATTTAACACTATGTCTTTTTAATTTATTAGCCCTTCCTTTATTTGGAACTTCTAATCCGTTCTGTGCTAAATACGAAAAATGCTCCGGAGATATTCTTTCAAAACAATTTTTTTCATTATTGAATAAATATATTTTTTCTCCTCTAAAACATGTAATTAAACACAATGAATAGTGTCTTTCTCCATCAATCTCTCTATAGCAATCATATTTTTCAATTTTGTTTATAGATGGTCTACCTCTATTATCAACTCTATCCTTAGAAAAAAAATGCTCAATCATTCTGTCATAATAGTGTGTTCTAACCACATATCCCATGTTTCTTATATCTACATACTTATCTAAATTATCTATTATAAACTCAAATAATTCATCATCAGAAACCTTTTCATTACTTACTGCTCTCTCCATCATCCAAAGAATATCATCCATATATAACCCCTCTGGAATATATCCTATTTCTTGATCAATTTCTCTTATTTCATCTTCACTATAAAGACATGTCTCTTCATCAAAAATATCAACAGCAAAAGATTTCGTTTTTGAACCAGTTTGAATAAATTCAAAATCCTCTACTAAATCAATTATAAATCTCTTTTTATCGGAAAGCTCTATAGTATTATAAACATGTGCTCTTTTCTTTTTTTCTCCACGTCCATTTACCTCAAATGTAACTTTGCTTTTAATACCATATCTTGGAAGAATCATATCTAACATATATGCAAGAGATTTACAGATTGCTTCCTTTTTCTCAAGTACTTCATCAAATTGCTCTTCACATGTAAATCGGTCGTAAATTGCTTGTTTTTGTCTTGAATTTCCGAATGTATAGTGTGGATCAAAACTCATTTTTTGACCTAAATCAATATAAATAAGTCTTAAAATTTCAATATCCGGCACATATCCTTTTCTATTCTTTAAATCCTCAATTCTGCCATCTAAATACTCGAGATATTTTTGAAATGCTCCCATATGATTCCTCCTTTCCTTTTTATTATTAGTTTACTATTATACTATAGAAAAAAGACTTACGCAATAATAATACGTAAGTCTTTTTAATTTATGTTAATCTTTTTTATATTTCCATTATAATTGGTAAAATCATCGGATTACGTTTTGTTTTTTGGAATATATATTCACGTAAGTCATCTTTTAGTGTAGCTTTAATTGTTGACCAATCAGTTACACCTTTTTCTTCAAATTTTCTTACTTCTTCACGAATCTCTCTTTTAACATCTTCCATTAGATTTTCTGATTCTCTTACATAAACAAATCCTCTTGAAATTACATCTGGTCCAGATACTATTTCTCCAGAGCTTCCATCCATTGTCATAACAATAATGATTAAACCATCTTGTGATAAGTGTTGTCTATCTCTTAGAACTATATTTCCAACATCACCAACACCTAAACCATCAACAAGTATTTTTCCTGAAGGAACTGCACCTGCAAGCTTAGCATCATTTTCACTAATCTCAAGAACTCTACCATTTTTCATCAAGAATATATTTTCTTGTGGTATTCCCATTGACTGTGCTGTTTCACTATGAGCAATTAATTGTCTATACTCACCATGAACTGGTATAAAGTATTTTGGTCTTGCTAAAGCCATTATTAATTTTTGCTCTTCTTGGCAAGCATGTCCTGAAACGTGTACATCTTCCAAAGCACTATATACAACTTCTGCACCAATTTGCATTAAGTCATCTATAACTTTTGATACTGATTTTTCATTTCCTGGTATTGGTGTTGCTGAAATAATAATTAAATCGTTTGGTGTTATAACAACTTTTCTATGCTCTCCTGAAGCCATTCTCTTTAGTGCAGACATTGCTTCACCTTGGCTTCCTGTTGTAATTATAACTAATTGATCGTCATTATAATTCTTAATTAAATCGATATCTATAAAAGTATTTTCTGGTACTTGAATATACCCAAGCTCTCTAGCTGTCTCAATCATATTAATCATACTTCTTCCACATACTGCGACTTTTCTACCATGTTTAACAGCTGAACTTAATATTTGTTGAACTCTGTGTACATTTGAAGCAAATGTAGCAACAACTATTCTTTTTGTACAACCTTGGAATAGTTTCTCAAAAACTTCACCAACTGTACTTTCAGACATCGTATATCCCTTACGCTCTGAATTTGTACTATCTGACATTAAAGCTAATATTCCTTCATTTCCAAGCTCTGCTATTCTTCCGAAATCCATTACCTGACCATCAATTGGACTATGATCTATTTTGAAGTCACCTGTATGAAGAACTGTTCCTGCTGGAGTTTTAATTGCAAGCATAACTGAATCTGGTATACTGTGACAGCTTCTAATAAATTCAACTTGTATCTTACCAAACTTAATTGTCTCTCCTTGATTTACTGTGATTAATTTAGTTGTATTTAGTAATTTATGCTCTTCTAATTTATTTTTAATTAATCCAATTGTAAGCTTTGTTGCATATATTGGCATATTTACTTTCTTTAATACATATGGTATTGAACCTATATGGTCCTCATGACCATGAGTAACAACTAAAGCTTTAAGTTTATCTGCATTCTTCTCTAGATATGTTACATCTGGTATAACCATATCTACACCTAGCATATTCTCTTCTGGGAACTCAAGACCGCAGTCTACTAAAATCATTTCATCTTCGTACTCAAATACAGTAATATTCTTTCCGATTTCTTCAAGACCACCAAGTGGTATAATTTTTAATTTTGATTTTTTAAATCTAAAATCTTGTTCATTATTTTCTTTAAAATTATTTTCCGTTCTTCTCTTTCCCATTTTTTTATTGTTTTTTTCATTATAATTTTGAAATTCTTTTTTCTCTCTAGAATTTCCTCTTACATTTTTATTTTGAGTTTTACCTCTGTTTTCTCTTCTAATGTTTTTTGAAATCTTCTCATTATTCTCTTCTACTTTTGTTTCATTTGTCATTAAAAAATTCACTCCTTCTTAAAAAATTTATTTAAATCTATATCTCATTAAATTTTAAATGTACTCTTGCCGTTCATTTTGCAACATAAAAAACCGCTCTTTTTCTTTTAAGAGCTAAATCTAAAATGCATAAACTCTCTTTTATGCATCTAAAAGTAATTATTAAATTCTCCGAACTCACTTTTTTTAATTAATATTCCACACCATTGAACATTAATTCAATATAAATTTAAATCTCTTATCCTTGTCTAAAAAAAGACAATAACTTGTTATATTATACTATTTTATTCACTTAAAGTCAATACTATTCCTCTTAAAACCAAGAAGAGAGCCATGCTATCACAGCATTGCTC
>CAMNND010000052.1 GCA_946545035.1 uncultured Clostridium sp. | reverse complement strand
AATCCAAGCAGTAACATTTCTCAGAGTTTCCTCGTCGAACCGCTCCCCCTCTGCAAGCTCCGTAACCTTGATATCCACCGTTGCAGTAGCAGGACACTGAGACTTGATGTAGGGACCGAACTCCAGTTTCATGGTACAACACCTCCCTTCATATTGGAAGTTATATAAACAGGTGACCTGGACGGCAAGGTCTCCTGGAATTTTTATACAAATGCTCTTGAGCTTTTGTATACTCCATTATACATCATTTTATGTAACCTGTCAATTAATACCCCTATCTAAAATTTAACAAACTTTTCCCAAGGTAAATATGGCTTACCAAAGTGTCCATAGTTAGTAGTTTTTCTAAATATTGGTTTTTGTAGCTCTAAATAGTTTATTATTCCTCTTGGAGTTAAATCAAATTTATCATAAATCTTCTTAACAAGTGTTTCTTCATCGATAGTTCCAGTTCCAAAAGTATCTACATATATTGAAACAGGCTTTGCAACTCCAATTGCATATGATAGTTGTATTTCGCATTTTTTAGCATAACCATTATATACAATGTTTTTAGCTAGGAATCTTGCGATATATGCAGCTGATCTATCAACTTTAGTTGCATCTTTTCCTGAGAAAGCACCTCCACCATGTCTAGCGTATCCACCATATGTATCAACAATAATTTTTCTTCCTGTAAGACCTGCATCTCCAAGTGGTCCACCAATAACGAATCTTCCTGTTGGATTAATAAAGTATCTTGTATTTTCATCTAATAATTTTTCAGAAACAACTTTATTAATTACTTTTTCTTTAATATCTTTCTTTAAAGTATCTAAATCAATATCAGCATTATGTTGTGCTGAAACAACAATTGTATCAACTCTTAATGGAACTCCGTCTTCATATTCAACAGTTACTTGTACTTTACCATCAGGTCTTAAATAACTTATTTCTCCATTTTTTCTTACCTCAGCTAATCTTCTTGCAAGCTTATGAGCTAAGTATATTGGAAGTGGCATATATTCAGATGTCTCGTCGCATGCAAAACCAAACATTAATCCTTGATCTCCAGCACCTTCTGAAACAACATCTTCCCCTTCTTTTTGCTCCAACGATTTGTCTACACCAAGAGCAATATCTGGTGATTGTTTTGCTAAGTTAAGATGAACTTTGCAGGTTCTATAGTCAATATCTAAATCTGCATTATCATACCCAACTTCTTTTATTGCATTTCTAACAACTGATTCAATATCAACATCTGCTGTTGAACTAATCTCTCCTGTTAATACAACTTCTCCTTTTCCTGCAACTGTTTCGCAAGCTACTCTTGCATTTGGATCTTTTTCTAAGTAGCTATCAAGAACACTATCTGATATAAAATCACATAGTTTATCTGGATGTCCTTCTGTTACACTTTCTGATGTAAATAATTTTCTCATAATATCTCCCTCTTTCTATATAAATTAATATGTTACATACTTTTACTATGGTAGATTTTTATAAATTCAAAAAACCTCTAGCTAAATGCTAGAGGTTTATATTTTATAACTAAAACTTATAAAATCATCAGCCAAAGCATCTGCTTTGTCGGTATTAGCACCTTATTTTTAACAGGTTGCTGTGGAGTCATTGAGCCGAATCTCTCGTCCACTCTTGATAACATATTGTGATTATTATACGCGTATATTAATGATATGTCAACAAAAAGTTTGAAATATGCTATAATATGTGCTATAATGAATGCATACGTTTACTTGTATTAGTGGGCTAGCACACGCCCACGCCAACTACCGGATAACGGAGAAAGGTTAATGTTATGAACAGCGAAGCAAGAAAACAGTTCGAAGACGATGATAAGGAAGAGGTTTTCACCTCGACTCCCGTCATGCTTCAGCAAACTAAGAGACCACTTCTGCCGCACGAATGGTTAAAGCTCTTGGGCATTACCAATGAGATCCAGCGTGCAAAAATTGAGAGCAAAAAGAACAAGGGAAATAATTCGATCCAGGTTCCGACTATGAGCAAACCGATTATTAATAAGCTTATTCGGACAGGCTACCGTATTTTCCAGGTGTCCCTTGACACTAACCCCGAGATGAAGTGGTACGTGATTGCATGGTAAAATGAAGGAGATAGTGGACTTTGTCCCTATCTCCTTTACCATTATAGTTTATTTTTAACTCTTCTCTTATATTTTTCATATTGTTCATTCCAATGACTGTATTTATCGTCATCTTTATGATTATCTAATAAATTGTTTTCATTTAAATACTTTCCTATTGCTGTCGTTGTCTTTAATGCCCCTCTATAATTCAAATGTCCACCATTATCACTTGTATCTTTTGTCCAATCTATACCTATTTCTTCCTTGTTCATATTTAGGTCTAAAAATTCTATTCCATTTTTGTCGCAAAATCTTTGCAATTCATCATGAGTATCATGACTCCAATATTCAATACTCGGTATACTAATTAGAATAAATTTTGCACCAACCTGATCACATATTTTTTTTATTGCTTTTAGATATATCTGATTGCTTCTTGGGATTGCTACAGATTCCATCTTTTTTTCTCTCGTTGGCTGTTTTTTTAACCCTCTAATTTCATCAGAAAATTCATATCCCTTCATATAATTTTCAGTAGTATACTCAGGTCTTGTCGTGAAATCCTCCTTTTTTAACTTTTTCCATCTATCATGATATTGAAAAACTTTAAGTCCATAATTAAGAATTTGATCAGTTCCATCCGAAAGATCATATCTAATATTAATGTTACTTGCTTCCAACATTACAATTTTAGGTTTTTGTTTTTTTACCGCTTCACCAACTAATCTTACAGATAGCGGAAGTGGTTGCTCTGGAGAAGCACATACATAACTTGTATATCCATAATTATTCCATAGTTCCATTGGTATTATAGAAGTATATGCTTCGCTATTTCCAACAACAACCATATCAATTGTATTATCCGGCTCAGCTAAAATACCACTTGCTCCTCTATTATGCATACCAGCTTTAACAGAATTATTCTTTGGTTCAAATAGCATTGACAATAGCACTAGAAGTACCATAAGAATACATATAAAGCTAATGCATTTTATTATCTTAATTTTCAACTCTAATCACCTTTCTAATAATTCGCATACATTGGATCAACAGGAATGTATCCTACTCCGTATGCTCCAAATACTATAACTGAAATAATTAATATAAGATAAATTGTCCATCTAAGCACTATATTTCGTTTAGCAATTTTTTCTCTAATATTAATTCCTTTTTCTTTCAAAATACTAACTATAAGTATAACAATTGTAAATACTAAGACAACAACTAAATCTTTTATATCTAAGCCAAGATTTAACAGTTCACCGTTTGCAATTGATCTAAATGAGAATTTAGATATCATTATCTTAAACATAGTAAATCCAGCTTTCAATCCTTCAGCTCTAAAGAACAACTCACCAATAAATACTAAGATGATAGTTCTTACTATCTGGAATAATTTGTACCACCATTTCTTTGCATCTATATGTAGTTTATTAAGTATTTTCTTACTCAATGGATCAAATATTCTGCCTAGCATAATTAGTGTGAAATGATACATTCCATAGAATATAAAACTCCATGCAGAGCCATGCCAAAATCCATTAGCAAGCCATACTAGAAATAAAGCAACCGTACTTGTTATTAATGGTCCATAATAATTACCAATCTTCTTTCTTAATTTTGTTGTCATTTTTTTGCTAATATTTGACATTGAGACTGGATAATAAATGTAATCTCTCATCCAAGCACCAAGTGTGATATGCCACCTTGTCCAGAAATCTGATATTGATTTAGAGAAAAATGGCTGTTTGAAGTTTTCAGGTAATTTAACGTTAAATACTTCTCCCATACCGATTGCCATATCCATAACGCCAGAAAAGTCCATATATAATTGAAGTGTATATAGAATCATTCCAGCAGCTATCATTCCACCATCAAGGCCTGCATAACCACTAAATATTTCATTCACTAAAATATTTAATCTATCAGCTATTATTATTTTTTTACCTAAACCAAAAATTACTCTTTGAAGACCATACGTTAATCCCTCATATGTTGTACGCTCACCATTCCATAGTTTTTCTGCTGTTTCAGAATATCTACAAATTGGTCCTTCCATTATTTGTGGAAAGAACGCTAAATACAATGCAAGTCTACCAATATTTGTATCCGGTTTTACAACTCCCTTATGTACATCAGTTACGTATGAAATTGTTTGCAATGTATAAAAAGAAATTCCAATTGGAAGTGCTAAATGCCAGACATTTATTCTATTTGTTACCTTGAATGATTCTAGAATAGAATTAATGTTATTTCCAATAAACCCACTATATTTAAGTACTACTAATAATCCTAAATTAATTAATATTGATATTATCAAGAAAATCTTTTGTTTCTTCTTGTATTTTTCCTTAATAGCTTTCTTTTCTTCTTTTACATTTTTACTGTCTTCTTTTTTACATTCTTCAAGCTCTGTATCTCGCTTTCTTTGAATCTTTTTAACAATAAAACTATAAAGCCATATTATAAATGTAGAAGCTAATATATATACAATTAATTTTCTACTAATTATAAAAAAGAAGGCATAACTACATAAAAGAAGCACTGTTCCTCTACACTTCTTTGGTAGAATATTGTATAGAACAAGTGCTACTGGAAAAAAGCAAAACAAAAATGCTGAATCTGTATATGTCATACTACTCCTCTTCCTTTAAACGCTCTATTAATTCCCATAATGCTTTTGCTGAATTAAAATTATCTGGTATTATTTCAACTGTTGGTATTTGCACATCAAAAGCCTCTTCAATTTCTGCAACTAAAGAAATAATCGCTAATGAATCTAAATAATTATCATCAATTAGAGTAGTACAATTTTCATAATCAACTCCTGGTTCAATTTCCTCTAAAATTTCAATTAACTCTTCCATATTTTATCCTCCTCTTACATATTAAAATTATAAGTCGGTGTAATCTTTCTTGCAACCCTTATATTATTATTTTCATCATTAATTAATACTTGTGGTAAATCTCTACTTAAAAATAAAGAAATTCCTTCTGTCATGCTATATGCCCCCGTATTCTTAAATACAAGTATATCTCCTACTTGCAAATTAGATACCTCAAGCTTTTTTACCAAAATATCATTTATAGTACAAAGTGATCCACAAATATTCCATACGTCTGGATTTTCATTTGCCCTTTCGGGATAAATTTCCATGTGAGGTACTTTCATTGCCATAAATTGTCCATAATATACTAAATGGTTAATTCCGCCATCAACTATTGCAAATCTTTCATCCTTATTAATTTTCTTATCAACAACTTTAGTTAAATACATTCCAGAGCTCGCAGCAATACTTCTTCCGATTTCAAGTATTACATCACCATTAAATCTTAAATTGTTTAATAGATCCGAAAACTCTTTCATAAAGGTATCTTCATCAAAAGATTCATTACTAAAATAATGCACTGGAAATCCTGTACCAAACTCTAGCTCTTTTATCTTAAAATTGCAATCGTTTTCAATTTTTTCAATAAGATTATCCATATATTCAAGCTCTTTTTTTAGAACCTTCATTGAATTTTTTTGTGTTCCCGTAAAGTATTGAACACCAACAATCTCTATATGAGGATAATCAGCTCTATTCATTATTATTTCCTTACATTCATCCTCATTAATTCCAAATTGATTTCCACTTGTTATTCTAATAATAATCTTAACATTTTCTTTTTGATTCTTTAAGCTCTCAAATTGAGACATAGATTCAATAGAAAACATTCTAATATCGCTTTCACCAATTATTTTATTAATTAATTTAGAATCTTTGTTAATTCCAGATATTAAAATCTTATTACTAACCACTTCTTTTTCATGACATATTTCGTATTCTCCATTAGAGCATACTTCAAATCTATCAACATCATTTTCAATATCTTTAACAATAAAAGTATTTGCTTTTATTGCATAACAAAGCTTAACCTTTCCAGGAAGTGAATCTCTTAAATATTTAATTCTATCTTTTAATGTTTTAATATCAAAAACATATGTTGGAGTCTCATAATTCTCAGCTATTTTTTTTATAAGCTCTTTTTCCATTTTATCCTCCCTATTTTATTTCAGCTAAAGCTTTTCTATCTATTTTACCATTCTTTGTTAATGGAAACTCCTCAACTGGAATCATAACATTAGGCATCATAAATACTGGCAATATTCCAGATAATTTTTCATGAATTCCTTTTTTATCAATATCACCAATATAATAAGCATAGATTTTACTTTTTGCCTCATTATAAAGAACACAGGCTCTTTTAATTTCATCTATCTTTTCTAATGCAATTTGAATTTCTTCCAGTTCAATTCTATGGCCTTGGTGTTTTATTTGGAAATCCTTTCTTCCAGAAAACATAAGATTTTTCTCTTTATAATATCCCAAATCACCAGTTTTATAAATCATATCTCTATATTTATTATTTAAAGGATTTTGAACAAAGCTCTTATTTGATTGTTCAAAATTACCATAGTATCCAAGTGCTAATGAATTTCCTCTTACACAAATTTCTCCAATTTTTCCATCTTCAGTTACTAGATTATCATCTTCATCTAATAAAAGAATTTCTTTGTTCTCAAATGGAATTCCTATTGGAATCTTCTCTTCATACTCTTTCTTATTATCAACAATATAATATGTGCAGTTACATGTTATCTCCGTTGGACCATATAGATTAACAAATGTTGCATTTGGTAAATGCTCTATCCATTGTTTTAAATGTTTAAGAGGCATCACTTCTCCACTAAATAAAACCTTATTAACATGCTCTGGGACTTTATAGTCAAGTCCATGGAATGTTGTTACTAAACATAGTGCTGATACTGCCCAGATTAAAGTTGTAGCTCTGTTATCACAAAGATAATCTAATAATTCAGCTGGTTTTGAAAAAAGTTTCTTAGGTACAATTACAAGTGTTGCGCCAACTTTCATTGATGAATATATATCTTTAACCGATACATCGAAATCAAAAGGTGCTTGATTTGCTATTCTATCTTCAGAATTAATATCAAATTTATCTGTAAACACACTCATAAAATCAATTACTGACTTATGATCTATAACAACTCC
>CAMNND010000051.1 GCA_946545035.1 uncultured Clostridium sp. | reverse complement strand
TCTTTTGTAATTTCTTCATTAATTTCTGGAACTAAACTTTTAAGCCATTTTGCCATTTCTATATCTCTGCTTGTTGTCATTTTAATTTTTAGATTCATAGTATTAGATATAATACCGTAATACAACAGAATAGCAGCTTCTCTTGATGGAGCGATATTCTTTTCTTTAAATTTTTCCGCAACCATTGTTGCCGCTGCTCCTATAAATTCTATTTGACATTTAATACCTGGCATCTCATCAATCCAATTGCATTTTGCATGATGATCAATAATTTCAATTATTTTTTCTTTTTTAATACATGTTGGCAAAAAGCTTAATTCATTATTATCAACCATTATTATTTCATCATTATCTTCAATATGATCAATTAATCTTAGTTTTATATTAAAGAGCTTTAAAATTATTTCAGCTTCCTTCTTTAGATTTCCTTCAAAATAATATCCTACTTCTTCCCCATTTTTTCTTAATAGTTCCGCGTATGCATACATGCATCCAATCCCATCGACATCTGGGCAAATGTACGATGTAATTACTTTTCTTTTTTTCACCTTCATTCCTCCTTACTCAAATTTTGCAATACTTAAGTTGTTAACACATAAATACTAACAAAATAGAGCTTGACTACTGTGTTCGGAATGTTTACAGGTATCTCTCTATCTCGCATCCGTTATATTATCATCTTATTTACATATTGTCAAACAAATATCACAACCTCCTGGATATGAAAATCTTACTTTCTTAAATCTGCCAAGAATTGCCCCTGCTAGAATAACAGATGATCTCATTTTAGACATCAAATTCGAAGGAATTTCTGTTTTATTTATATCTTTGCAATCAATTTCAATCTTTCCATTATTTTTCTTAATTTTTCCACCCAATTTTTTTATTATCTCGATTGTGTTATCAACATCGCTTATATTTGGTACATTGTATAATTTTGATATTCCATCACCAAGAATTGATGCAGCAAGAATAGGTAATGAGCTATTTTTTGAACCACTTATATTTACCGAACCACTTAATCGTTTACCTCCTTCAATAATATATGATTTCATAAATTAGTCTCCTTTATTTTTTTATATTATTTTATGAGCTTAATATTTTTATGTTCGTTTAAAAATTTAAATTTATTTTATTTTTTAATAAATCACTTTAAATTCACATTATGGACAAAATTAATTGATATATTGTATTCAAGTTAGTAACAAAATTAATTACTCCAGTTACTAACAACATCCCCTTTTATTTTCATGAAAAGCACAGCAATGTGCTTTTCAATTTTTGTACAAAAAAAAAGAAGCCTTTCCTGCTTCTTTTTCATACATCAAATGATGTAATTATTCACCTTTGGTGTTTAATCTATGTCTTCTTTTTTTATGCCCTTTTTCTTCATCAGTGTTATATTTTTCTAAAATTTCCTCTAAATCTTTAGAGCTCTTATTAAAATTATCTAAGTTATTTAGATAATCCTCTGAATTATATTTTTTATGTAACAATTTAATTGATTCAAATATATCTTCAAAATTTTTTTCCATATTTTTAAACCTTAACCTTCATTAAAATTACACGTTATTAATTACATCTTTTAATTTATTTACCTCTTCTTCGGTCAATGTAATTCCTTTTCCCATTCTTGTATGATCTTCATTCCAGTCCCTTAAATCATACTTTGGCGCATAATCATTCCATTTAACTAAGTTTAATTCTTTTTTCCATCCTTTTTCTGATTCTGATAAAATTCCTATATTTTTTATAATCTCAAATTTTAATTCAGCCATACTATTTTCCTCCAGTTTTTTTTATTATATTATTAAAAAAAATTTTTGTCTATACAAAATATACAAACTTTATCTTTTTATTATCTCAATTGCTCTATCCGATAATTTTTCATATCTTAATTTTTTATCTCTTATTTTTTCTTCAAGGGCTGGAACTATACCAAAGTTAGCATTCATTGGCTGAAACTTCTGATTCTCTGTTGATATATACTTTGCCAATGCTCCAATCATTGTACGACCGTCAAACACTACCTTTATGTCATTTTTATATTTTTTCGCCGCATTAATTCCTGCAACTAACCCTGAGGAAATAGATTCAACATATCCTTCGACTCCTGTTAATTGGCCCGCAAAAAATAGATTATTATTTTGTTTATAATTGTATGTTGCGTCCAATAATTTTGTTGAATTAATATAAGTATTTCTATGCATTACACCATACTTTTCAAAATCAGCATTCTCAAGTCCTGGTATCATTGAAAATACTCTTTTTTGCTCCCCGAATTTTAAATTTGTTTGGAATCCAACTAAGTTATATATACTTCCCTCTGTATTGTCCTGTCTAAGTTGAACTAAAGCATATGGCCTAAATCCTGTTCTTGGATCTGTAAACCCAACCGGTTTTAGTGGACCATATCTTAATGTATCGATACCTCTTTTAGCCATAACCTCAACAGGCATACAACCTTCAAAAATTTCTCTTTTTTCAAATTCATGAAGTTCAACTACTTCTGCATTTACAAGTTCTTTCCAAAAATTTTCATACTCCTCTTTATTCATTGGAAGATTAATGTAGTCAGAATTATCAATATCTTTTATACGCCCTTTCCACGATTCAATCTCTTCGTCTTTAGCTCTTTCTTGCTCATATCTATCACCCCAAAAAGCTATGTTCATATCAACAGAATCTTTCGTTACAATTGGAGCTGCAGCATCATAAAAATGCAAATCATTATCTCCGATTAATTCCATTATTTCTTTTGATAATAAATCAGAAGTTAATGGTCCTGTCGCAACAATTACAATACCATCTTCTAACAAATCTTTAAGATGAATATTTTCTCCAATTTCTTCATTAATAACTTCTATATTTTCATTTCCTTTTATATTTTCAGTTACCCTTTCAGAAAAAACCTCTCTATCAACAGCTAAAGCTTGTCCAGCTGGTACAGCTGATTCATCTGCTATTTTAATAAGAAGAGAATCTAATATTCTAAGCTCTTCTTTAAGAAGCCCACATGCATTCGTATGTAAATTAGATTTAAAAGAATTACTGCATACAATCTCTGCCATATTATTACTACTATGTGCTGGAGAAAATTTCTTTGGTTTCATTTCATATAATTTTACTTTTATTCCTTCTTTTGCAATTTGGTACGCTGCCTCACATCCTGCAAGACCAGCACCTATAACTGTAATATAATCTTTCATTTCCGTTCCTTTCAAAATATGCTACAGATTAATCTCTGTAGCATATAATCTATTTTTCACATTTTACTAATGCTTGGAATTTATCTCCTTTTTCTTCAAAATTCTTAAAAAAGCCATAACTTGCTGCTGCAGGAGATATCAAGCAACTCATTTCTTTTCTAGTAACTTTTTTAGCTGTTTCAACCGCTTCTTCAAGTGTTTCAACACATATTGCATTTGCTTTTTTTAATTTTTCGGCTATATCATGTCCTGTCTTTGGCATACAAATAATATTACCGATTTTGCTTTCATCTAAAAACTTAATAAAATCTGTATAATCTATCCCTCTATCCATTCCACCAATAATCAAGGAATCTACATTTCCAAGTGCTTTTATTACTTCTATTGTTGCTTCCGGTGTGGTTCCAATACAATTATCATAATATGAAACTCCATCAAATTTTCCAACAAATTCTAACCTATGTGGTAGTGTTGTAAATGAGCTTATGCTCTCAATTGTTTTTTCAATATTCAAATCTAATATCTCTGAAACGCCAAGTACAAACATTATATTGTTAAGATTATAATCTCCAATTAAATTTCTTGGTGAATTTTTATCATATATTTTCTTTCCATCATAATATACATATCCATTCTCTATATAAATATTAGCACCAACATTATTTTTTAAGCTTACTTTAATTGTATTTGCTGATACTTCTTTAACATTTCTTTGAAGCATTTCATTATCAATATTATATAAAAAGAAATCTTTTTCATTTTGAAATTTATATATATTACATTTTGCATCGATATATCCTTGATATGATTCGTAGTGATCTAAATGCTCTTCAAATATATTTAGTAAAATTGAAATATTTGGTGATTTTCTCACATATTCAAGTTGATGAGATGAAAGCTCTAAAACAACTATCATTCCTTCTTCTAATTCATCAACCATATCAAAAGCTGGAATTCCAATATTTCCCATAAACATTGAATTTACATTTTGCTCTTTAAGTACTTTATATATCAAAGAGCTTGTTGTACTTTTTCCCTTTGTACCAGTTACACCAATCGTTGTTATATCAAAAAATTCCAATAATAATTCTATTTGGGATTTTATTTTATCTTTAAATTTTGATATATCTAATCCAACAAAAGAGATCCCCGGCGTCTTCATTATTATGTCGTAATTTTCTAATCCTTGCAAATAGTCTTTGCCACATATAATATCCACATTTTCGTCACTTTTTAAGAAATCATTTGAACTTAATATGTCTTCTTTTCCA
The DNA here is from genome assembly GCA_946545035.1 of uncultured Clostridium sp. GTDB lineage: Bacteria > Bacillota > Clostridia > TANB77 > CAG-508 > CAG-492. The sequence continues at coordinate 2,690 of CAMNND010000051.1, read as the reverse complement.
TCTGCAATGTATAATTTTTGCTCTGGTAGATATTCTCTTATCAATTTGTAAGTAGAAATGCCTTCTCTTCCAAATCCAAGTATAATTATTTTTTTATCTTTAAAATAGTTTATTAATTCTTTTACCAACTAAAAAACCTCTTTCCTCAACATCTCATTTTGTTCATCTGTTAAATTATTTTCATCGTTATATCTTTTTGTAATATCTTCAGATGTATTAGCTAAACCATAGTTTTCCTTATAATAGTTTAATAATAATGGAAGCTCTTTATTTTGCTCTTCTATGTTCATAATTGTTTTTGTTGCAGCAAAATTTACTTCTTCAAATGTTCCAACACAATCAAACGGTTTAACTTCTCCATTTCCAGTTAGTTCAATAAAAGTTTGAAGCAATGATTCTTTTTCATATAAATCTTCTCCAAATATATTGACTAATTTTTCCCTATAAAGGTATGGACTTAATATTGTAAATGCAAACAAGCATTTTGCACAATTACAACACCATTTCCATTCAGCTCCCTTACTTCCTACATTACAACTTTTGAATACTGAATGATATTTCTCATGCTTAGAAAAAATCTTCGCAATCTGTAATTCGTTAAGTGGTCTTAAAAAACTGAAATACTTTACTGGTGCTTTTAAATACTTAGAAGCATAACTTTCAAAATCAACTTCAAATTCATAACTTTTTGAATATTGATGATTTATTTTTTCGCCAACAACATTTGATTCATTTGCACTATTTTCATTCGATAAAGCAATATATTTTTTACCTAATAAGTATGCCGTAAAATATGATACAAATGCAAGCATTGCTGAAAATGGTGTATGACCATTTATAAAACCTTCTGCATTTAAATCTATAAGTCTTTTATCAATTGTTCTGTATATTTCAATTATATGATCTGAATCAAGGGCTGCTAACTCAGCACATTTTAGAGTAACTGGTTTTGGATTTATAATTAGTGCATAATCAGATTCTTTATTGATTTTTAGTGTTTCTAGCGTAACACATGAATCTTTTCCTCCACCTATTGGAACAATATAACCATTTGATTCATCTGAAATTTCTTCGTATTCGAATTCATTTTTTTCAAGTCCATTTTCAATTGTGACAAATTCTTCCATAGTAGTTTTAATATTATTTGTATAAAAAAGTTCACCAAGTCCATGAAAATAAATCTTTTTCCAAAACTTTTTCTGCTCTTCATCCACATATCCACATTTTAATACTATTTTCGGTGGGCATGCGCATTTCCAGTAACTTATAAGTTCTATCATCCCAATATTAAAAGCCATGTTCTTTGCTTGAGCTGAATCTATTGATTTGAAATTCATATTCTTTTTTAGTATTTTAAGTTTTGGTGAAAATTTGGAAAGTCCAGTAATTTCAAAATCATATTCTAAATATATAGCCTCGCTATCTTCTGTTAAAGAAAAACTATTATAACAAAATTCTTTATATCTATTTCTATAATCATTAAATTGAACAGATTTATCCATAAGGTAAAAATCTCCCCTCTGTTATATTATATTCATATTATGAAAATGTATTATTTTCTACATTTACATTCTATTTATAGCATAAACACATTACAAATACAAGTAACACTAAGCTATATATTATATTGACTTATATTTTTAAATTGATTCCATATAAAAATACAGTTTGAAATCCTCAAACTGTATTTTATACTATTTAAATAAGTCCATAATTTCATCTTTAGATAATCTACTAATGAATGTTTCATTCGTAGATAACATATTGTCTACAAGTTTTGCTTTCCTTTGTTGTAATTCATATATTTTTTCTTCAATTGAATTTTTGGTAATAAGCTTATAAACTTGAACATTACGTTTTTGTCCAATTCTATATGTTCTATCAGTAGCCTGGTTTTCTGCAGAAATATTCCACCATGGGTCATAGTGAATTACCATGTCTGCTCCAATTAGGTTAAGACCAGTACCACCTGCTTTTAATGAAATTAAAAATACTTTTACATCTTCATTTTCATTAAATTCATCAACAAGCTTAATTCTGTCACCAACCTTTGTTTGACCTGTTAGTTTGAAATATTTAATGCCTTCCGCTTCAAGCTCTTTTTCTAATATATCAAACATAGAAGTGTATCCAGAGAATAGAAGAATTTTGTGATTTCCCTGTACTGCATCTTTTATAATTTCCATACAAAGATTTAACTTTCCGCTTCCGCTCTCATAATTTTCAACAAATAAGCTTGGATGACAACAAATCTGTCTTAACCTCATAAGTAACGCAAGAATCTTCATTTGGTTCTTCTCAAAATCTTTACCTATAAGTTCATTGGCAACTTCTTCTCTAGCTTCAGCCATATATGAAGCATAGATTTTTTGTTGTTCTTCTTCCATCTCACTATTAAGAACTGTAACTGTCTTTTCAGGAAGCTCTGTTAAAACTTCTTCTTTAATTCTTCTTAAAATGAATGGTTCAATAAGAGTTTTAAGTTTCTTTATCTTGTAACCATCTTCATCTCTAATAATTGGTGTTTCAAATATTTCTTTAAATTGTTTGTAGCTATATAAATACCCTGGCATCGTAAAATCAAATATTGACCATAGCTCTGCTAGTGAATTTTCAATTGGAGTACCTGTTAGAGCAAATCTTGTTTGAGCTTTTATTTGTTTAATTGCTTTAAAGTTTTGTGTATTATT
>CAMNND010000050.1 GCA_946545035.1 uncultured Clostridium sp. | reverse complement strand
TTAGTTATCTGATTAATAATATCAATGTTAGTAACAACAAGCATTATTGCTTCTCTTAAATATTGGTAACCTTTTATATGCGCAGGAACGCCAACTTCATGTATTACATTAGTTACAAGAGCCTCTAAGTTTTCTTGATTCTTTTTCTCATTTGGTGCAAGATCAATATATTGTTTTATTTCTCTTGCTGAATAGCTCTTTGGTAATTCTATTTGATTTAATTTTAATTCTCTTATTCTTTTGATTAATACATCTATTTCAAATGGTTTAACGATATAATATTGTGCTCCAAGTGCAATTGCTTTTTGAGTTATCTTATCTTGACCAACAGCCGAAAGCATTATACACATTGGAAACTTACTCATCGCATCACTTTCATTTATATTTTCTAATACTCCTAATCCATCTAATCGTGGCATTATTACATCTAACAGTACAACGTCAGGCTCTGTATTCTTAATTAGCTCATATGCCTCTACTCCATCTCTTGCTACTCCTACAAGTTCTAAATCCTCTTCAGATTGTATGTATCCGGCTAATGTTGCAGAAAATTCACTATTATCATCTGCAATTAATACTGTTATTTTATTATTCACCCTAAAACCTCCTACTAAATTTTTTATATCCCAAATTATACTTTCTTTTTTAGTATATTTCAAGATAAAATCCTTGATTTTACGGCTTTTCGTGTACTTTTAATCAACATCTTTCGACAAACATGCAACATTTTTTTGTCGAATATTGTCGATTCTTTTTATTTTAAGATTATTTTGGTTTTCATAATCATTCTCTAGAGTAATTTTTTCTATATCATTTAGCTCTATTTTACAACAAATACTATCAAGATATTCTATACTGATTATTTTAATATTATGCTTACCACAGTAATATTTAAAGTTTTCGAAATCTGAATATCCTAGTTCTATCTCCATTTCAAAGCCGTGCTCTTGAACAGCCCATGTTGCTTTCTCAATAGCAGATTTAAGAGCATCTGAATAAGCCCTTACTAGTCCTCCTGTGCCAAGTAATATTCCACCAAAATATCTTGTAACTACTACTAATACGTTTGCTAAATTATTCTTTTCTAGTATTTCAAGCATTGGTGCACCAGCAGTTCCACTAGGCTCTCCATCATCGCTTGATTTTTTTATAATTTCATTATTATTATTTATTAAATAAGCAAAGCAATTGTGTCTTGCATCATAAAACTTTTTCTTAAGTTCTTTTATTTTATTTTCCGCCTCTTCAGCCGAATCTACAAAAAATAGATTAGCAATAAATTTAGACTTTTTTTCCACAATTTCAGCACTTACAGATTTTTCTATAATTGTTTTAAATTTCTCCATAAAAATACCTTTCTCATTATCAGGTTTCACTTTTTTTATTTAATATCCATTCCCGCAGTATATCCTGTTGAATATGCAATTTGTAAATTGAAGCCACCTGTATACGCATCTACATCTATAATTTCCCCAGCAAAGAAAAGACCATTTACTATCTTTGACTCCATTGTCTTTGGATTAATTTCTTTTATATTTATTCCACCTGCAGTGACAATTGCTTCCTCAACAGGTCTAAAACCACTTATTGTTACTTTAAAAGATTTTAATAAATCAACCAATCTATGTCTTTCATCTTTAGATATTTCATTAACCTTTTTATCTGGATTAATTCCTGATAGTTTAATAATAGGTGTTATCATTTTTTGTGGTAATAAATCATTTAAGCTATTTTTAAAATCTTTATTTTTTTCCTTTTCAAAATCTCTTAAAATCCTATCATCTAACTTTTCTTTATCTAAAGCAGGTTTTAAATCGATAGCAAGAGTAATCTTCCCCTGTTTTAGTAGTTCATCTATATTCTTATATCTAATAATATGTGCCGATCCACTAAGGACTGTCGGTCCAGATATACCAAAGTGTGTAAACAATAGTTCTCCAAAGTCATCATATATTACTTTATTTTTTATCTCATCAAAAAAACTAATCTTAACATTTCTTAGACTTAAACCTTGCATATCTTTGCACAAATTTTGAGAAGTTTCATATCCTGCAAGATTTATATTCTCGACATTTTGATTACTATTTGCAACAACAGGAATTAATGATGGTTTTATCTTGGTTACTGTATGACCAAGTCTTTTTGCAAGTTCATATCCATCCCCCGTAGAGCCTGTTGCAGGATAGCTTTTTCCTCCAGTTGCAAGTACTACTTTATCTGCATCAATGGTTTGTTTTTTATTATCCTTATCGTATTCAACTTTCTTTACAGATTCATTTTCAGTAATAATATTTGTAACTTTTGCATTTGTTATTATTTTTACGCCAATATCTTTTAATTCATCATAAAAGGCATCAAGTACATCTTTTGCTTTATCGCTTACTGGAAATATTCTATTTCCACGCTCTTCTTTAACCTTTACCATATGTCTTTCCATAAAATTTATAATATCTTCATTCGAAAAGTTCTGAAAAGCACTAAATAAAAACCTTCCATTTCCCGGAATATTATTAATAAACTCAGAAATATCTACACTACTTGTAATATTACATCTACCTTTACCAGTAATTAATAGTTTCTTTCCAAGGCTATTCATTTTTTCAATTATTACAACATCAGCCCCTGTTTTTTTGGCAGAAATTGCACTCATCATTCCTGCAGGGCCACCTCCAATAACTACTACCTTCAAAAATACCTCCATAAGATTAATGGAGCTTCTCAAGAAACTCCATTAAATTATTATTTTTATATAATTTGTGAAATTGCTTTCATAACACCAATTTTACCATATTCATATGTAAGTCCACCTTGTTGAAATGCCATAAAAGGTGGTCTAATAGGTGCATCACAAGAAAGCTCAATTGATGAACCTTGTGTAAATGCTCCAGCAGCCATAATTACTTGGTCAGTGTATCCTGGCATATCCCATGGCTCTGGAATTGAATTTGAATCAATTGGTGATCCCATTTGAATTCCCTGGCAATATTTTATTAATTTATCCTTATCACCGAATTCAATCGTTTGAACAATATCTGCTCTTCTTTCATCAAATCTTGGAACCGGTTTAAACCCAATGTCTTCTAATATTTTGCTTGTGAATATTGCAGTCTTTAAGCTACTTGCAACTACGCTTGGTGCAAAAAATAATCCTTGCAAAATATATTTATTAATTCCAAGTGTTGGACCAACTTCTTTTCCCAATCCTGGAGCAGTTAAACGCTCTGCTGCAAGCTCGACTAAATCTTTTTTTCCAGCAATATATGCACCATTTGGTGCAATACCTCCACCAAGATTTTTAATAAGAGATCCTACCATAATATCAGCACCGACATTAATTGGCTCCTTGTCATCAACAAATTCTCCATAGCAATTATCAACCATAATTATAACATCCTTGTTAACGCTTCTTATAGTCTCAATTACTTTTTCAATCTTATCCATTGTAATGCTCTTACGTAATGAATAACCTCTCGATCTTTGTATCTCGACTAGTTTTAAATCGTTTTTACTAAATCGATTTCTTATTTTTTCATAATCAAAATCATCATCTATTAAATCTATTTGTTCATATTCAACTCCAAATGCTTTTAAGGAGCTATTGTTTGGTACAATCCCAATAACTTCATCAAGTGTGTCATATGGTTTTCCACTAATACTAATGAACTTATCTCCTGGTCTTAAAAAGGCAAATAACGCTACAGTAAGAGCATGTGTTCCAGAAATGAATTGGCTTCTAACTAAGCAATCTTCAGCACCTAAAACATCAGCAAATACCTTCTCGATTGTATCTCTACCAACATCACCATATCCGTAACCTGTTGTACTTCCAAAATGCATATCAGAAATATTGTATTTATTAAAAGCTCTTAACACTTTCAGTGAGTTTAATTCACATCTTTTATTCACTTCTTCAAATTGTTTTGCAACATCTTTTTCTACTTTTTCTGCTAGATTAACTACTTCGTCTTTTATTCCAAATTCTTTATACATCTGCAATCCTTCCCCTTATTATTCATTATTTTGATTTATGTAATATGGGCATCCATAACCCAAATCAATCTTATCGTAATTCTTTATCTTTTCCGGATATAAATTATTCTCATTTTCCACATTTGAATTATTTACTACCCTACCATCTTTATCTATGTATATTTCTTTATCGCTACCAGATACCTTTAGATAACTTGAGTACATTGATATACTTATTTTCGAAGCCTCAACAACAGTATTAAAATTTTTATCTAATATTTCAATTTTTCCATCTTCATCAAGAAGCTGAATAATTCCAAAATCTAACGTTGGTTGTATTACCTCATACTTACAATCAATAACAAAATTTCCCTCATCATCAACTACACCAAATTTATTATCTTTTTGAACTATGAAGTATTTATCAAATAAATACTGTACATATGTGTATCTATTCTCAATTACTTTTCCATTATCAATAATAATTTTAAATTCATCATCTGTTGTTGAAATAATTGAATATTTTCCATTGTTAAAGTCTTGTTTACTTGTATATTGATTATTCTGCTCTTTATTCCCATTCTTATCAAATATATCAACTATATCTTCTTTTTTTGCATTTATATAACTACCTGCAAATAAAATATTGTCATATTCTATTGGAACAACTATTGTGCCATCGAATCTTGCTACACCTTGTTTAGATGCTTTTTGTATCATCAATAGATCATTTTTAGCATTATACTCTATATCTTCGTATTCGTGTTTTAAAATATTTTTATTTTTATTATATATACCTGCTTTTCCATCTTTAAATGCAATTAAATATGTACTATCATTTTTTTCTTCAATTCTGTATATGTCATTAAATTCATTCTTAAGGATCATCTTTCTATCAGAATCGATGTATCCATATCTCATTCCATTATTTGATTTTATACCAACAATATATCCGCTCTTTTTAAACTTTGTATCTTCCTCATAATATTTGTCACTATATATCTCATCATACTTCGGCTTAATAACAACAGCACCATTCATATTAATAATACCATATTTACCAGACTTTTTAACAAGCATTAGCCCTTCATTAAACTCAAATCCTTCTATTGACTCGTATTCAGCTTTCGTTATTTTCTTACCTGAAAAATCAATTAGTCCATACAAACCATTTGATTTATATTTAAGGACACTTTTCTCATAAAATCCATTATCGTCCACGTTGTTAAGCTCTATTGCTTCAACAATATAATATTGATATAAAATTTGATTTTTGTTTCTATCAAATACTTGAACGCTGTATTCTTTTTTATTTGCATCATAGTTGCTCTTGCATATAAACAAGTCCTTCGATGGATTTGGAATTTCAATAATATCGTAATTTGGTTCAACGATTATATTCCCATCTCTATCTATTACACCATATTTATTATTTTGAACAAAAAGAAAATAATTAACTGTTCCAAGTTTTTCAACTTCATACTGATATTTCTTCTTGTTATTATTCATTACAATTACAATAATTCCTATAATCAAAACTATAGGAATGATACAAATTAAAAATTTTTTTCTCATACGTTCATTCCCCTTGATTTAATGTGTGTGATTTACTTGAAACCTCGCATAAATTATAGCTTCTTAAGCTTCTTCTGTCAAGGTTTCATGGGCTTTCTCCATCTCAAAATAAAACTCAACACCATTCTTTTTATTTTGTACACCATATTTTTGTTTGTAGTTATTCATAACAGCTTTAACAAAAGAAAGACCTATTCCCGTTCCACCATTTTCTCTATTTCTAGAGCTATCAACCTTGTAAAATCTTCCCCATATTGCTTTCATCTCATCTTCAGTAAAATTCTTTCCCGTATTGAAGACAGACACCCTAACTAGATTACTTGGTAACTCAACAACATCGATTGCAATAGCTCTTTTTCCATTTACTTCACTTGAATATTTAATTGCATTTGTCAAATAATTTGTTACAACTTGTTCAATATAAAAATCATCAGCAAATACATTAATTGGTTCGTTATTCTCAAATGAAATATCTATATTTTGCTCTTTTATCATAACATCGCATTTTCTAATGTCTTCACGAATTAATGAAACAATATCAAAGTTTTTATTATTAAATTCTCTCTTGCCATACTCAAGTTTCATAAGTTCAAGAAGTTGTTTAACTAGTTTGTCCATCTTATCCGCTTCATCTAAAATAACCTCAGCGTAAAATTTTCTTGATTCATCATCATTATTTACATTTTCAATTAGCCCCTCAGCATATCCTTGTATCAATGCAATTGGCGTTTTTAATTCGTGAGACACATCCGAAATAAATTGAGTTCTCATTTCCTCAATTTTCGATTTTTCTTTAATATCTCTCTCAAGCTCATCATTATTCGCTTTAAGCTCACTAATTGTATGTTCCAATGTATCCGATAGAATATTTATTCTTTTACCTAAATCATCAAGCTCATCATCGTTATTTCTTGGTGTATATTTTTCAGAAAAGTCTAAATCCGTCATCTTCTTTGCTATGCCATTTAAGTCCAAAATTGGATCTGAAAAATGCTTCGAAACAATAAGAGCAATAACAGCTGATATAAGTACCGAAATCATTCCAACGAATATTAAAACTTGATTAGTTACTCGTAAGCTTTCTTTTATTGCAGATATTGGAGTTACAACAAATAATTCAGTTCCATTATCTAATGTTGCAAGCATAACAATATATATCTTATCAGAATTATTGTCCTTAAGAGTTTTAATGATAATATTTTCTGATTTATACAAAACTTCACCAAACTTCTTTTTATCATCATATGATATGGAGTCTTTCATTCCATCTAAATTGTTTATCTTTACTCTATTACTTGCAATAAATTCTCCTGTTTCTCGATTTTTTATAAATACATCTAAATTATTCTTTGTTGATTGCTCTTTCACAAATTCCCTTATACTATCAGACGATTCATTATTGTTATACATCTCATTAATTTGTTCATATAAATTCTTTTCTATATCCTTTTTGTTATATATATAAAATGCTTCTAAAACGATATTATTTATTATTATTAAAAATATAATAGTACTAACAATAACAATACATAATGATAAGAATAACTTAGACTTAATTGATTTTGGCTTTTGAATCTTCCTATTCACTCTTTCCTTCAACCTCAAATTTGTATCCGACTCCTCTCATAGTATGAATATATTTTCCTTTTTTACCAATCTTATGTCTTATTTTCTTTATATGACTATCTATAGTTCTTGAATCTCCATAATAGTCATAATTCCATACATTATTTA
>CAMNND010000049.1 GCA_946545035.1 uncultured Clostridium sp. | reverse complement strand
TCCTTTACCGCTCTGACAATGATAATTGCCATAGGTAAACTCTTAATATGTTTTTAATTGTAACATGATTCTTTATTTATGTCAAGAAGACAGCGTGAATACCTCACACTGTCTTCTATCTTGAATTGCCATTCATTTGTCGCATTTGATGAAAAAACCAATCGGATCAAAGAGCCGTCCATCTTCATCGATGTAACCGAGCTTGTGGTATTTAAGTACTCCATCGGCAATAGCCATCCAAAATGGAACGTCCTTATGGAAATCCTCATACACCTTTCTTGGCTCAATAATTTTTTCGCTATTCTGCGGCATAATAACCTCCTTTGTGGTATTAGGCTTATTCGTACAATCCGTACCATACGGAATGCATATATTATATTGTTTTTTTAGCATTATGTCAAATTGTACATGTTTATTTCATTCCAGCATTTAAGTTTATTTTCAAGTCCTTCCCTTGTAGATGTATCGAAATTTGGATTATCTATTATAGATTGAAGCCATTTTATTGCTGCATCCTTTATTAATGGAATCTCCTCTTCTTTAAGTATCTTGTCATCCTGATAGTATGCGTCTATAAAATTCTTCATTCCATGTATGTCAATACCGTTTGCTTTGCTTATAAATAGATTCGTCAGTGCTATTGCAACATCGCATACTGAAGGACCAAACTTTGCATCATCAAAATCTATAAAACAAATATTATCGTCATCTACAAAAATATTATTTTTTGTAATATCAAAATGAAGAACTGATTTTCTATTTGAATCCACATCAAATGAAACATATTTTAGATTAAACCTATTATCTTTTATCGCATGAAGCTTTCTAAGGTATTCAGCAATCTTTATCATTATTTCACTTTGTAAATTAATCTCTTTAAGTTTAACACCATCTGCAAATGTATAGCAGACTATGTATTTACCTTCATATTCTGTTATTTGGCTATTCTCATTATTGCTTATAATACTTGGAGCTATTAAATTAATTCCATTTACATATGTATGAAGGCTAACCATAGAGCTTGCATGATTTAAATCAATATATACTTTTATTACATATTTATTGTTATTTTCATCTTTAATTATGTACACGTTACCATCTGTTGACTCGTCACTTTTTTCTATACGGCTAGCATTAATACAATATTTAGATTTAATTATGTTTTCTAATTCTTTATCATTCATATCTGCACCTTCTATATCCATACATCACTATCATCATGGTCTTTCTCCTGATTGTTGCTCTGATTTTCAGTATCACTCCCTATTGGAGTCTGTGTTATTGGCATTTGATTATTTTCATCAATATTAATTTGTAAATTTACTATATATGAATTTTCCTCGTCTAAATCTTCAGTACCTGGAACAGTTAACTGTATATCCATAGCCTCTCCATATTTTGTTTGATTTCCAGGCATTGATTCAATAAATGGACTATGATTTCTTTTACTTCTATGTGGTCTAAACAAATCTTTAATTCTCTGAAAAAGAGTTAATTTTCTTTCATTTGATGGTAAATTACTTACTAGTTGATTTTTCTTTTTATCATACTCTTCAAATCTTTCTTTTGGTGGTTTTGCTAATGCATCTACTATTGCATCATCAAGAGCAAAATGTTTAGTAATTCCGTATTCAGCAGCTCTTCTTTGAAGCTCTGCTCTTAATTTATGTATATATAAAGCCTGATTTACTTCAAGCTTATGTAATATTTTCTTTTCATCAGTATTACCAAATACAGCTCTTAAAGAATTTTCTAATAATATTGCTCTCGACTCATTGTATGATCTAGCCATCTCAAAATTATATGGATCTGCCCCAATACCAATCCATCCTTCAATCGATCCCATTAGTGGACAAGCTTCTTTGTAATTAAACTCCGGATGCTCCTGTCTTATTTCTCTAACTACTTCAATATATTCTTCAACATCGCTTAATCCCATATATATACACATCTTATCAGCTCTTGTCTCTTCGTCTTTTTCTGGATCTACAACTTTATACATATATCTTAAATTGTGCTCTTCACATTTTTGTTTAAATATTTTTGAAAACTCATAGGTATTTTCTCCAATATTTAAATAGAACTTTAATGTTGAATCGGAGTATCCCTCCATTGCACCATAAAACTTTGATTTATATATATGAAATCCCATTGTTCCATCTGCGTGAAATACCTCCCTCAGAATGTCTTTTACTGACATTTCCATATATTTTTTATCAGAGTATAATTGAAGTAATCCTGCGTCTTCCAGCTTACTAATCAAATCTTCTTTATCAATATAAATAGATTCAAGTTCATCTTTTTCATCTAAAAAAAGATCCATATATATTCTAATAGCATCTTTCTTGTTATATTTAAGTACTTCTGTCAACAACTTGCATATTACATCTTGCTCTACATTCTTCTTAAAATTCCATAAATATATGCTCTTATCAGCATTAGCTTCGCTCTCAGGATGTACAACAAGCCCTGGATAAATATAGCTACCACTTTTTCTCTCTTTAGATGTTTGTCTTGCATATAATAAAATCATAGATTTAAGAAATTCATCATTATATAATGGATTTTTTATTTCATTAACAATACTCATAATTACTCCTTTTCATAAGTAAAAATATTTAGTTTATGTATTCTATTTACTATGTCAGCCATTATTTTTAAATATCTCATTTCTGTATAACTCGGCATGCTCTACCATATGCATTATATTTCCTTCTCCAGCAAACTTTTCTTTATCAGCAAAATTTTCATTTTTGTTTATCCAATAAAGCTTATTTACTTCTTCAACAAGATTTACATTTTTATTTAGCTTTCCTGCATATACTTCAAGCTCCATATCACTCATTGGGTATTGAAAATTTAAAATATATGTTAAGTCAATGTCAGAATAATTAATACCAGTTTCTTCCATAAGCTCTCTATATGCGGCATCTAATTTATTTTCACCAGGGTTTACTTTACCACCAACTAAATTATACTTTCCCTTGTATGGTTCCTTAGCCCTTTTACACATTAATATATTCTCTTCTTTTTCGTCATAAACCAATATTAAGTTATATTCTTTCATACAAACTCTCCTTATCTCTTAATATGACATATTTCGACATTATATTATATCCTAATATTCAACCTTTAATAGAAATAATCCACTTGGCGGTAAAGTTTTACCTGCTCTCATTCTGTCTCCTGATGCTATAATATCTGGTATATCTTCTACAGCTATTTTTCCCATGCCAACATCAACTAGTGTTCCTGCTATAATTCTAACCATGTTATATAAAAATCCATTTCCAGTTAATTCTATAAAAATTCTGCCATTCTCAGCTGGTTTTACTTCCGCATTATATATAGTTCTCACACTTGATTTACTGCTAGTTCCACTTGCTTTAAAGCCTTTAAAATCATGTTCACCTTCAAAATATTTAATTGCTTTTTGCATCTTTTCAATATCTAATTTAACTGGCATATGGTATTCTAAGTTTCTATATATAGCACTTTCACATTCATTATTATTAATTACAAATCTATATGTTTTCTTTTTGCATGTGTATCTACTATGAAATCTCTCATCAACTTCTTCAGCTTTTATTACTCTGATAGATTTCTTTAGCTTTGTATTAATAGCTAGAGCAAATTTATCTATTGGAATACTTAAGTTTTCTGTTTTGAAGTTTGCCACTTGACCAAGAGCATGAACACCTGCATCTGTTCTTCCAGAAGCAATCAAATCAATTTTCTCATCTCCTGTTAATTCAGCAATGGCTCTTTCTATTTCTCCTTGTATATTTAATTTGTTTGGCTGTTTTTGCCAACCATTAAAATCTTTTCCATCATATTCTATCGTTAATCTTATATTTCTCATAAAAACTTCCTTTCAAACTGGCTATATTATACTAAATTTTTACGTTATTTTAAAGTATTAACACAAATAAAAAGCTTTATCTGTAATCAATTTACAAATAAAGCTTTTATTTATTATTTTATTTAATTATCATTTTTGTCATCTGTTTTTTTATCTTGCTTTTCAGCCACATCATTTTTTTTACTATTTTTAGCTTTTAAGTCTTTTGATGTACCGTCTTTACTTCCATTCTTTTTGCATATAAAGACTATAGAGCCTACCCATAATCCAATTATTAATATAGCTAAAGTTATCACCAAAGCTTTTGGCAATGATATTATGGCTTTTTCATTTTCCTTACCTTCTTTTATTTGCTTTTTTTCTGTTTCAGATAACTTATAATTTGATTCTGTTTCTTCGCCAGGTTTAAGGATTATTATGGTATCTTTCATAGAGCCTTTTGATATTCTCATTCTTGCACCTTCAACACCTGGATCTATCTCACAATATTCATAATCAGGTGTTACTTTGCAATTGATACAATCTATACCTTCTGCCGGTTCAAATAATTCAAAAGCCTGTTTTACAACTGGTGGTAATTTTACTACATCTCCATCTTTAACATTTATTTGGATATTTTGTTTACCAATCATTGTAATATATGTATCGTCCATCTCTAATAATGGTAGTTCTATTAATGGTGAAAAATCTATAATTTTGTTTCCTGTTAAATATACTTCCTCTAGACATCTTAAATCCGATAAACTTGATATATCAGAAACATCATTATTATTACATGAAAAGCTTTTTAATTTTGTTAGATTTGATATTACCGATATATCACTTATCTGATTAGATGAACATTTTAGAGAAGTAATATTTCTCATAGATGCCAAAACTGATACATCACCTATATTGTTTTTGCTTATGTCTAGACTAGTAACTTTTTCTAACTTATTCAAAGGGTTTATATCTACAATTTTGTTTCCTGTCAGTGTAAGAGAATCTAATTTGGTCAAATTAGTTAGTTTATTTACGTCACTTATTTCATTGTATGATAAGTTTAATTTTTTTAAATTAGTTAAATTCTCAAAATACTGCATATCTACATCATTAATTTGGCAGTATAATAAACTTAGATCTGTTAATTTTGTTAACTGCGATAATTTATCAAGTCCTTCTAACTTACATTTTGATTCGGTATGTACATCTTCACCATCTCCACCAATAGCCTCACCATTGCTTATGCTTAATGAAGTTAAATTTGGAAATTGTTCAATTCCGTCTAGGCTTTTTATTTCATTTTTAAAAATATACAAACTTGTTACTTCATCGACATCAACAGTAATAGTCTTTTTATCATTATCGAAACTTTTTACTTTATCTCCAAGGGAATCTTTTACTTGAATATATAAGTTTTCATCTTCAAAGGCAATTGTTTTTTCATTTGCCGCATCAGCATGCATTAATCCAATTAATATTGCAACTATTATTATAAATATAGCAAATATAATTCTACCTTTTTTAAATCTCATTACAAGTACCTCCCTTCTTTAGTTCTTTTTCTTTTTAACTTTTGCAATAATAAATACAGAAATAATCATTATAATTATTACTTCACATATAACTATAAGTTGTGTTTTGGTAAAATTAATTGTTTTTCCTGTTACACCTGGAACTTGAACATTCGTAACATTAAAGTACACCATTGAATCTTTCAAAACACCATCATTTATTTTTATTCTTGCATATGTTACCGATTCGTCAATTTCACATTTGTTGCCATCAATAGTACAATTTAACATTTCGATATCATTTGCATTGAAGAAATTTTTAGATTGATTTATCATAGCTGGAATTTCTACTTTATCTCCTGAATTAACGTCTATCTTTATCAATTGTCCAGATATTTTATAGCTCTTATCAACAGCAACATCTTTAATGATATCAAAATCAGATATACAATTGTTAGATAAATCTAGTGTGGTTATTCTTCCAACATTAAGAGCGTTTATATCTGTTATTCTATTATTTGCAGCATTTAATGATCCTAAACTTAATCCTGATATACCATCTAAGCTTGTCACATAATTATCATTAAGCTCTAATGAATATAGCGAGACACACTTTCCAATCTCATCTATGTTTTCTATTTGATTTCCTGATAAATCTAGAGAAGACAAATCACTTAGAGTAGATAAATTATCTAGATTGTTTATATTATTATTTTCTATCTTTAGATACCTTATTTTAGGAAAATCTTTTACCCATGCAGTTGATTCTAGCACACCATTCGTCCAGTCAATATATGAAAGTTGATTTGATATCTTTTTCATAGATTCTGGTATTTCTTTAAGATTACTACCATCTACATCGATGCTATATAAATTACTATAGCTCTCTATTAGATTTATATCTTTTATTTTTTCAATTTCTGATACAGATAAAGATTTTAATTTTTCTCCTGGAATTTTTTCAATACTTGTTATTCCGTTTCCTTGAATATCTATCGTTTCAAGATTTATAAAATTTTCAATTCCGCTTAAATCCGTAATACCTTTTTTACTTAAATAAAGCGATTTTGTATTTTCGATTGCTTCATCTGTCATTGTAATGGACTGATTGTTGTCATCCGTAGCTACTAACTTATCTTTTAATTGACTTTTCATTGCGTCATACATACTTTTATCACTAAATGTTATGACTTTTTCTGCTGCTTTAGCATGTATTGGACATACAACAATGCTAGCAAATGCTATAAGAATTAATATTAAACTTATCTTTAAATGTTTCTTCATTTGCATTTCCTTCCCAATTTATCTTGGAAAGGAAAATCAAAGTAGATTTTCCTTTCCATTATCAATTATTCTAATATATTTTTAAGGTCTATTGTAGTTTTACTTTCTAGATTTGTAGTTGTGTTATTATTGTTGCTGCTTGGTGCTGTTGGTGTAGTTGTTGTGCTACTAGATTTTTCTGCTGTAGTTGCAATTGAAACAGCTGTTCCAAGTGCATTATAGTCATATGTTGTATAGTCAGCATTTATTACCTCACATACTGCTGTATACATTGAGTTAACTCTTACTACTGCTAATACATAATTTTGACCTGCTTCTGTTACTTCATACGCAATACATTGAGTTCCGTTAATTGTTTTTTCTTCTACTTTAGAAACTGTAGCTCCATTAGTACGGATTTTACTTGCTAATTCATCTTTTCTACTAACAATAGATGAATATGGTGTTTCCTGAATCATCATATGTATTAGTATTGTATCATTCTCATCACCAATTTTAATCATATTATCTGATACCTGATAAATATAATTATCTGGAACCTTTACAGTAAAACCACCTACTGCAACTGTATAGCTTGATCCCGAATCACTTGATGGTGGTGTATATGTATTATTTCCTGTTGAATTATTTGCTGTGTTATTTGAAGTATTGTTTGTTGTATTATTCTTTGATGATTTGTTTTCATCTTCATTTTCGTCGTCACTATCATTCTTTTTTCTTGAAGAATTTGTTTTAGATGATGTATCATCATCACTATCGCTATCTCTTAATACTAAGAAATAAACTCCAAGTAGAATTGCAACTATAAGTAATATTGTAATTAAAAATACCCATATTGGTA
>CAMNND010000048.1 GCA_946545035.1 uncultured Clostridium sp. | reverse complement strand
CATAGTATATAAATAAAAAATAAGCACATACTAGTTTTCTAGGAGGTGCTTATTTATGTATGATGATAAAACAAAATATGGTGAACAGATTCCATCTATGTTTTCATGGATTTCACCAGAGGAGCAAAAGAGAAGAGCAGAGAAGCTAGAGCATATTACTGAAAAGAAAATAAATAATGATAAAAATGAAAAATAAATAGAATAAAAAATATAAATAGACCAAGCTAAGCTTGGTCTATAAATTGTTTAAAATCATCTGGTATGGGTGCAATATATGATACATTTTCTTTAGTTATTGGATGAATAAATTCTAACTTATATGCATGTAATAGTTGTCGAGTAATACCTACATATTTTTTTCCGTATAGAGTATCTCCAAGTATTGGATGTCCAATATGTGATAAATGAACTCGTATCTGATGAGTGCGTCCGGTTTCTAGTGTACATTTTACAACGGAAATATTATTTTGCTCTTTTAATACTTCATAATGTGTAATTGCTTGATCTCCAGAAGAATCAACATATCTTTCTATTATACTACCAGGCTTTCTTGCAATAGGTAAATTAATTGTGCTCTGCTTTTCTTCAAATATACCTTCACATATAGCAATATATGTTTTTTTCATATCTTTAGATTTCATTTGGTTAACAAGACATTCCTGGATATATTCATTCTTAGCAAATACTACTAAACCAGAAGTGTCTTTATCAAGTCTATTAACAGGTCTAATTTTTTTCTTAAGATTAATTGAATCAAAATAATATTTAATACCATTAGAAAGACTAGTATCATAATGTAACATAGAAGGGTGAATAGCCATATTCGGAGCCTTATTTACAACCAAGTAGCAATCATCTTCATATATAATATCTAAATCAATCTTTGTTGGTACAATATTACTATTGTCTTCGATAAAATCAATTAAAACTTGTATTTCATCACCGGATACAACTTCTTTTGATACATATGTGGGTTCATTATTTAGCAATATATTCTTATTATTTTTTAATCTAAGAAGTAAGCGCTCAGATATTCCAAAGTATGCTTTTAAAACTTCTTTTACATTTAAATATGTATCGGTACTCTTGATTATATATTTTAAGACCATAGATCCTCCTATAATAGTTTGATTTTTATTTTTTTAGTATATATTTACTTTTATATTCTTAATTCTTAATACAAAATAAAGAGGTTTAAACCTCTTTATTTAAGTTACCATTTGTATATTGATCGCCTTCAAGCTTATTACCTTCTTTATGTGTTCTAATAGCTTCATTAATATCTGAGAGTGACTCATCTAAGAAATCTAAACGTATAGAAGATACGTTAATATCATTTGTTTCGATGCTTGTGGTTTTTGAATTAAACATTGTTGTGATTCCATTTTCTGTTTGTAATTTAAAATTAAATCCAAGTCTATCTTTTAAATGATAATTTGCATAGTCTGTACATCGTTTATCACATTTTAGGTAACATTTATTAGATTTACCAAGAAGGCAATAATTCATATTCATTAATGGTAGATTTCCATATGCAATTATTTCTGTTTCGAAATCTCCAGATATTTTATTTAGATTTTCTTTATTTAGCTCTGGAGAAAGTGTAAGTACTTTTATACCATAGTCTGAAAGTTCGTCTAATGTTAAATCATTAAATATGTTCATTGTGTAGTTAGCAATAAATTCATATTTGTCGTGATATTTTTCAATAAGCTTTAAATGGGATATGTTAGATAATACAAATCCCTTCAACTTTGGAAAATCTGTTAAGATTTTGTCATAGTTGTAGTTTATAAATTTCTTTGAGATTGTTGGCATATATAAATACACATCAAACTTTTTACAAAGAAGAGCAATACACTCAGAAAATTTTATATCAGTAAAGAACTTATAAGGAATATATACTCTATCAACTTTTTCCAAAAGAGAATAGTCTATATATCGATTTAAATTATTAAACAATACTGATATTGTTTTCTTATTTTTTTTCTTTATTTCGCTATTCTCGTTCCAAATAGGTGGAAGTTCATGTTCCAGTTCTCTGTAATATCTATTTTCTACAACTGTTTCAATTTTTTCTATAGCCAATCTACGTAATTCATTTAGATAACTAATAGAAGGCAAGAATATATTATCATCCATTTCAACTTTTATATTATCAAATTCAAATGGAGTATTTTTAGTTTTTGATATTTGAGCAATAACTCTATCTTCAGTAAGTGGAGCATTTAATGCTGGAATCGGAACTCCATCTGTTGAGATAGTAAAGTAGATATCACTATAGATGCTATCTGGATCTTCTATAACACTTGCAACTGACATCGATATTGGCTGATTCAATTTTAGAGTGACTAAACAATTAAAATGTATTTTTTTGTTTTCTTTATTAATTGTGTCGAGAGCAATTCTTGTAAGCTCTTTATTAGACATTTTGTATACTTTATCACCAACATTTATATTTCCTTTCATTCTACCAATTGTAACTGGCTGGAATGGGGAAGACTCTTCTATATTTGAATTACCAAGCATTAATTCTGAAATTGTATAAGTACCAGTTTCATTTTCTAAGCTAACAGTATCTCCAATTGATAAAGTTTCTTTAGACGATAAAGTTATGTGTCCTTTGTCAGGATTAAATTTTTGAACTTTTCCAAGATAAAGTCCCATATTATTTGGCTTATTTGGATAAACAAGTTCGCTATTATATTCGTCAGTTAAATGTCCAGAAGAGAAGCCGCCACGATTAAATACTTGCATTAGAGCTTTTGTATCAGCATAATCTATAGAATATTGTTTTCCTGATAGA
The DNA here is from genome assembly GCA_946545035.1 of uncultured Clostridium sp. GTDB lineage: Bacteria > Bacillota > Clostridia > TANB77 > CAG-508 > CAG-492. The sequence continues at coordinate 4,706 of CAMNND010000048.1, read as the reverse complement.
GCTAAATCTATATATTTTCTGTAAATTTTTGTGACAATTGCAACATATTCTGGAGTTTTCATACGACCTTCAATCTTGAAACACTTAACACCAGCTTTTATGAGAGCAGGGATAAATTCTAAACCACATACGTCTCTTGTACTTAATAAATATCCTTCATCAATTACTTCTTTAGATACAGAATCAGATTTTACAAGTGAATAAGGTAATCTACAAGGACCAGCGCATTTTCCACGATTACCAGAACGACCACCAATTGCACTAGATAACAAGCATTGACCAGAATATGAAATACATAGAGCACCATGTATAAATGTTTCTATTTCAATATCTGTGTTTTTACAAATATGTTCAATTTCTGGAAGTGATAATTCTCTTGAAAGAACAGCTCTTGAAAAGCCAAGCTCCTCAGCCATTTTTGCACCCTCTAGATTATATATAGTCATTTGTGTGCTTGCATGAATTGGCAAATCTGGAAAGTTTTTTATCAGGTATCGAGCTAATCCTAAATCTTGTACGATTATAGCATCAATACCAGCCTCATAAGCAACTTTAGCAATTTCTAATGCTTCATCTAATTCGTTATTTTGAATTAAGGTATTTAATGTTAAATGTGTTTGAACATTCCTAAGCTTTGCATAATTGATAGCATCAGGTAAAATGTCTAGTGAAAAGTTAGTAGCTGATGCTCTAGCACTTAAAGAATCTGCTCCAAAATATACACTATCTGCGCCATTTTGAATAGCAGCTTTTAAACAATCAAAATCACCTACAGGTGAAAGAAGCTCTACACGATTATTCATACATTTATCTCCTATAAATAAAAAATATAACCTTTGGAATAAATATATCATAAAGTACACTGAAAAGTAAATAAAACAAAAAAATTAAAAAAAATGGGCAAAAGTGTTTACAATTGCGTAAAAATGTGTTAACATAAATATATTGATAAAGTATGTTTATTAGGAGGACGTATAAATGGTAAGATGCGAAGGAAGAAAAGGCGCAGCTCTACATAGATATAATGAAAGAATGAAAGCTACCAGAGAAATAGTAAAAGGTATGCCTTATAAAGATAAAAAGATAATTGCTGCAGTATTTGCAGATGGAAAATCATATAGAATTAGTGGATGTCAAGGAATGCAACCAGTACCTGAGTCTGTACGTATTGTTGGAAAAGACGCAGATGGATATAAAGTTGTATGGGGAAATAGTAATAAGGTTGTAGAAATTAGTAAGAGTGAATTATCTGCTAAACTTGATAGCTATTATGGTGTTAAATGTTCATCACATGAGAAGTCAGAAGAATCTCGTGAAGAAGATAGATAATAAAAGATAGGGAAACTAAGAAAAATCTTGGTTTCTCTATTTTTTTCTATTTTTATTGTTTATTTTATTTTTTTTCAAAAAATAATTTTAAATCAGCAAAAGCTGTGTTATAATGCAAGTTAGAATTCAAAAGAGAACAAATAGAGGGATTTATAAGGAGTATTTATATGAATAAAAAGTTTATCATTATAGCTATTATTTTTGTTATTTGTTTTTGGATTATTGGGATACAAAAAAGAAAAGATTATTTAAAACATAAAGAAAAATTAGATAATGAAAATGTTGTAATTTCTGAAGAAAGCAAGGATCCAGAGGAAATTAAGATTTACGATATAGAAGAAGGATATATGACAGTTCCATTTAATAAAGATGCAGATAAGCATAACTACGATTGGAGTAAATTAGATAAAACAAACGGAATATATAAATATGAAGATTCTAATTATACAAGTAAGCTTGGAATAGACGTGTCAAGCCATCAAGGTAATATTGATTGGAAGAAAGTAAAAGAAGCTGGAGTAGACTTTGTTATTATCCGTCTTGGCTACAGAGGTTATGGTGAATCTGGAAAAATACTAAAGGATAACTATTTTGAGAAACATTATGAAGGTGCTAGAGCTGCTGGTCTTGAGGTTGGCGTTTATTTCTTCTCACAAGCAATAAATCTTGATGAAGTAAAAGAAGAGGCTGAATTTGTATTTAAAAATATTGAAAATAAGGAAATAACATACCCAGTTGTGTATGATCTAGAAAAGATTAAAGATAATGAAGCAAGAACAGATAATTTAACTGTAGAAGAAATTACTAACATGTCTTTAGAGTTTTGTAAATTAGTTGAAGAAAAAGGTTATACACCAAGTGTATATGGAAATTCTAAGACATTTACAACGAAAATGGAACTTGAGAAGTTTAATAAATATAATAAGTGGTATGCTGGATATCCAGAGGCTGGAAATTACGATTATCCATTATATCCATATGAGTTTGATTTATGGCAATATACAGAAACAGGAACCATACCGGGAGTTAATACTAAAGTTGATATAAATATTCAATTTATAAAAAAATAAAGTAAATAAAAGATAGAAAATGAAGATGGTTTTGTACATATTCATTTTCTATTTTTTTACTTGTTTTTATTTAGAAACTTAGGCTATAATTATTACAGATTATATGAGGTAGGGAAAACAAATGAAAAAAGAAATTATAGATAATATGAAAAAAGCATATACTACATGTAATTTAAGAGATGATGGAAATTTATCAGTGCAAATACTGGAGTATATAGCAAGTAGAATAGAAATAAACAGAAATGAGATTGAAAAAATTATTTCAATTTACCAGGTAAATGCGTCTGTTGATGAAATATTAAAAGTCATGAATGACAGAGCAAATATTAATCGCGAATCTACCGGAAAGACTATTATTACGGAGCAAGGATTTATGTTTGCACAGGTATTGGTTCCAGTGGGTACCATCGTTGTAAGAGCATATGAACCATTAGAAATAATTAAATACTGGGTTTATGCGATTGAAACAAAAAATGCAATTGCAGTGGCATCAGATAACTATAATGATATGAGCGTAGAAGCACTAATATGTATTATTATGAAAGAGGCTCTTAAGAAGTTTAGTTTAGACGAAAATCAAATAATGTATATAAAAGAAAGTGAATGCCAGTACGAATTATTCGATAAAGTTATATACACATGTAACAAAGATGGAAAAATATATGATAAGCCAGAAGTAGAAGATATAGCAAAACTGAGTATCGATGAAAAAATGTATGTTTATCTTGAAAATGATGACTTCAAATTAGAAGCAGAGCAAAACCAAAATGCACAAATCTTAAAGGGGAATATTGACGAGATAATAGAAAAAATCGGATATGCTAGAGCTGCGACTATATATACAAAGGATAGCAAAAGTGCATATAAGTTTATTAATTTTGTAAATGCGGATAATGTATTCGTAAATACTAATTTGAAAAATGTATTCGAAATAATAAATAGTGATAATGAACTTTATAAATATAAAAATATAATTATTCCTGTACCAAAAGAGATGATAAAAAGAGAGCAAGAATCTGATAAGAGCATAGCAAATGCAGTTGAGATAAATACACAGCATGAAGAAAAACAACTTGTAAAATACAAACAGGGTTTATGGGAAAAAATTAGAAATATATTAAAAGAGTTATTCTAATATATCATTTAACGTGGAGGAAAGTTGATTTGAAGATTGAAAATGGAGTTTTAAAGAGCGTACAACCTAAAGATCTTAGAGGGGGAGTATTTAGGATAAATGCAGTACATAAACTACTTGATAGAATTCATAGTTTAACTGGTATAGGAAAATCTGGACAGATAACAAGCATAGATGGTATGGCATTTTTTGAATGTGAAAAAGTGTTAACGAGTGTAGAGGTACCAGAAGGTGTAACATCTATAGAAGCTGGCGCCTTTTCAGGATGTAGCAATTTAACAAGTATAAATATTCCAGATAGTGTAACAAGTATAGGGAATAATGCCTTTTCAGAATGTAGCAATTTAACAAGCATAAATATTCCAGAAAGTGTAACAAGTATAGGGGTTAATGCCTTTTCTGGATGTAATAGTTTTCCATACATAGAAATTCCAGAGAATGAATTGAATATGGATAATCCTAGGCTTGATGTGTATAAAAGATTACCAAAGATAAAGATTGTAGAAGGCGCAACTAGAATTAAAGAAGATACATTTAAAGGGTGGAGAGATTTAACAAGTGTAAATATTCCAGATGGTGTAACATCTATAGGAGCTGGCGCCTTTTCAGGATGTAGTAGTTTAACAAGTATAACCATTCCAGAAGGTGTAACATCTATAGAAGCTGGCGCTTTTTCAGGATGTAGTAGTTTAACAAGTATAACCATTCCAGAAGGTGTAACATCTATAGAATATGGCGCCTTTTCAGGATGTAGCAATTTAACAAGTATAAATATTCCAGAAAGTGTAACAAGTATAGGAGATAATGCCTTTTCAGGATGTAGTAATTTAACAAGCATAAATATTCCAGATAGTGTAACAAGCATAGGACATGATGCTTTTTCAGAATGTAGTAGTTTAACAAGCGTAACCATACCAGCAGGTGTAACATCTGTAAGATGGAATGCTTTTTCTAGATGTAGAAGTTTAACAAGTGTAACTATTCCAGAAAGCGTAACAAGTATAGAATCTAGTGCATTTTCAGAATGTAGAAGTTTAACAAGTATAAATATTCCAGAAAGTGTAACAAGTATAGAATCTAGTGCATTTTCAGAATGTAGAAGTTTAACGAGTGTAACTATTCCAGAAGGTGTAACACGAATAGGAGATAACGCATTTTCAAAATGTGACAGT
>CAMNND010000047.1 GCA_946545035.1 uncultured Clostridium sp. | reverse complement strand
ATCATTGAAGATTTGAAGCTTATTGATGTTGTTGTTGAAATATTAGACAGCCGTATTCCAATATCTAGTCAAAATCCAGATATTCAGCCTTATATTAAAAATAAGGCTAGGGTAGAAGTTCTTAATAAATGTGATTTAGCTGATGATAACGCTACTAAATCTTGGGTTAAGTACTATGAATCAAAAGGAATACCAGCTGTTATTACCGATTCTAATTCTGGTAAGGGGATTAGAGAAGTAATTAAAAAAGTACAAGAGGTATTTAGTGAGGCTCAAGAGAAGTTTGCTGCTAAAGGTAGAACTGGTAGAAGCATTAGAGTAATGGTTATTGGTATACCAAATGTTGGTAAGTCTTCATTCATTAATAGAATATCTAAAAAGACATCTGCAGTTGTTGGAAATAAACCAGGTGTTACCAGACAAAAGCAATGGATTAGAGTTGAAGAAGGAATCGAGCTTATGGATACACCAGGTGTTTTATGGCCTAAGTTTGGTAGTGAGGAAGTTGCTATGAACTTAGCTTATACTGGTACGATTAAAGATGATATCTTAGAGAAAACAGAAGTGGCTTATTCTTTATTAAAGTATCTAGTTGATAATTATAAATCTAATTTATCTGAAAGATACAAGTTAGAAAATGCTGTAGATGAAATAATGAGCTCTGATGAATATCAAGATGAGAATGATAAGTATTTGGAAATATTCGAACTAATTGGTAGAAAAAGAGGAGCTATTGTTTCTGGAGGACGTGTTGATTACGAAAAAGTTTCTAATATATTGTTAGATGAATTTAGAAGCGGTAAGATTGGAAATATCACATTAGAAAAAACAAATAAATAATTTATTTAATGGAGAGACAATATGGATATAAAAGTTGAAGATATAGTAAGAGAGTGTAACGCTAAGCTTGTTTGTGGAAATAATCAAATTATATGCGGAGATTTCTCAAAGGATACAAGATTAGTTAAGGAAAACGATGTATACGTTGGTCTAAAAGGAGAAAGCTTTGATGGAAACAAACTTTATGAACAAGCTTTAGAAAAAGGAGCTAAAGTATGTATTCTGCAGGATGTAGAAATTAGTGAAGATATTAAGAGCAAGTATTTTGACAGAGCAATAATTATTGTTGAAGATACAATAAAGGCACTGCAACAGCTAGCTGCATATAAAAGAAGTTTATACAATATTCCAGTTGTTGGAATTACAGGAAGTGTAGGCAAAACAAGTGCTAGAGATATGATAGCAAGTATAGTTGCTACAAAATACAAGGTATGGAAGACACAAGGAAATTATAACAATCATCTTGGACTACCATTAACTATATTAGGATTAAAAGACCACGAGGCATTGGTAGTTGAAATGGGAATGAACCATTCAGGTGAAATAAGCTTATTATCAAAGATTGCAAAACCAGATATTGCTGTTATAACAAATGTTGGGACTGCACATATTGGTAATTTAGGGTCAAGAGAAGGAATACTTAAAGCTAAACTTGAAATACTAGATGGATTAAAAAAAGATGGAGTACTTATCATAAACAAAGATGATGATATGCTAAGTAGTTGGTATGACAAACAAGAGAAAAAAGATAATATACTTACTTTTGGAATTGATAGTGATGGAGATATTAAAGCGACTGACATAGAAATTGGAGAAAGGGGAAGCTCATTTAAAATTAATGATAAAAAATTTGAGGTCCCGGTAGCTGGTGGTCACTATATATATCACGCATTGCTTGGTATTTTAGTTGGTAGAGAGCTAAATATTTCGGATGAAAAAATAGCAGAAGGAATTAAGAGCATTGAATTAACAAAAGGTAGAATGGAAATGATTAAATGTAGTGACGATATAATCGTTATTAACGATTGTTACAATGCAAATTTTGATTCAATGAAAGCTGCTGTTGATTATCTAGGAAAGGTTGAGAATAGACGAAAAATTGCAGTACTTGGAGATATGCTTGAACTTGGTGAGTTTTCTGAAGCTCTACATAAAAAAATTGGTGAAGAAGTTTCAAAAAACGATATCGATATTTTAATCACTGTTGGAGAACTTGGTAAGTTGATTAACGATACTGCAGATAATTCAAGCCTAAAGAAATATCATTTTGATAGTAACGAAGAAGCTATTAAAAAAATAAAATCAATTATGGAAAATAAAGATATTGTTCTTGTTAAAGCTTCAAATGCTATGAAATTTATAGAGATAGTTGAAGCAATAAAAAAATAAACAAATGTTAGGAGAGAGATTTATGAGAAAAATACCACATGTTGATGTGCCACCAATATATACGGTACATGAATTCATAGATGAAGAGTTAGTAGAAATACCAAAAGATTCTGGGATACTTGTTGATATGCAGTACCCACATATGGGATTGAAGACAGCTATCGATAAGTGCTTGGTTAGAAAGACTGTTTTGGAAAAATTATTGGAAGCAAAAAAGAATTTGCCAGAAGGTTTAACTTTTAAAATTTGGGATGCGTACAGACCACTTGCATTGCAAGAAGAGCTTTACTACAAATATAAAGCAGATTTAATTAAAACATTTAAATTGGAGAATCTTTCTGAAGATGAGCAAAATGAAATTATAAGACAATATGTGTCACTTCCAAAAGCAGACGAAGAAATACCACCTTTGCATGCTACTGGAGCTGCTATTGATTTAACTTTAGCTCATGTTGAAGATGGATCTTGTTTAGATATGGGAGTTGGATTTGATGATTTTTCTAATTTATCTGAAACGGATGCATTTGAAGCAGAAGGTATGGATGAAACGGTTAGAGAAAATAGAAGAATTTTATATTATGCTATGGTAGATGCTGGATTTACAAATCTACCAAGCGAATGTTGGCATTTTGAGTATGGCGACAGAAACTGGGGATATTATAAAAATAAACCAGCAATTTATAAGGGAATAATGAAATTAGATTAATGGAGGAATTATTTGGAAGAATTAATTGAAAGAATAAAACCAGAAGAAGAAGTTAATATGTTATCACCTTTAACATGGGCTTATGTGGGAGATTGTATCTTTGAACTTTATATTAGAACAAATTTAGTAAATAAGTCTAAACTAAAACCACATAAGTTACATATTGAAACAATTAAGTATGTTAAAGCAAAAGCTCAAGCTGATTTTCTAAAATCAATTGAAAGTAAGCTGACAGAAAAAGAGCTTGATATTGTTAGAAGAGCAAGAAATACGCAAAATCATCACTTGCCAAAGAATGCGGATCCGGCTGATTACATGTATGCAACAGCATTTGAAGGATTGGTTGGTTATTTATATTTAACTAAGCAGGATGAGAGATTAAAAGAAATATTTGAATTGGTTGAAATATAGAATAGGGGATAATATGGAAGATAATAAAGAATATATAGATATAATAAAAAATGCACTTGATGGTGATGTAATGAAAGTGGATTTAGTAAGCCAAACAAGTAATATTGTTTTTAAGGTTCAGACAGAAAAATATGGAATAGTATATGCTAAGTTTTATCTTAATAGGTCGTCACATATAGATAATGAAATGCATTTATATAGTCTGTTAGATCAAAAGTATTTAAAAGAGCCTATAGTTTCTTCAGAGAATCCAAAATTTGCTATTTTTAAAGAGCTTAAAGGCAAAGTATTAGATGAGTTATCACCAGAAGAAATTACAGCCAATAAAGAAAAAATAGTGGATAGCCTAATTTACTTTTATGAAACAATAGGTAGTCAAAAAACAAAAGGTTTTGGAATACTTGATGAAAATATGAATGGCACAAGTGAAAGTTTTCAAGACTTTATTGTTAAGAGACAAACTGGAACTGAAGAAGTATTAAAAGGGTATCCAGTACTTGGAACGGCTTTTTCCGAAATATATAAGAAGTATGGTACTTTATTAGTTGGAGCGAATTCTCTTGTTCCAATCGATACTAATGCAAAGAATGTAATGCTAACAGATAGTGGAGATGTTAAATTTATTGATCCAGGAGAGCTTATTAGTGCTCCTAAATTAATGGGGTATGGAGATTTTGTTGCTCATACATATAAAACAGAGCTGTATGATTCATTGATAAAAAAGCTTAACTTAAGTAAAGAAGATGAACAAAGACTTAGAATATATGCAGTTTTTTCTTCTTTAAATGTTTTAGCTTTCTTAAAGAATCTTGGAGTAAGGGATTTAGATAAAGTTATTCCATATGGAAATAAATATACTTTCTATAGTTTGATAGAGGAGCATTTAAAAGAGCTTGGTATTAATACACAAAATATAGATGTTGAAGATAGATAGTAGAGAAGTATAGGTATAGAAGATATTGATGTCGAAAGATGTCGATATCTTTTTTATTTTTATGTTAAGAGAAATATTGATTTAGGGTATAAAAAATGATAATATGCGAACATAAATTCGTAAAAGGATGTGATAATTATGAGTAATGAAAACAATATCGCACCAATAAATGATGATTTAAATATAGAAGTATATGATGTAGATGAAATTAAACAAAAGATTTATACAATAAGGGGTAAACAAGTAATGGTAGACAGAGATTTAGCAGATCTGTATCATTGCAAAAATGGCACAAAAACTATAAATCAAGCTGTAAAAAGGAATATTGAGAGATTCCCTGAAAGATTTATGTTTCAATTAACTGAAAAGGAGTATTCCGATTTGCGGTCACAAATTGGGACCGCAAAATGCAATATCTAAAATAAGAAGTCTTCCATATGTATTTACAGAGCAAGGTGTTGCAATGCTTGCAACAATAATTAAAACTGATGTTGCAGTAGAGATTAGTATAAAAATAATGGATGCATTTGTTGAAATGAAACATTTTTTATACAATAATTCGCAAATATTTGAAAGACTAACAAATGTTGAATATAAACTACTAGACCATGATAAAAAGTTTGATGAGCTCTTTAACCAATTTCAAAATAGAGAGATTGTAGAGCAAAAGGTATTTTTTGATGGACAAATTTATGATGCTTTTAGTATGATTATAGACTTAATAAAGAGAGCTGAAAGTGAAGTTATTCTGATTGATAATTATGTAGATATAAATACACTAAATATATTAGCTAAGAAAAATGAAAGTGTGGAGGTAGAAATTTATACAAAAAAAGAAACTGTACTGACAACAAAAGATATAAATAAATTCAATAAACAGTATCCAAGATTAGAAGTGAAGTATACGGATAAATTTCATGATAGATTTCTAATAATAGATAGAAAACATATATACCATATAGGAGCTTCTTTAAAGGATTTAGGGAAAAAGTGTTTTGGAATTACATTGATAAAATATGATGGAATAATTGATGATATATTGACAAAAATAGAGATGTAACGCCCAAATATCTTGTTTGACAAGTATTTTATTTGAATGTATAATACTCGCATGCAAAATCCAGATAAATTCTGTAAAAAGGGAGAGATAGTAATGGATATCAAGACTTTTGCTGTATTTCCGGATAAAAGATTCAAGTATGGTGGATTTGTATATATTGGATCTCCAGATGTTGGTCGGAGGCAGATTCAAGATTTTGTAAAGAATGATTCGTTTGCGAAGTATGCTAAAAATAAAAAGCTACGCAAATGTTTCGACGATACAAAATTCATAGCTGTGATGACTAACTCGGAAGGAAAAGAGGTATACATGGCTGTATACAGATTCTATCCGCCATTGCTTTGGAGCAAGAAGAAAATCATGAATGCACTTGAGGAAAGCTTTGATGAGTGCAGAATTGGTTAAGCCAAAGTATATTCGGAAAGAGGAGGCTGATTTGTTTCAGCCTCCATTTAAGCTCTAAGCAAAGTAAACCATTGTTTTATTAGGTAAGTACTCATATTTACAAAACCAACTTTTTTTATTGATTTATCTGAAACTACATCTACAGATGCTAATAGATTACCATCTAAGTAGTAATTTATTTCTCCAATTTTTTCACCTTGAGATATTGGGGCAGTTAATGTATCAGGTATGTTTATTTCTTGTGTTATTTTTGATTCTGTGCCTTTCTGGAGCATAATATTATTGCTTGACGAATAGATGGCATTTAGATTTTTTTCTACTCCTTGAGATATTGATATATTTTTTACAATTTCATTTTCCATCGACAATTTATATGATGTGTAATTAGTAAATCCATAATCAAGTAGTTGTTTTGCCTCCGAAAACCTAAGAGCAGTAGTAGGAGCTTTCATAATTACAGCAATTAAGTTTAAATTATCCCTTGTTGCACTTGCTGATAGATTGTATAGAGCTAAGCTCGTTGATCCAGTTTTAAGACCAGTACAACCTTCGTAGTTTCTAACTAACTTGTTTGTATTTACTAATTGAGATTTTCCATCTCTGATAGAATCCATCCATATAGTTGTATAGTTTTTTATAGATGGATGTTTTGAAAGTAATTCTCTAGACATTATTGCAATGTCATAGCTACTTGTAACGTGATCGTCTTCGTCAATACCATGGCAATTTTTAAAGCATGTGTCATTCATACCAAGCTCTTTAGCTCTTTGATTCATCTTATCAACAAAAGCATCTGTACTGCCACATAGAAATTCTGCCATTGCAACAGTACAATCATTTGCAGATACAACACACATACACTTAAGCATTTCATCAACAGTTAGTGTTTCAGTTGTTGTAAGCCATATCTGAGATCCTCCCATTGAGCTTGCTTTTTCACTACAAGGTACTTTATCAGTTAGTTTTATTTCTCCAGAATCTAATGCTTCCATTATGAGTAAAATGGACATTATTTTAGTAACACTAGCAGGGCGAAGCTTATCATGAGAATTATGCTCATACAATACTTGCCCAGAATCTTGATCAATTAGTATAGCTGAGCCAGATTGTAGATTTAACGTATTTTGAACATTTGAAATTGGAGTTTCTTCTGAACTATTTGTTTGAATAGTACTTTCATTTGGTGACCATACATATTTGGTTTCAGCAAATGTTTTGTTAGAAAGAATAATGGTAATTGATAATAACAAAAAACAACACATAATTTTTATAAATATATTTTTTATATGGGAATATATTTTCATGGGTTTCCTCCAAGAATTAGTATTAGTTTGTTATTTAAGTATATTTTTATTTTTTTATTTCATGATAAAAATTATGATAATAGAGCAAGTTTAATATTAACAGTTTTACCATCAGAGCTTGCATATATTTTTAAAGATTTATCTGAATTATTTTTAAATTTAAAATCTTTTGATCCATGAGCAATGGCAGCATCTTTTCCTTCTGGAACATAATTGACTTTCTTTCCATGGGGATGTCTTTCTGTAACTTCAAGTTCCGATGTTTTTAAAACTGCATTATATAGAGTACTGCTAACTTGGCAATTACCACCACCAAGTGCTTTTATGACATCATCTCCAACAATAACATCTGCTTTTTTGTATCCTTCAGATTCTTTAGATACACCGGTTCTACCACAAAAAGAAAATTCTTCACCAGATTTAACTTCCATACCATTAATCTTAGAGCATGTAATTTGTATGTTATT
>CAMNND010000046.1 GCA_946545035.1 uncultured Clostridium sp. | reverse complement strand
TACTCACATAACACACCTCCTTTCTAATAAAGTTTTCCTTTATGAAAGGGTAAGATGATTATATAACCGAACAAGAGTAAAAACAATATATACAGCCACTATTTCGCACGTCAAAATTCGACAAAATATAAGTAAGGAGATAAAAAATATGGAGAATTATTTTATAATACATGGAAGTTTTGGTAGCCCCTTTGGAAACTGGTTTTCATGGCTACATGATTTTATAGAAAGCGATGGAAAGCAAGTTTATGTACCACAATTTCCAATCGGGGTTGGATATCAGAATTATGATAATTGGAGTAGGTTATTAAAATACTATTTAGAATTAGGATTGATAAACGAAAATACAACAATAATAGCTCATAGTATAGCGCCGGTATTTGTTTCTAAATTTTTAGTAGAGAGCAAAGTAAAGGTTAAAAAATTAATATTTGTATGTGGATTTAATAACTACCTAGGAATAAATGAAGAATATGATACAGTTAATAATACAATGTATTTTAATAATCTTGAGGACGTTAAAAAATATGCAAATGAAATTATTTGTTTCTATTCAGATAATGATCCATATGTTAAATATGATGTTGAAAAGGATTTTGCAGACAGAATAGCAACAGAGCAGATTTGCATTCCAAAGGCTGGACATATAAATGCTGAATCTGGATTCGATACATTTGAAGATATAGTTAGCTATCTATAATAATGTATAAGAAAGGTTGGAAAAATGGATAAAACTTTAGTAGAAAGTAATGGATTAAATTTTGAATATATATTGCTAAAAGGGATGTTTTTTGATGATAGAAAAGAAACAGACGATTATTTATTATGCTATTCAAATGTTATAGATGATTATTTTTGGAACATTGCTACGTTAAAGACTAAATTTAATAAAGAAAAATTAGAAAATTTGGAAAATGAATTTAAAATGATAAATAGAAATCCGTCAATGTACTTAGGTAAAAATGACATAAATTATGAAAATAATAAAAATTTACTATTAGAAAATAATTATAAATTACATGATTCAGATGTTTATATGGAACTTGCTGAAGATGTACCAATTGATATAAATCTAGATATTAAGATAGTAGAGAATGATAAAGAATATAACGATTATATGAAAGTTTTGGCTTCTGCATATAATGATTCTACAGAAAATCCAGATGAAAATGTGTATGCTGATTCGATAACAGAATGCTATTATAAAGCAATAAAGAATACTATAAATGATAAGAGCCATTTTCATATAGTTGCATATAATGGAGATATTCCAGTAAGTGTTGCGACACTTAGTTATGTCGATGGAATAGCTGGAATTAATAATGTAGGAACAGCTCAAGGATACTGGAATAAAGGCTATGGAAAACAAGTAATAGGATTTACTATAAAAAAATTTAAAGAGCTTGGTGGAGGTGTTTTAACTCTAAACACTGAATATCAAAGTAAGAATCAAAAGTTTTATGAAAAGCTTGGATTTAAGGAAAGATTTGTTATAGAGCAGTATATGAAGTAAGGAGCACTTATATGTTAGGATTATTTAGAAGTAAAAAAAATAGTTCGGTATTAAATAATACCCAAAGAATAAAAGGAGCTTTAGTTGGATTTATAGTAGGTGATGCATTGGGTGTGCCAGTAGAATTCAAAAGTAGAGAAGAATTAACGAATAAAAAAGTTACAAAAATGCTAGAATATGGTACACACAGTCAACCAATAGGTACATGGTCAGATGACAGTTCAATGATGCTTGCTACAATTGATTCAATGGTAAGAAATAATATGATTAATTATAGTGATATTATGGATTGTTTTCTAGAATGGTATAGTAATGGAAAGTATACTCCAGATGGAGTTGTGTTTGATGTTGGTAACGCAACTTCCTTGGCATTACGTAAATATAAAGATGATAAAAATAATTATTTATGTGGGTCAAATGACATAAATTCAAATGGAAATGGATCTCTTATGAGAATTTTGCCAATATCAATCTATTTGCATTGTACGGATGAACCAGTATTTGATGTTATAAAAAATATTTCTCAAATGACTCATGCTCATATCTATAGTGTTTTTAGTTGCCTAATTTATACTGTTTTCATTGATGAGTATCTAAAAGAATTGGATATTAGAAAAGCATATGGTAATATGCAATTAAATATAAAAAATGTATTAGAGAATGATAATGACAGTATTTTAGGTGATGTAGATGATTTAAAGTCAGTATTTAACAGAATAGTTTATGAAGATATTTCTAAATTATCAGAAGATAAGATAAAATCTAGTGGATATGTGGTTGATACTCTTGAAGCTTGCTTATGGTGTGTTTTAAATTCTAAGAGTTACAAAGATGCTGTACTACTTGCAGTTAATCTTGGTAATGATACAGACACAATCGGAGCTCTAACAGGAGCTTTAGCTGGCTTAATATATGGATATGGTTGTATACCAGAAAAGTGGATTAATAAATTAAAAAAGAGAGAATATATAGAGAGTTTAATTAAAAAATATATTTTATTTATAAATAATGTATCAGTAAAAAAAGAAAAAGCAACAGCTGAAAGTTGGAATTGTAAGGATTTTAAAAAAAGCAGAAAATTTGAATGTAATATAAGTCTAACGAAAGATGAATTTAAAGAATTAAAATATGGACATATTCCAAAAGAGATGGAAGACCATTGGTTTATGTACTGTGATGATAAGTCTATAAATTATTATAGAAGTTGGAATGGAATACAAGTATTCAAAGGATACTACAAAGAAACAGATAGTTCTGTTATTATATTTGAATTGGAAATAAATGATAATCCAAAAGAATATAAGGGGAGCAACGATAACGAATCATATCAAGTTTTCTATGATTTAGTAGTATCTGAATGTAATAAAATTAAATGAGGATGTGAATATAATGAAAAATATATTTTTAATACATAGCTTAAATGGAAATACGATAGATAGTTTTGCCGGTAGTGTGGAAAAGTTTTGTAAAGATAATAATATAGATTATTATTATCCAATATTTCCAATAAGAGCTGAAGCATCTCCAGAGTCATGGGGAAGTATTCTTGATCAATATGTAAAAAATGGAATTTTAAATTCAGAAAGTATGGTAATAGCTCATAGTATTGGAACAAAATTTATTCCAAAGTATCTAGTTAAAAATAATATTAATATTGATACATTTGTGTCTGTTGCTGGTTTCGTAGATTACTCAGGAACAAGAACTGATTATATTGTTGATGTAATGAAAGTCTTTAAAATATCTGATGAAGAGTTTCATAATTGTAAAAATCTAATAAAGAATAAATACTCTATTTATAGCAATAATGACAGTAATAGTCCACTTGAAAAGTGTGTTAAGTATGCAGAAAAACTTGATGCTGAAAAAGTTTTAGTAAAAGGTGCTGGTCATTTCACAATTAAAGATGGAATTACAAAAATAGAAGAGCTAAATGAAATTATGAAAAAATATATAAACAAATAATGCTTTATGTTATAATTCTAACAAAAAGATTGAATCTATTTACAGGAGATAAAAATGGTATTTAGTATACTTGCATTCATAGCATTAATTTTAAGTATATGTTTAAAGAAAAGAAAAAGAGCATTAATCGTACAAGCATTTGAGTGTTTATTTTCTGCGTTATATGCTTTTTATATATCAGCAATAACAGCTGGTGTTATTGAAATTATAAATGCAATTAGAACATCGATATTTATAAACAAAAAGAAGATTGGTAAAAGTATATACTTAGGAATATTAATATTCTTTGAAATATTGATAATGACAAATTGCTATTTATCATGGGCAGGATTTATATCATTATTACCAACAATTGGCTCTATGATAAGAACATATTGTCTATGGCAATCGGATATGAAATGGGTTAGATTATCAGGTATTACAACCGGAATTTTTTACGGAGCATATTACATATTCTATGAAGGATGGTTCATGGTTCTTGGATATACTGTTCTATTATTAGTAAGTATATATGAGATGTATATAAATGATTTTAGAAAAAAAGATAACGTTAAAGAAACAAAAGATTAATTTAAAAGGATATGTGAAAGCATGTCCTTTAATTTTAAAATGTATTTTAGGAGGAGAATTATGGATAGTTTATTTAGTAGATATGATAAATGGACAAAAGATTTTATGGAGTCATGGAAAAACTTAGATTGGAAAAGAACATTAGAAACATTATCAAAGGATGTTGAATATTATGAAAATCCAATAGATAAACCATGCGCTGATTTTGAAGAAGTGACTAATTTGTGGAATGTTGTTGCAGATAATCAAAAAGATATTGAATATAAGTATAAAATAATTAGTTATAATGAGAATATATGTATAATCAATTGGCAGATGACAAGAGTGATGACTAAAACAAATACAAAACAAGAAATTGATGGTATATTCCAAGTATCTGTGAATGATGATGGTTTATGTACTTTGTTCAAACAATGGAGATTTACAAGATAGATTTTAATATATAAATCGGAGATATTTGATATGAGTAAAATAATGATATGTGGTCTAAATGGAAGCGGAAAATCCACACTTGGTAGAGCTTTAGCAAAGAAAACAAATTATGTTCATAAAGATATAGAGGATTATTATTTTGTAAAAGAAGATAACTATAAATATGATAAACCAAAAGATAGAGCCACTGTTTCTAAAATGGTAGAAGAAGATATGAAAAAATATGATAATATCATTTTTACATCTTGTAACGGAGACTATAATGGAGCAAGTAGTCTATATGATGTTGTTATATACATTGATGTAGATAAGGATACAAGATTGAGTAGAGTTAAACAAAGATCATATGATTTGTTTGGAGATAGAATACTTGAGGGTGGAGATTTGTTTGTAAAAGAAAGTACATTTTTTGATAAAGTATATAAAAAAGATGAGTCGGAGATTATTAATTGGTTTAATAATCTCAATTGTAAGAAATTCATAATTGATGGATTAAAATCAACAGATGAAAATGTGAAAATTATATTAGATTATTTAGGAGAGCAGAGCAATGGATAGTAAAAATTTCTGGAGAGAAATTGTAAATAAACTTATAGAAAAAAAGCTAACAATAGCGACAATGGAAAGCTGTACAGGTGGAGGTATTGCAAATGAAATAACAAATATTTCAGGAGCATCTGCTATCATAAAAGAAAGTTACGTAACATATTGTAATGAAGCAAAAATAAAACATGGAGTACCAGAAGAAGTAATTGATACTTATTCTGTTTATAGTATAGAAACAGCTATTGAAATGGCAAAGGCAGTAAAGATAAATACAGGCTCTAATTACTCAATTGGAGTAACTGGCCAACTGGGAAGAATAGATCCAAGTAATCCAGAAGAAAAATTAAATCATGTTTGGTTCGCAATATTAGATAAAGATGATAATATTACATCGAAAGAAATTGTAGTACCAAGTGATGATAGAAATAAACAAAAAGAATATGTAATAAACGAAATTGCAAAAGAGCTAATTTGTTTATTAAAATAAAAGGAGTTAAAAGTGGAAGAAGAATTATTAGATGTATATACAAGAGATGGTAAGTATCTAGGCGTTAGAACAAGAGCTGAGTGTCATACTGAAAACCCAGGATTTTATCACAAACCAGCATGGTCATGGGTATATAATTCCAAAGGAGAAATATTAGTTCAAAAAAGAGCTATGTGTAAAAAAAGATATGCTGGGTTCTGGGATATGGCATGTGCTGGACATGTAGATGCTGGAGAATCACCAATGGATGGAGCAATTAGAGAGGCTAAAGAAGAAATTGGATTAGATGTATCTAAAAATGATATTAAGTTCATGGGAGAGCTAATTCAAGATGAAGATTATTGGGAAATAGGCCAAATATTTTTCATAAAAACAGATAAGGAAATAAATGAATTTGTTCTTCAAAAAGACGAAGTTGAAGAAGTAAAATGGCTAAAGTATGATGAGTTTAAGAAATTGTTTTATTCTGATATCTGGGCTCCTTGTTCAGATGAATATAAAACACTAATAATTAGCATGTTCGATAAGATTTTTAGTAAAGGAAAAGTAATTGCTTTATGTGGAAAAGTTGCGAGTGGAAAATCAACTTATGCAAAGGAATTAAGAAAAAAGGAAAATGCAATTATTTTTAGTGTAGATGAATTAACATACTATATGGTAGATAATAAAAAAGGTGAAGACTATACAGAGCTATGTAGAAGAGCTACAAATTATTTTAAAAATAAATCTGCTGAGATAGCAAATAACGGCGGAACAGCTATTATTGATATGGGATTATGGACAAAACCTCAGAGAGAAGACATAAGAGCTTTCTTTAAGAAAAATGATATTAACTTTGAAATTCACTATGTTAAAGTAGATGATGATACATGGATGAAAAATATTGAGAAAAGAAACAAAAGAATTGATGAAGGCGACCAAGGATATGACTTTTATGTCGGAGAAGGATTAATCGAGAAAGTTAAAAGAATGTGGGAAGAGCCAAATAAAGAAGACGTAGATGTTATTTATGAAGTAAAATATAATGATTAAGGAGAAAAGTATGTTAGAAGAATATATTGAATTAATAAAACCATATATAATTGATTTATTTAAAAATGATTCTAGTGGTCATGATATCAGCCACTTAACAAGAACAATGAATATAGCTGTAAGTTTATGTGAGGAAGAGCATGGAGACAAACTAATTGTTGGTATTGCTGCATTTATGCATGATATACATAGAATAATGCAAAATGAGATGGGGAAATTTGTATCTCCTAAAGATTCTATTCCAAAGGTAAGAGAGATATTAAATCATACTGATTTATCAGATGAGATAAAAGATAAAATATGTTTTGCAATAGAGTATCACGAAGAATATAACTGGAATGGAAATAATGTTGATGATATAAATACATTAATATTACAAGATGCAGATAATTTAGATGCAATTGGTGCAATTGGAATAGGTAGAACATTTTCATATGGAGGAGCACATAATGTTGTTATGTACGATGAAGAAGCTCCATTAGAGATGGAAGAAAAATATTCAGAGCATAATGGAGATGATCCTTCAACAATACATCATTTTTATCACAAGTTATTTAAACTTGCTGATAATATGAATACAGAATCAGCAAGAAAAAGGGCGCAAGAAAGAACTGAGTACATGAAGGTATTTGTGAAAGAGTTCTTAGATGAGTGGAATGGTATTAAATAGAGATAGTGTTAATAGAGGAGAAATAAATGGCAGTTACAGATAATAGTAATGATGATAGCGAGATATTAATTGAAAATAAATATATAGTAACAGAGGATTTATTTAAGTCTTGGACCTGTGATAACATAGTTGTTAAAAGATTTAAAATTTTTTGGATAGCATTGTCAACATTGTTTTTTGCAATGATGGTATTTTGTATAATGCTAAGTAGAGCAAGTGAGGCAATGTATTTGGCTGTAGTTGGTTTATATTGTGTATACAGAGGATTATTTAGAAACAATTTAGTTGCCAAGAAGAGATATGAAATGTTAGCTAGTTTATACAAAAAGAATGATTGGGAAAGACGTATAGTTTTTTATGATGATTATTTTGAGACTATTGATGAA
>CAMNND010000045.1 GCA_946545035.1 uncultured Clostridium sp. | reverse complement strand
TTCTACTTAACTGACCAATATTGAGTTCTTCTGAATATGGTAATTGCATATTATTTCCTCCAATTAACTAAAATACATAAATATTATATTCCACCAAAAAATGACATTCAATCTCAAAGAATGTCATTAGATTCATAAACTTTTATTAATTATTTTTATACCTGCACCAAAAACGTCATCATTTTTTCCAAGATTGTATAACCCTGCACCGAATTATTCAGTTGTCGCTCTACGACAGAAATAGCATTACTCATCCACTGAATTACTGTCTCTATCCGGCTGAATCAATATTATTATATAAATGAAATATTAATCAATCATATGTTTGATCATGATTAGAATATTTTGAAAAGTAATCCTTATCAAAAAAAGGAAGTCCATTTCATGCGAACAGCAGACACCTCTATACGACTCTTAAGTTTATTTTTTTTAAATAACTAATAGATCTATAATCAATATATTTTATTTGAAAAATCAAATTAATATGTAAAAATATTTCATATTTTCGTAAGGGAAATATCTTACATTATTAATTAAACTGCTTAGCTACATTTAACAATTCTTTTAGACCATTAATAACTTCTTTTTTGTTCGTATCAGGTCCCCAGCTAAGACGTAATGAACTTTCTATTGTATCATCATCAATTCCCATTGCTTTTAAAACATAACTTGGTGAATAACTCTCTGATGTACATGCTGATCCATTTGATATACTACAATATTGCTTTGTTGATATCATTAACGCTTCAGATGAAACACCCTTTAATGAAACATTAATAGTTGTATCTACACAAAATGTTGAATCACCATTGATTGAATACTCTATCCCAGAACTATCTAATTCATTTAAAATAGCTTTTTTAATTTCACTTGCTTTTTTTGCATTTTCTTTATACTCACTCATAGCTATTTTACAAGCTACACCGCAACCAACAATCAGTGCAACTGGAAGAGTTCCCGGTCTTATTCCATGCTCTTGTTGACCTCCATACATTATATTTTTAACTGGTGGTAGCTTGTATCTTTTTTTTCTTAAGACAAGTACTCCAACACCTTGAGGTCCCATTAATTTGTGAGCACTAAATGTAAGCATATTATATTTAAGTTCTCTTATTTCATCGACAAGCTTTCCACAACTTTGAGTAGCATCAACATGAAATAGAACACCCTTTTGATCAAGTGCTTCACCAAGTTCTTTTACTGGCTGTATAATTCCTGTTTCATTATTAACATGCATGACGCTAACTAAAAGTGTATCTTCTCTCACTCTATTTAAAATGTCTGATACACTCACTCTGCCGTCCAATCCTGGTTTTACTAATTCAATATCAAATCCTTCTTTTGATAAATGTTTTACAGTTTCAAGAACTGCTTTATGTTCAATTTCTGTTGAAATTATATGTTTTTTTCCTGTTGATTTAGCATAATCGACCAAACCTCTAATAGCTATATTATTGCTTTCAGTTGCTCCACTTGTGAAAAAAACTTCACCCGATGAAATTCCTAATAAAGCAGCAACCTGCTTTCTTGCACTCTCTACTACTGATCTTGCATTTTCTCCAAAATTATGAGTTCTACTATCAGCATTCCCAATATAATTCTTATAAATATCAATCATACGTTCTAATACTCGTATATCAATTGGTGCTGACGCATTATAATCTAAATAAATACTCATATCTATTTCTCCTTAACTGCCAATTTAACTAAATCGTCAAGACTTTTTATAAAACCTGTTCCACATAAATGTGCAATTCCACGTTCTAAATTTAATCTGAAATATTTAGTAATTGTAGCATTATCTGTTGACAAATTCATTTGCTGGCACCAGGCTTTTACCAACGCTTCGTATAACTCATAATAATCACCACCAAATGTTAACCATGACATTTCAAGATTACTATCCGCAACAATTTGTATATCAGTTGGTAATGTTTTTTCACTAAGGGAATAGCAGAGTGCCCATCTACATAAAACATTCCAATTTTTTATTCCTGTCTTCCCCTTAAGCCTTGATAATTGTGCCTTAGCTTGTTCAGAAACTCTTATCTGCTTTATTATCATTTGTTTGCTCCCATCATATAACCACATTTAATGGATGTACTTTTAGTTTGTTCATCGTAAATTAACGTAAACTCATCACCTACATTACTTTTCATCAATTCATAGTATGTGGTATCAATCTCAGAATCTGTAGAAAGAATAATAGTTTGTTCCCCAGCATTTGGAAAATATGTAGTTATTAGTGCTTTTCTATGCAATGAATCTAATCTTGATAGAGGAGTATCAATAATTACTGGTAATTTTTTCTTTGAGCATAAAGCCAATGCCCAAAGAATAGAGATTACCATTAATTGTTGTTCTCCCGCTGATAATGAATCTTGTGTAACCTCTTTTCCTTCTTCAGAAAAATATTTGATCGCTAATGATTCAGACTCCATTACAATTTTATTTATCAAATTCTTTTTATTTGCTAGTCTTTTATAACAAGCTGTTATTGTCTCTGCTAAAATATCCGTTTTTCTTTTTTGTAAAGCTACCTGGTATTTATTTATAATACTCAAAGCAATGTTTGAATACTTATTAATACGCTCAGCTTTATCATGTGTTTCTACTGATGCTAAATATGTTTCAACATATTTATTAAATTCTGCTGTGGTGGCTGTAACTTCCGAATTAACATCTCTTCTTTTTTGCTCTAAAGAATCAATTTTTACTTGGTTACTAACCATTTTTTTCTCAGCTTCAGTTATTTTTTCATGAATTTCTTTTAATTCTTTTTCATTAATATCTAATGAGAGATAACTGTCTAACTCTGCAATTTGTTTTTGTTTATGCTTTTTTTGTAATAAAAGTCTTTTTGCTTCTTCTTTTGAAGAATTCAAATGACCTTCAACTAATTTATTAACCTGAAATAATGCTTGACCTGATAAATTATAAAGTGGTTCTTCATAATCATCATTTTGGCGATTCTTAACATAATTCAAAAAATCGATACTTGCCTTAGGATCTTTATCATACTGAGTGATAAATTCATTAAGAATATCATCAAGTTGTAAAACTGCCTCATCCATGACAATATCATTATGCTCATCAGTTGCTTGTAACTTTATGTTTTGTAATAAATCTGAAACTAAAGAGAAAGGTAATTCAGCACCAACAAGTTCATATAGATGTCCCTCTTCAGAATCTAAATCAGATTTAAGTGATGCTCTTTCTTGCATCATTTCTTGTTTTTTTTCTACAGCATCTCCACCTTTTGCATTATACAACTGATGAAGTGCTTCAATATTATCGTTATCTTCTACTAAACTTTGTTTACATCTTTCAATTTCTAAATCAATTTTTTCTAATTTAGCAATTGCATTATCTTTCTTGTCACGCAATTTTTGTACAATTCCTACTGAGTTAACATTTGCGTCCTCTTTTTCAATTTTCTTAATGTTTCTTAGAATATCGTTTTCAAGAACATCTAACACAGTGATTCCAAGCATAGATCTAATTGCATTTTTTAATTGCTTATTAGAACTATCAACAGCCATTTCTGCAATTTTTTCACCATCAAAAAAGAAAAAACTAGAAAGTGCACTTGGTAAAATATTTTCTACAAACATTGACCAATTTTGCGTTAAAAATTCATTTTTCACGCCATTACTAAACACAGAAATAAGTTCAGATACTCGATTATCATTACCATCCCATGATCTTTTGATAATATAATTTTCTTTTGAATCATTATTTATCTCAAACTCTAACTCAACACTACATGTACGATCTGCCACATGCTTATTAATAAATGATTTAAGATACTGTGGATATGATCTTTTTTTACTTTCTTTATATGCAAAAGAATTAGACCCATATAAAGCGAGAAGTACCGCCTCTAAAAAAGTAGTTTTACCTCGTCCATTCATTCCACCAATCAAAACAATTGGTTTATTGTTTGAAAATAAAAATTCATTATCTCCTGCATATACTCCAAAATTATGCAATTGTAATCGCTTAATAATCATTTATTATTCATCCTCGTCCTCTTCATATTCTGATTCTAATGGCTGATAATCCAAGAATTTTTCATTATACTTACCACCATTTTCTTTTTTTCTTACCATCATATTTGTATAGTATTCTCTTGCGTCATTTTCATTCTTATAGAATGTAGAACAAATAGTTTTATTTATATTTTGAAGAATTCCTTTTCTCTGACTCACTCCTGAAGCTTTATTTTCCAAATCAATTAATGAATACATCATCTCGAAAACTAATTCTTCATCAGGATACATTTGTTCACAAACTTCTTTAAGTATTTTCCACTCTTCAGCTTCAAAATTTTCATTGTGAAGCCATGTTGGATCAACGAATGGTTTTCCTAGTACTTTTTCATATATTTTTGGTAATGAATCATCAAACTCATGTTTATCATTAACCCATATTCTTCTTATTTCCTGTAACTCTTCAAGACGAATCAACTCTAAATCACTAAATTCCTCAGGACCAGTTTCATTAATATTCTTTTGAATAGTAAGCAAACGTTCTAGCCAATGCTCACGTACCTCTTTTTTATACGGTCCATGAAATAACTTACCATAATTTCCTTGTAAATTACCTTTCATTCTCCTAAAACTTCTACGCTCACGATCTCCTTCTTCATTACCAAACTCATTTCTAAATTCTAAAAGTGGAGTCATCCATTCTTTTTCTTGATCATTTGCTATCATTGCTTCCATTGATTTATCTTTTTCAACCATCGTACAGACCCAACATCCAAAACGACTCTTACCACATGATTGTGTTGATTTATCAATTTGCATTGGACATTCATTATCCGCAGTCGCTCCACGATACATTGTTAAAAGATCCATGTTTGAATAATTCCATGGATTTTTATATTGCATTAAAAAAGTCCAAACATCATCATCTGTCCAATCTTCCATTGGAGAAAAAACTAATTCATTCGCCAAAGTTGGATTGGGACTTAAAAGTTCACGCACTCTCTTTTTTTCAAGATTTGTCATAGTTCTATTTCTTCTAGAACTTTCCTTTTTACGTGTCCCCAAAACTAAAATAATTTCACCATGTTCTGCTATTTTATTCTTAATAAACTTATTTACAGGTTTTATCTTTAATCTATCTGTACACCATCTATACTTCATTCTTGGAAATGGATATCCACGCCCAATCAAATTAACCCAAAACGTATTATCATAATCAGGTATTAAACGCTCTGGAATAATTGGTAGATCATTATTTTGTGCTTCATTTTTCATAGATTCCAATGATTTCTCAACCCATTTTGAGACCACTGGAGATTCAACCAATGTATCCGTATTCATTATATGAATAGGCTTCTTACGTTTTTCTTTTGGCAATCTATCTAATGCCATCCATACTAATTGAACAGCTGCAGTGCTATCTTTTCCACCTGAATAACCAACCATCCATGGTATATCATCCATTAAATATAAATTTTGAATAGTGATTATCAATTCATCTATCAGTTCTTTTGTAATTGCCATTTAAAATCCTCTATCTCTCCTGATTTTTAAATAATCAAAATATGTTCTTCAATACTCAAAGAATACAAACATTTTATTTTTGTAAGCAATTTCCTTGAATATTTATTATTTTTGTTTTTACTATCATTGTGCATACCATACTCCTTAAACCTTATTCTATAAGTAACATTTTGCACATATGAAAAACAATTAGAATACATTTTTACAAATATTCATTCATAGTCTCCTATATAAATGAATATTTGTATGTGATAAGTATTCATAAAAATTACTAATCAATCAATTGAATACTCTTTTCTTTAATTTTTTCTTCTTCAGATAGAGCAATTCCTAATTTATTTTTTATTTGATTGGCCGTTAACAAAATTGCAGTTTCGCTAGCGATTATTCTTCCATTCGGACGAATTGCTCTATTTTTCCAATCTATAGAACTTCTCTTCCAATTAATATCTCTTAACTTTGACAAAACATCATCGGCATTAAGTTTGTTTACGCATATATATTCTCCTATACGACCCAATGCTTGAATAACAACCCCTTGTGTTGAAATATAATTTTCACGTAAATCTTTCTTACTAATTTCTTTATTTCTAAGTTCAATCCATGGAGTCATGTTTTTTACAACAGCATTCCAAAATAATTCAAGAAATACCTTATCCGAAGTTGAAATAGTTTTCCTACCGAAAATCCTTTTATTTGCTTTATAAAACAAATTTAATGTAAATAAATTTGAAGAGTATTTTCCTAAATTATCCTTTTCTTTATCGGTATACTCATTTAAAAAATAATTATTCATTATTGTTTCTCGAGTAATAACTGCCAATGGGTCTCGCGAATCATACAATTCTGCTAAAGAATTAGATGTCTTAACAGCATGTTTATTCAAATCCGTAAACATTTGCTGACTTCTATTCAATCCTTTATCTTCGAAAAAAACAACAGATATTGTTTCATCACCTAAAGACTGATCTTCTTCTAATGCTCCAAGTATAGCAGCTTTTCTGTGTTGTCCATCGTTTATTAAGAATCTGGCATTCATATCAACTTCAAGTATTCCTACATCCTCATTTTCACTTTGAATAAATTGAAAATCTCCATCAATGGATGCAGCCAAAGCTGAAAATACATAAGACATGCGATTTTCCAATATATATCTTTTAATTTCAGGAATCCGATTTTCATTAAGTCGTCTTTGAGCTCGGAATTCAGGAAGTACATATTCTTCATCAGCAAAAAGTTTTGGAATCATATTCAAAGGAACCATTGCAATATAATAAACATTTCCCGCCTGTATTCCTTTCACAACTGGGAATCTAAAACAATATTTCATAATTGATCTCCTATATAAAACGCACCTACTCAAGTAGTATACTTAAGTAGGTGCGTTTTGTCAATTTATTTCATTAGCTCACTTTTTGGAATCTCGAATTCATCAAAAGATAATTCATCAATGGATAATTCATCAATATCAAAATTGTATCCCTCAACAGTAGAAACCAAATAATTTTTTATTTTATCCATTGTTTCAAAAGTAGTTTCACCAATATGTTCTACAAGCTTTGTGACTCCAAAATTTGCAAATTCTAATAAAAAAGACATTTTATTAAAATCAGTTTTTTCTCCAAAAGCCAATTCTAATCTTTGCTCTTCAGACAAATCTTCAGTTAAAGTTGATAAAATAGCTGCTTGAAAATAAAAATCCAACTTTCCATTATCATGATTTCTAACCACATTACGAGCAATACTTTTAGGTTCTTCTCCATTTTCATCTGGAACACTTATTCTTTTATCATACATAATACCAATAGATAAACTTAACATAAAAATATCATAATTCGTTCTAGGTTTAAATAACTCAGCCAATTCTGAAATTGCTTCATTCCAAGCTGTCCCTTTTAAAATAATATCTGTTTTTAATTCCATTGTCGCCCTTCCTTCACTACAGCTATATTTTTTTCATCATTACTTTGAATCGTCCATACTTCCCCAATATTTTCACTTGCTATAACGTCATGCAAATCATCCTTAGAAAAAACAATAACTTGAGGAGCAAACTGAGGTAATGCTTCAACAACATTTTGTCTTTGATCCTTATCTAACTTCGAAAACGGTCCATCTAAGACAAGAGGATATTCTTTTGATGTTAACTCCTCACTATCTTTCAAAATTTTTAGGATACCTCCGATATATGCAAACGAAACTACTGCAAACTGTCCTTCAGATTTTGATTCATTATTATAACTATCCGTAACTCGTACAGCAAAATCCTGTGTTACAGATACAGTTCTTTTACTTGTAAGCATGCAATCTAATAAATCTTGAATATTCTTTTCCAAACTCTTACTATACTCTTTTGCGGCAGTTTCAAGTTTATTAGAAAAATATTCTCGAATTGTATTCATAATTTCAATTTGATTTTGAACAACTATCGCATTTTC
>CAMNND010000044.1 GCA_946545035.1 uncultured Clostridium sp. | reverse complement strand
CTCCATATTATTTTCTTCTTTTCTTTGACCATGTATAGAGCAAGCATTATAAAGAAAACCATATATATATCATTATGTACATTTATAATCCCCTCAATAAGAGCAAATGGATTTAGCCCATATAATAATGGAAATAGTTTTCTTCTAGATAGTTTGTACAGAAGAACGCAATTCAGAATATGTATCAATACATTTACTAACTTAAATATTAAAATTCCTGTGTTTAAACTTCCAAATGAGAAGAAAGCAACCACCGTACATATCATACTCCAAAGAGCTCCATACACAACAGTTGTACCTGCCCAGTAATTTTTATACCCTGTTTCCATTACAGAATCATTTTTCAAATCTATATCGTTATTATCTACGTAGCTTTTCATATCCACGTAATACGGATTCTGTTTGTATTTACATGAAAGTCTACCAATCCCTAAATAATAATATATATCAGAGCTCATAAAAGGTAGTCCCATTACACATAAAAGTGAAATTACAATAATAAACCTGTATACATCCTTTATGCTTTTAAAAAGCTCTCGTCTTTTTTTTATAATTACCATGTATAAAATAATCATTAGAGCTATAACTACTAGGTATGTAATCATGTGTAGATTATTATCTATTCCCGTTTGTAACAAAAATTTGTATTCCAAATTTCTATCAACATATGTATTGCCATTTCTTATAAAAAACACTATTGATGGCATAATAAATAACAAAACTGACATAAAAAAGCCTAGCTTTATTAGTATATTTTTAATTTTTTTACATTCCATATTTATTTTCCTCTTATAATTTATCTCTCTGTTTAGCATAATTCTACCATAATAATTTTTTATAAACTAGTCCCAATTATCTTCTGATGCTCATACTTCTTATATAGTAACTAAAAATAAATAAAATCATATATATTGTTAAATATTTTTCAATTATATTTATTGATCCTGAATATAGATTTTTTGTATATTTTTTATATACCCTTTTATCTACTTTTTCATTCAATACATTACCTGCCTGTCCCCAAATTGGATTTACATGTATTCTTTCGTTGCAATTGATTGCTACTACATATTGAATTATAAGTATAAAACCTATTAATAAAAAAATAATCTTTAATTTATTCACCGCACACCTCTTTCATTTCATTATAATAATATTCATAAATGATAAGAATATTACAAATTTCAATCTATATATTTCAGCATTATTCGACACGAAAAAAAAAGACATGCTGAGCATGTCTTTTTTACTAATATTCACTTATTCTAACCTTAACACATTCACTACTTGAATATATCTTCTCAACTTGTAACTTAGTTATTTGTGTATCATCTTTAAAAGCTATCCCATTCATAGCATCTAAAACAATCTTAACAATATTATCTATATCGGGTTTTTTGGTTGGATTTATTTTATGTTCAAGCATCAGCTCTCTATCTGCTTTTTTTGTAGATTTTGGAATCTCAAAATTTGCCTCTATCTCAACATGAACTCGTCCCTCAAATGGTTTAAATCTTGGATATTTTAACAAAAAATATTGTTCAACCAATGTTTCATAGTCTTTGGTTCTTGTTGGTGTATATACAGTGCCTGTATAACTATTAAGCCTTGGTCTTCCCTTCCCTATTATTTTCCCTGGAACCTCAAATTCGTATATCATTTGTATTCATCTCCATTGTTTATTATTTTACATCTTTTAGGTATTCAACCCATTTATCAATTGCTCTTCCACGGTGACTTATTTTGTTTTTCTCTTCCTCACTTATTTGAGCAAATGACTTATCTCCAACTAAGAATATTGGATCATATCCAAAATCATTATCACCCATTGGTTCATATGCAATTTTTCCGTTACATATGCCCTCAAAAGCGTGCTCTTTTCCATTTTCATCAATATAGCTAATAATGCATCTAAATCTTGCTGTACGTCTCTCATCAGGAACATCTTTCATTAATTCCAATATTTTCATATATTTATCTCTATCGGTTGCATCTGGTCCACAAAATCTTGCAGAATACACACCAGGTCTTCCATCTAAGAAATCTACTTCTAATCCCCCATCATCTGCTATGACTGGGATTTTAGCTAAATCATATATTGCTCTTGCTTTTAACATTGAGTTTTCCTCTATAGTTGTACCAGTCTCTTCAACCTCTATATCAAAACCAGCTTCTCTTTGAGATAATACCTCAATATTCATACTAGCAAGTTTTGCTTTAATCTCCCTTATTTTATTTTTATTATTACTTGCAACAATAACTTTTGATATCATATTTTTTCTCCTAATCATCTAACAATTTATTATCTACTATTTGTTTAATTTCCTCAAATCTCTTAACTTTTGCCGTTGTTGTCTTAATCATTGGCTCCTTAGTTAAAATTATTTTTTTCATATGTTTATATTTTGGAACACTTTGATTCAATTCTTTTATATCATTCCATGCCTTTTCTTTCAGCTCTTCTTCAGAAATATTATTCATATTGCTTTTTACATAGTTTTCATCATAAACTATTTTTACAGAAACCATCAAGTCATCATCTTTTGGATATCCAAAAACAAGAGACTCTGCTACATATGGAAGTTTATCAACAAGCTCCTCAAGTTCTTCTGGAAATACATTTTTTCCATTCTTTAAAACAATTACATTCTTCTTTCTTCCTGTTATGAACAAATATCCATCTTTATCTTTATATCCAAGATCTCCTGTATGATACCATCCACCAGCTAATGCCTCCTTAGTAGCTTCTTCATTTTTGTAATATCCAAGCATTACATTTGGTCCTTTTATGATGAACTCACCTATACCTTTTTCATCTGGATTATCAATTTCAATTGTTATATCTTCAAGTGGAACCCCAACTGATCCATATCTAATAAATTTAGCATTCTCAGCACATACAACTGGTGATGTTTCTGTTAAACCATACCCTTGTATAGTTAATATTCCCCAAGCGTTAAAATCTTCTGCAACTGTCTTATCTATTGCAGCAGCACCACTTACAACAAATCTCATGTTACCACCAAAGTTATCTAAAATTTGCTTAAATAGTTTCTTTCTTACATCTATTTTAAATCTTAATAAAAATCTACTTAGCTTTTTGGCAAAGTTTACAGATTTTTCTTTTCCTTGTTTTCTAACTTCCGCCATTACTCTTTTATGCATAGCCTCAAGAATAAGTGGAACGCATACAAATACTGAAACCTTATATTCTTTCATATTACTTTGTATATATCTTAATCCGTCACAAAATACATTCTTAACGCCATTATTTAGCATCAAAATAATACCAGTTGATGAAAAAGTATGATGAAATGGAAGCATTTGCATATTAACATCTGATGGTAAAAGTTTTTCAGCTGCATTCATTGAATTTATATCAGATGCAATATTTTTATGTGATAACATTACAGCTTTTGATTGTGATGTTGTTCCAGATGTAAATATTATTACACTTGCTTTTTCATTATTAATTTCAAGATTAAAAAATTCTCTGTTTCCTTTTTCAATTTCTTTTTTTCCAAGCTCTTTTATTTCAGATATAGTTTTTATTCCATCATTATTTAGCTTTTCATCAATATCTTGCATACATATATAATTTTTAATTTTGGAATTATTTTTTTCCTTGATATCTTTAATTACATCTATATACTTTTTGTCAAAGATAAGAACTTCTGCATCTCCTCTTATGACAGAATCTTCAATTTCTTGGTTTGGAAGTCCTTTATCTAACGGAACAACAACTCCAACTCCATATAAAATAGAAATATATGAAAGAGCCCATTCATATGTGTTTGGTCCAATAATGGCTATTTTCTTATCCTTTAATCCAAGCTTTAATAAACCCGCTCCAAGGTTACTAATTTCTTCTTCAAGCTCTTTATATGTTATATTTTTATATTCTACATCCTTGCCGACTTTGTTTTTTATTGTAAAAGCAATATTATTGGGATATTTTCTTATACCATCTTGTACAACTTCTCTAATATCAGCATAATTTGTTTTATTATATAATTTGCTATGTGGCTTCATTCTTGCCCTCCTTTTTCTAGATTCTATCATATTATTTTCATTTTATATAGACTTTTTTTATTATTTTATGTTATTATAATAACATATTGTATTTATTGAATTAAATTTGGAGGTAATAGAATGAAATATTTTTCTAAAGTAATATTAACATTATTTATTTTGACATTTACTTGTTTGGGATTATGCACTATATCACGTGCAGATAATACAGTAACTAATGCGACTGCAACAGAAACTGCACAAAATCAAACAGCAACTCCAAGCAGCCAACCATCTAGTCAAATCTCAACAACAGTTAGTACATCATCATCTGCTGAAAACGAAATTTTTTCTATACCAAATGTTATAAATATACTACTTATAGCAGTTGGTATTGTATTAATACTACTTGCACTTGCAATTTTTACTCGATTAAAAAAATAAATATCAAAATAACCAATTAAGAAAATCTTAATTGGTTATTTTATTTTTTATATTTTGTTGCAAATATAACGTTTTTCTTTATAATCATCCTATCTAATTTCTTTTTAGTTATTTTCTAACCTATTTAATTTTAACACACCAACCATATTTATCTTCCTTTAATCCCCATTGTATTCCTGTTAATTCATCAAATAATCTTTTGGTAACTTCTCCAATTTTAAAATTATTTATGATATAGTCTTTATCTTTGTATTGAAGTTTTCCAACTGGTGAAACAACTGCGGCTGTTCCTGTTCCCCATACTTCCTCTAGAGTTCCATCTTGTGCTGCCTTTCCAATTTCATCTACACTAACTAAACGCTCTTCAACCTCATATCCCCAGTCTTTTAATAACTGGATACACGATCTTCTTGTTATTCCTGGTAAAACTGATCCTGTTAATTTTGGTGTTACAATTTTTCCATTAATTTTAAACATGATATTCATACTTCCAACTTCCTCAATATATTTTCTTTCTACACCATCAAGCCACAATACTTGAGAATAACCTTTTTGTTCGGCTCTAGCTGCGGCTCTATTGCTAGCCGCATAATTACCACCACATTTAGCATAACCAGTACCACCACGAACAGCTCTTACATCTTCGCTTTCAATCATAATACTTACTGGATTAATTCCCTCCTTATAATAATTACCAACTGGAGAAGCAATAATTATGAACTGAGAATCATCTATATCATGTAATCCAAGCTCTGGTGCTGTTGCAATAAGAAATGGTCTAATATAAAGTGATGTTCCGTATTTTTCAGGAACCCAATCTTTTTCAATGCTTACAAATTTTTCTAATGCCTCTAAAGCTTCTTTTTTATCCAGTTGTGGTAATGTAATTCTTTCTGCAGAATCGTTTAGTCTATCTATATTACAATCTGGTCTGAATAACTGTACCTCACCATTTGGTGTACGATATGCTTTTAGTCCTTCAAAAACTTCAGCACCATAGTGAAATACTGCAGCTGCTGGATTTAAACTAAGATTACCAAATGGGATTATTCTAGCGTTATGCCATCCTTCTTTTTTATTGTAATCCATAATAAACATATGATCCGTAAAATGTGTACCAAATCCAATTGTTGATGGATCAACTTTTTCCTTAGCATTTTTAGTTAATTCGATCTTAATTTCCATAAATCTACCTTCTTTCTATAAAACAAAAAAGTCCTGTTGAAAAGTATAAGACTCCTCAACAAGACTTTAATCTTGAATCTGTGTAGAAAGCTATTGCTTTCCTATACCGCTCGGTTTCCCTAGGTATACTCTTAATGGTCATTATATTATCATCAAAAAAAATTTTTGTCAATTTTAAAGTATAAAATATTATTATTTGTTCAAAATAAATAAGAGCATACTAAGCTTAGTTTTAAAAGGAGGATTATTATGAAGAAAGTATTTTTTTCAATTTCAATTGTACTTATGCTACTTTTAGCTGTACCAATTTGCTCTTTTGCAGAAAATGATAACTTAAAATCAATTGGAAACAGCGTAAAAAATATGGTAAATGATTCAGAGAAAAGTATCGAAGATGGTGCAAGGAACATTACCACCAAAGGTAAGGATGCCACTAATGCTATGGGCGACATGACAGGAAAAGCAGGAGATGCCATAAAATCTGCTGCTGAGACCACAGCACAAAAAACTTCTGTTGAAACAGAAAAAGCAGCAAATAGTCTTATGGACCCAACAACATGGGCGTGGATTGTTATTGGTATACTTGTTGTAGCTATTGTTGCTATATTTTGGTACTTCATGGCTCAATCTAGAAAATAAATATCTAATAAGTAAAAACGACTCAAACGAGTCGTTTTATTTTAATAATTATTCTTTTCACTTTGAGCTTGTTTCATTCTTCTTTCAGCATCCTTTTTTGCAATATCTTCTCTTTTATCATAAAGTTTTTTACCTTTACCAATTCCGAGTTCAACTTTAACAATATCCCCCTTAAAATATAAACTAATTGGAATAAGTGAATATCCTTTTTGTTTAATTTTTACAGATAATCTTGTAATTTCAAGCTTATTTAGAAGTAACTTTCTATCTCTCATTGGATCCTTATTAAAAATATTGCCTTGCTCATAAGGACTAATATGCATTGAATAAATAAATGCTTCACCATCTTTTATTCCAGCATAACTATCCTTTAAATTAACTTTACCTGCTCTTATAGATTTTATTTCTGTTCCAGATAAAACTATTCCTGCTTCTATAGTATCTTCAATCGTATAGTTACGTCTAGCTTCTGGATTTTTAGCTATTAATTTATTCAAACATATCACTTCCTTTATCATTAAAATCTCTTATTTTTCTCTATAATTAAGCTTTATTAGATGAACCAAAAACATCTCTTATTTTATGCTCTACTGTTTCCTCAACTAAAGCTCTAGCTGGAGTTAAATACTTACGTGGATCAAATGCAGATGGATCTTCTGCAAATACTTTTCTAATTGCACCTGTCATAGCAAGTCTCAAATCTGTATCTACATTTATTTTTGATACTCCAGATAAACTTGCCTCATGTAACATTTCATCTGGAACACCTTTAGCGCCTGGTATATTTCCGCCATATGTGTTACACATTTCAACTAATTCTGGTATAACAGTTGAAGCACCATGTAATACAATCGGAGTATTTGGTATTAATTCTTTTATCTTAGCTAAAATATCAAATCTTAACTTAGCCTCTCCTTTAAATTTATACGCACCGTGGCTTGTTCCAATGGCAATAGCTAGTGAATCACAACCTGTTCTTTCAACAAATTCTCTTGCTTGCTCTGGATCTGTATACATAGCATCACTATCTGCAACATTAACATCATCTTCAATTCCTGCTAACTTACCAAGTTCAGCTTCAACAACTACTCCATGAGCGTGTGCATAATCAACAACTTGTTTGGTTAAAGCTACATTCTCCTCAAAATCATATTTAGAACCATCTATCATAACAGATGTAAATCCACTATCAATACACATTTTACAGGTTTCAAAATCTGGACCATGATCTAAATGTAAAGCAACTGGAATATCATGTTCCTCTAAAGCTGCTTCTACCATCTTCATTAAATATGGTATTCTTGCATATTTTATAGCACTTGATGATGCTTGTAATATAACTGGTGAATTTTGCTTAGCAGCTGCATCAACAATTCCTTGTATAATCTCCATATTATTAACGTTAAACGCACCAATTGCAAAGTGCTCCCTCATTGATTTTTCAAACATTTCTTTTGTCGTTACTAATGGCATATTATTTCCTCCTTTGATTAAAGCTCTATATCTTAGAGCTATTATAAACTATGGTCATTTTATTGCTAATTCTATATAAAGTCAAGAGAATTAAATTATAAAAAGCAATGTAATTCTAATGGAAAACATTGCTTTTTTTACACTATAAACTATGGTTTATATAACTACTACACATTGATTCATCTGGCTTTTTTGTCTTGCAGTTATTCATTGG
>CAMNND010000043.1 GCA_946545035.1 uncultured Clostridium sp. | reverse complement strand
CTAAATATACATAAGTACCATAACTATTATGTTATGGTACTTATTATTTTATGATAATATATCTGGATTATCTTGTTTAATTTTACTTACTAAATCATCATCATTAATATTAAATTTAGTAATATATCCATCTAAATAGCTTGCTTTTTCTTTCAAAGCTTCTACATCATCATTAATATATATTTTTGATTTACCTTTTCCATTTTTTGCTTCTTGAACTAAGTTTGAAACTGGAGAATTACCATCAAACGCAACTACAACAGAAGGTCTACGTTCAAATATTTCATAGTTAAAGCTTTTATATATACCAAGCTCCTCAGATTCTGTTGAAATACAAACTCCATCAAGATTATTCTCAAGTAATTCATTTGCTAGTGTTTTGTCTATTTTCTTTGGAATTATAGCATCTATTTCAAACTTCTTACCAAGCTCTTTACTAATATCTAAAATAGCTTTTTCATAACCTTGCATCTTATGTCCAATTACAAAATATGCCTTTTCGTTGTCAAGATTTTGAACAAGCTCTTTTAACATCTTTAACCCCTTAGCACTAATCTCAGTTTCTCTTCCAAGAGTATTAAAGCTTCCTCCCGCAATAACAACCGGAAATTTATCAGTTGGAAGTTTAACGATTTTGTTTCTTAGTACTTCTTCAGAATCGATTTCTGTATCTTTTCCAATCTTAAACTCTCTATCTTTATTTTTTTCAATTTCTATAGTTTGCTCTTCAAGAACTGCTTCTTTTATATTTCTACCATTTAACCACTCTTCAAATTTACGCTCTTTTAATTTAAAGTAGCTTTCATTTTCTGTCATCAATTTATCTTCAACAGCTCTCATCTTCATTAAATCCTCACTTGATAGATTTAGAAGGTTAGTTAACGCCATCTGCTCTTCCATACAATCTGTTCCATAGAATCCACAACCATCTGATCCCTGAACACAATTAACATCATTTGCTAGATACTTCTTTAATGGATGTAAGCTAATCTCTGTTAAGTTATTTAATCTAACATTTGAAGTTAATTGGAATTCCAGAATAACCCCATTTTTCTTCATTGTTTTTATTAGCTTTTTGCCTTCATCCGTTTCAGTATCAATTCCATATAATCCATGACCTAATCTACATCTTGGCATTTTCTTGCCTTTTGGAACCGATTCTAAAATACACTCAATTGATCTTTTAACATTTGATCTTAGGCTATCATTCTCACCAGCATGTATCTTTACTGTGAAGCCATCATTTTGCTCAACTGCATACTCAACAATCTCTTTTATGACTGGTTTAAATTTATAAATATCATTTACTTCTTCACCGATTATATCGCTACCAACAACATATGGACTTCTTGCTGCTACTTTAAATGCATCTATACCTTCTTTAAGTTGTTCCTCCGTCATTAGCGTTCTACTAAATGCACCTAAAAATCTTAATTTAACACCTGTTTCCGCTTCTATTTTTGGAAGAATATCATGTAATTCTTCTAAGATTCTTGCACCTTCTTCACCTTTTCTAACAATCCATGTAACTGATATTTCTGCATAATTAATACCTTGTTTTTGATATTCTCTTGCGACCCATAGTATTTTATCTTGTAGTAAACTATTATCTTTATAGCTTTCGCTCTTTGAATCTTCCATCATTTTCAAAAGATTATTTTTAACATCTTTATCAGTTATCTGCTCTATCTTAGATTTAGTAATCTCTATTTTATCATCACTAGGTTTTCCCTTTAAAAATGCATATCTATATAAATAAAGTTTTTCTAAGTTTGTAAAAACAGCCTGGCCATCTTTAATAAGAACCAAACTATTTCTAATCTTAGCAATATTTTCCTCAACATCATTTGGATTATTTAGAATTAAATCTGCAAAGTTAATATATGTTTCATCATCTATTTTTCTGATTAATTTTTTCCCTGGTAAATCTTCATACATATATTTATGTTCAACTTCACATCTCGCTTGAAATAACTTGTTTGCTTGCTTATCAGAAAGCTTTAATCCAAGCTTTTTAATGTAATACATTGAATATTTAATTTGATGTTTTATACCAAGAGCTATGATATCATCTGAATTTAAATTAGCAAAAATATGAGTATGTAAATCTGTTCTAAATTTCTCTTTTTTCTTTATATAAGTTTTAATTATTGTTTTCTCTACTGGAATTTTATATTCCTTAGTCTGAGACATTAGAGTTTTATTTATAGCTGGAATTTTTGCTTTAATAAACACCTTTCCATTAGCATATATATTTGCAATTTTTATACCACCTAATCTAAAGCAGTATACTTCATCATTATCCGCATTAATTTCAGCTGGAATAGTTCCTTTAATTACTTTCATGTCGTTTTCATCTTTTATTGTTTCAACGTTGCAAATTCTAGCTAGATTAGTTATTAAGTTACCTGTTTTATGATTTGGAGTCTCTATAATATAAGTTAATTCGTCATCATTTTCTTTGTATAAATTAACGATAATGTCCTTTTCTTTATCTAGATAAATCCTATCAAAAAATTCCACTCTAATAATCTCCTTTCAAAAAGAATTATGTAAAGACTATTGTATCATATTTTTGGAATAAATACAACCATTTTGTTATAAATCTTTTATTTGAGACGTTTCTTTATGTATTATTTAATCTAAACTTTTCTTGCATTTTCAATTTGTAATTTACATTCTTCTTCTAATACTCCCGTTTCAATATTTAGCTCTGTAGTAGTTTTTTCTTTAATATCAAAAATCGTAACATTTGGATTCATATCTGATTCACTTGGAGCTCCGTATATGTAATTCTTTATTTTTGCCTTGATACAGGCTGACATGCACATGCTACAGCTCCATGCATTAGAAATTATACAATAATCTGATAAATCTCTTGTATTTAACATCTTACATGCACTTGTTATTAAATTTATCTCAGCATGTAATACTGGATTACACATTGATTTTGCCGTATTATGCCCTTTTGCAATTATATTTCCTTCTTTATCTATTAAAATTGCAGCAAAAGGTGAATTTCCATCTTCTACTGCGACATTAACCTCTTTCATAACAATTCTCATTAATTCTTCTTTCTTTTTGTTATCAAAATCCACAAATTATCCTCCAATTTATATACTATCTATTCTTCCATTTGAATCCTTCTGGCAAGCTTAATGGATCCTTTTTCTTTTTTACATATCTATCTTCTTCACTAAATATACATCCACAATATTTTTGCATATATAGTCCTTCTTCAACAGCTTTATCGTGACCTTCCCAGAATCCATATCTAAAATCTCTATATAGAAATTCAACTCCGTATTCCTTGCTATATTGTTCCATTAGTCTTTTTATAAAATCATGCTTTTGATATATGCTATATAATAGAGTAGTTGTTACATGTGTATAACCGTGATTCTTAGCATATTCAAAAGTTTTTCTAAGTCTAACTGGATAACAATAATTTACGCATCTTGATTCTAAATTATTCGAAACATTCTTGCAAAACTCATCTAAGCCATATTCATCTTCGAATATGGCTTCAATATTAATTTTCTCACTATAAACTTTTAAACAATCTCTTCTTGCTTCATACTCCTTATATGGATGTATATTCGGATTATACCAATAAAGTGTTGGCTCTATCCCCTCTTTTCTTAGTTCAGAAATACAATATACACTACAAGGAGCACAACATGTATGCATTAATAACTTCATATACTACCTCATTAATTATTTTAATTACTCTTGCACTGTTTTATCTTCGGCTTTATTTTGATAAATCTCAAAATAACTTTTTTCTCCTACATATTCCATATTTTCTTTTATATAACTTCTTACTTTTGATGGATTTTTCCAGTTAATATTTTCTTCATCTTTTATAATAAGATACAATGCATCTTCACTTTTTATTTGCTCTATAATTGCATCTTCCCCTCCTGCTCCTAGATTTCCTAGTAAGAACATATCATAATTTTTATTGTATCTATCAATTGGTACCATGTA
The DNA here is from genome assembly GCA_946545035.1 of uncultured Clostridium sp. GTDB lineage: Bacteria > Bacillota > Clostridia > TANB77 > CAG-508 > CAG-492. The sequence continues at coordinate 4,187 of CAMNND010000043.1, read as the reverse complement.
TACAGCAGCAGTTGCATCCAAAATATATACTTTCTTCTCCTTAACAGCTGAAAATTCATTTATTTCTTTAATTGAATTATTTGTTGCTGCAGATATGCTTATATATCTAAAATGTTTTTGATAGTCATATTTTGTTGTCATACCTAAATGGTCTCTGTATATAAATTCTATACTTAAAGTTCCAAATAAAATAATAAGAATTGTACATATGTTCATAAATTCTAGTACATATTTTAAATTCATTTTTTTAAATCGTGTACTTCTATTACATAATAATTTTATAACATATACTAGTAAAATTAAGCTTGGAACAACTGCAATCGAAAAATGCCATCTATCTGCTATTGGATAGACCATTACAAATGTTCCTAGGCTATATAATGCAATTGTTGATGCTATTTTATCATTTTTGTTTTTAAATCTTAATACAATACTCACTATAATCGTTGCTACTACAATAAGTGGTGCAACAATCGCAAAAACCTTATATAACTCATTAGACATTAAAAAGAAATCTTTGTATGATATTGAATTTGAAAATGTTTTTAGCCCATATATTGAATAATCTAAGAAATCATAGTATGCACCATTTTGCTTTAAATAGAATAATAAAATATCAACCGGAATCAATATACCAATCATTCTTGTAATAAAACTTCTGAATCCTTTATAAATTCCTTTTCTACTATTAATGCGTAATACCGGAATTATAATTGTAATTCCACTTATAACAATTCCTACAGATTGCTTACTACATATAATAAGACCTGCTAAAAGTCCAATAATAAGGTCTGCTATCCACCTATCCCATTTTTTATTTTTTATATACTTTATTTCCAACAATATAATTTGTAATATAAAAAATAACGATAATAAATTATATTCTGCATATATAAAGCTGGATAATAAAGCAACTACTATTAAGACAAAAATATGCGTGACTTCTCTTTTTATTTCTAGATTTTTAAATATCTTAAATATACTCACAAAACATAAAAGACCAAGAACTATAGCGAATATCCTTATATAAAACATTTCTTGGCCAAATAATTTAAGTGGAATTGCGATTAAAAAGCCTAAAAGTGGTGTTGAAACCATGCTTATATCCTTATATGGAATTAAGCCATTTGCAATGCATCTGCCAACATTAAAATTCCACACTTCGTCTAAGCTAGATACTGGTTTTATAATTGTTGCCATTGTTATTAATAATACTAAACACATTGCAAACATAAAATTACCAAACTTTTTCACTTTAATCGCTCTCCTTTCTACTTATATTCGTAGCCCATATGTGCATATGCTGCTGGTAGTGGCACTCTTCCACGTATTGTTCTTGATATAAAACCTATTTGAATTAAATAAGGTTCATACACATCCTCTATAGTATCAACCTCTTCTCCTACAGTGGTTGCTAGTGCATCTATTCCAACTGGTCTACCATTATATTTCTCTATCATCGTTTCAAGTATTTTTCTATCAATTTCATCAAGTCCAAGTTCATCTATCTCTAATCTATTAAGTGCAATTTTAGTTAATTTAATATCAATATTATCGTCAGAAAATACAGCTGCATAATCTCTAACTCTCTTTAGTAATCTATTAGCAATTCTAGGTGTTCCTCTTGAACGTCTTGCAATTTCTTCACTTGATTTATCATCAATTTTAACATTCAAAATTTTAGCTGTTCTTTTTACAATTTGTTTCAAATCATTAATATCATATAGCTCTAATCTGTTTACAATTCCAAATCTATCTCTAAGTGGTGTTGATAGAGATCCAGCTTTAGTTGTTGCTCCAATTAATGTAAACTTCGGTAAATCAATTCTAATAGACTTAGCTGTAGGGCCTTTCCCAATCACAATATCAAGAGTAAAATCCTCTAATGCTGGATATAAAATCTCTTCTACATTTTTATTTAGTCTATGAATTTCATCTATGAATATAACATCATTTTCTTTCATATTTGTTAGTAAAGCAGCTAAATCTCCTGCTTTTTCTATTGCAGGACCGGACGTAACCTTTATATCTGAATTCATCTCATTTGCGATAATATTAGCAAGCGTTGTCTTACCAAGCCCTGGAGGACCATAAAGTAAAACATGATCAAGTTGTTCTCCTCTTTTTTTTGCCGCTTCTATATATATTTTCATGTTTTCCTTTACTTTTGATTGTCCAATATATTCATTTAACATCTTCGGTCTTATTGAAGTTTCTAAACTTTCTTCAAGACCATCTTCTAGCTCTGGGTTCATCAGTTGATTATTTTCCATAGCATTATCCTTTCATAAGTATTTTACATCTTTTACTTAAGTAAATTATTAAGAACTACTGAATTAGATATAGAAAGCTCTTTTTCCATACATTCAATATAGTAGTCTAACTTGTTTTTTAATTCTTCATCAATATTTTCAATGTCTATTTGCTCACCATTGCTTCTGTAGTACCAATATCCATTGTAGTAATAATCATCAGTAACAATTACACCATTATTTAAACATACAAAGTCTTTGTCTCCAAACATACTTGTTCCAATTGAAAAACCATCTTCCGTTCCAGTTAAGAAGCATATTGTTGGTTTAATATCAAGTTTGCTTACTGTCTTATCAATCTCTTTGTGCTCTACTCCTGGAACTCTAATTACCATTGGTACATTGATGTAGTTAATTTCTGCCTCTACAGTATTATATCTATGGTCTTTTTCTTCAATATAGTCTAGCATTTCATAGTTATACATTTGCATTCCATAGTGATCACCAAATACCACAATTACTGTATTATCATATAACCCTGCATCTTTTAATTTTTCAATAAATACTCCAAATTGTTTATCAGAATAGTTAATTGCCTCCAAATAATTTCCAAAGTACATATCCTTATATTCACCAACATCAATATCTACATAATCGTATTTATTTTCTAGACCAGGTAAATCAAAAGCATTGTGAGATGAAGCTGCAACTATGTTTGCAAAGAAAGGTTTTTCATTTTCTTCTATAGCTTTTTTTAGTTTTGGTACAGCTTGCCTAAATAATGACTCATCAGATACCCATTCGTTAATATAGTATGTATCTTCAGCATCAAATGCTTCTATAAAATCAAGTTCATCAATATCTAAATGCCCATATACATTTTTTCTATTCCAGAAAGATCCATCATTTCCGTGCATATACATTGTATAGTATCCATTGTTATGATAAATTTTAAAAAAATCATCATACTCGTTTGAACTATATTGAGCATATGCCATACCATTTTCTAAAGGATAAAGTGATGAGATTGTTGAATGTTCTGAGTCTGCTGTAGTTGAATAGCTCTGAATCATCATATTCTTAAACTCAATGTTTTCCTTTGCAAATTTATTTAAATTTGGTGTTATTTCTTTCCCATTTATTTCTTTAAATAATAAAAACTCTTGAAATGACTCTAGTTGCAATACAATAACATTCATTCCTTGTGCAGAGCCTTTAAGATTATATAAGTCATCTTGATAGTTTTGACTATATGTATTTTTCAAATCATTATATGCTATCATTAAATCATCTTTATTTGTATATTTAGCCGTTTTCTTTAAATTAATATTTGATTTTAAGTCAAGAAAATGGAAAGTATACAAAGTTCCATATTCAAGTTGCATTTTTTTATTATATCTATATTGTTGTGCCGCCTCAACGTATCCTGGAATCGTTGAACCATATACAACAACCATAATAGCAAAATAAACAATTGCTGGTTTCCATGCCCTTGATTTTATTTTTTGTATCTTTAAGAATCTCGTTACAAGCATTATTACAAGAGCAAATAAATCTATAAAATATAAGAGTTGCACAACACTAAATAAGTCTTTTAGTGCTGCAGATATCTGTTCCGAATATTGCAAATTACTTATTTGTGATACAGATATTAAACTTGTTGAATAATTGTAATATAAATTATCAGCAAATAACAAAATACTGATAAGTAGATTTACTATCGTGCCAATTGTAAATCTTAGTCTATTTTTCAGAACAAATAAAAACGTTACAATAAACATTGAATATATAAATGTTTTTGATAATATAGAAACATTATAATTATCAGCTTTATATATTGTTAATTTATAGAAAATTGCAACCTTAACAAACAATATCAAACCAATTAAAATTGGAAATAATTCTGAATTTATTATTTTATTAATATACGTTTTA
>CAMNND010000042.1 GCA_946545035.1 uncultured Clostridium sp. | reverse complement strand
TTGGAATTATTAATAAGAGCTTTTTTATTAAAAATAATTTAATAAGAGAAAATAAATTATTAAGTAAAATATTGATAAAAAGAATAATGATAAAAATAAAAAAATGAGGAGGATAAATGGATTTAACAGAAGGTTTATACTTAGACAATAATAATTTTTTTACAACTACTTTTGGAAAAATAATAAATAATTCTATTGAAAATGGAATAAAATCCCTGTTACCTGAATTTATTGAAAATGATGTTATTGAAATTAAAAATACATTGATAAGTCACGGAGTTCCAGAAGCAATAAAACAATTGGTAAACAAAGTAATGGATTTAGGTAAAAATACAGTTGAAACAATAAAAAATGGTCTGGCAAACGTTGGACAACTTGATGAAGTTTTTAAAGAAGGAAATTTAATAAATGGTGTCTCTGAAATAATAGATTTTTTTACTAATATAGCTGAAAAAAACAATTTATTATCCGATAATATAATAGAATTAATAAAAAACGGAAAAAATATAATTTTAAATGGAGTGTCATCGGAAATAAAAAAAGAAATAAACACAGAAAATACTAATTTAAAAAAATTAGAAGATTATAATAAAAAATGGAGAATCGCATATAGTAATCAAGATTTTAAAACAATGGAAAAAAATATAAAAAAAATAAATAAATTAATGGAAAATATAGCACCAATTAAAAATGTTATTAATGAAGCAAATACGATTAAAAATTTACACACACTAATTGAAAATAATGGTCAAAATTTTAATATCTCAATTGAGGAAGAAGAAATTGCAAAATTATTAAAATAAAAAGTGTTAGAAAATTCTATAATTTTCTTGCAGAAAACAACTGATTTTAGTATAATACAAAGGTAAAATACAAGAAAAGAGGTTTACATATGGACGAAAAAAGAAATGATGGAAAAATAGTTGATAGAGATGTAGACAAGGAAATGAGAACTGCCTATATTGACTATGCGATGAGTGTTATTGTTTCTAGAGCTTTACCAGATGTAAGAGATGGTTTAAAACCTGTTCATAGGCGTATATTATATACAATGCATGAAGATGGTTTAACATCTGATAAGCCATATAGAAAATCAGCTACAACTGTTGGTGACGTGCTTGGTAGATATCATCCACATGGTGACTCATCTGTATATGATGCTATGGTTAGAATGGCACAAGATTTTTCTCTTAGATATCCACTAATTGATGGCCATGGAAACTTTGGATCAATTGACGGTGATGGTGCTGCCGCATATCGTTATACTGAAGCAAGAATGTCAAAGATATCAGAATTGATGTTAACTGATATTGAAAAAAATACAGTTGATTTTACACCTAACTTTGATGGTAGATTACAAGAACCAACGGTGTTACCTGCTAGGATTCCAGCACTATTAGTCAATGGCTCTTCAGGAATTGCTGTTGGTATGGCAACAAATATACCACCGCATAATCTAGGAGAAGTAATTGATGGCGTTAATGCAATGATTGATAACCCAGATATATCTGATGAAGAACTTATGAAAGTTGTGAAAGGACCAGATTTTCCAACAGAAGGTTTAATCCTTGGAAGAGAAGGTATTAAAGATGCCTATACAACAGGTAGGGGAAAGATTGTCGTTAGAGCCGAAACAGAAATTGAAGAAATGTCTGGAAATAAGCAAAGAATAATCGTAAAATCATTACCTTATCAAGTTAATAAAGCTAAATTAATTGAGCATATTGCTCTTCTTGCTAGGGAAAAGAGAATTGAAGGTATCTCAGATTTAAGAGATGAGTCAGATAGAAATGAAAAAGTTAGAATTGTTATTGAATTAAAAAGAGATGCTAATGCACAAGTTGTATTAAATCAATTATTTAAAAATACCCAAATGCAAGATAACTTTGGTGTTATTATGTTAGCACTTGTAAATGGTGTACCAAAGATATTAACACTTAGACAATGTTTGGATGAATATATAAAACATAGAGAACAAGTAATAATTCGTAGAACTAAATTTGACTTAGACAAAGCACTTGCTAGAGCACATATATTAGAAGGCTTAAGAATTGCTATTGATAACATTGATGAAGTAATTAATATAATCAGATCTTCATACGATGATGCAAAAGAAAGATTAATGGAAAGATTTGGTCTTTCAGATATACAAGCGCAAGCTATTCTTGATATGAGACTAAAGACATTATCTGGATTGCAAAGAGAAAAGATTGAAGAAGAATATAAACAATTGATGGAATTAATTGCACACTTAAGAGAAATACTTGCAAACGAGCACTTAGTTCTTGAAATTATAAAGGAAGAACTTCTTGAAGTTAAACAAAAATATGGTGATGAAAGAAAAACAAAAATTGTTGCTGCAGAAGGTGAAATTGATGTTGAAGATTTAATTAAGGAAGAGCAAACTGTAGTTGCCCTAACACATTTTGGATATATCAAGAGAATGCCAATTGATACATATAAGAGTCAAAGAAGAGGTGGAAAAGGTATTACGGGTATGACAACTAGAGAAGAAGATTTTGTAAAACAAATATTTACTGCTTCTACTCATGACACAATTTTATTCTTTAGTAATAAAGGTAAATTGTATAGATTAAGAGGATACGAAATTCCTGAAGCTGGTAGAACTGCGAGAGGAACTGCTATCGTAAATTTATTAAGACTTGATAATGGAGAAAAAATATCTGCAGTTATACCGATTACAACATTTGATGATGGTAAGTATCTATTAATGGCAACAAAGAACGGTTTAATTAAAAAGACAGCTCTTAAAGAATATGATTCATCAAGAAAAACAGGATTATTATCAATTACTCTAAAAGATGATGATGAATTAATTGATGTTAGATTAACTGACGGCGAAGATAATGTTGTTTTAGTTACAAGCAAAGGTTTAAGTATTACATTTGATGAAAAAGATGTACGACCAGTTGGAAGATCAGCACAGGGCGTTATAGGAATGAGATTAGATGATAATGATTTTGTAATTGGAATGGAGTCTGTTTTAAATAATGAAAATGCAACATTATTAGCAATTACAGAAAATGGTTTCGGAAAGAGAACAGAACTTACAGAATATAGAGTACAAAAACGTGGTGGTAGAGGAGTTATTACTTACAAAATAACACCAAAAACAGGAGATATAGTCGGAATAAGAATTGCAACAGGTGATGAAGATGTAATGCTTATAACAGACAAGGGAACAATAATCAGAATGAAAGTTGAAGAAATAAGTATTTTGGGTAGATCTACACAAGGTGTAACTCTAATGAGAACTAATGATGGTGGTAAAGTAGTAAGTATAGAAACTATCAAAAATGAAGATGGCGAAATTTAATATAAAATAAAAAAATAAAAAGACATTTTGTCTTTTTATTTTTTTATAAAATTAATTAAATTGTTATTGGTTTATATACTAAAAATATAAATTAATTATGAAATATTTTACTAAAAAATTAAAATTATTATTTTTTTATAGAATAAGTATAATAATATTAAATAATAATATTTACTAATATTATTAATAATTATTTTTTATAAAATAAAAAGCCATATTAAATGACTTTTTTTGATTTAGGTAATTTATTTTTTTTCTAATTTTTTCTTTAAGCGTATATCATCTCCAAAAAAACGACAGATATCATAATTACCAATCAATCTTGAAACGATTCTTTCATCATAATTTTTGTATAAATTTTGAATATTTAAATTAGTTGAAATTATAGTTTTTGTAATTTTTTTATTTTGATTTAATAATCGAGTATTAATAATATTAAATAATTCAGAAAATTTCATATTATTCATACTTTCTGTTCCTAGATCATCAATAATTAACAAATCAACATCCAATAAACTATTATATATTGAACCATCATTTTTACCGAAACGATAGTCTATAATTGAATCCAACATAACAGGAGCTGTTTGATATAATACATTTTTTCCTTTTTTTACTAATTCATTGGCAATACATTCAGAAATAAATGTTTTACCAAGACCGGTGTTTCCAGTAAATAATAAATTATTTTGAACTGGATCATCAAACTTATTTATAAAATTTATAGATATTTTTTTTATTTTTTCAATATTTTCTCTTGGTGAAATTTCTGCACCATACTTTTCAGTATCAACATCTTGTGAATAAAGTGTGGATGAAAAATTTTCAAAATTATTATTTTCAACATTTAATAAATTGGTTTGATTATATTCCATATCATATAATTGTTGTTTTAAACAAGTACACATTTTTGTATTATAATTTTCCGTGATGTATCCTGTATCGTTGCATAATTTGCAGTCAAAAATCGGATTTAAGTAATTTTCATCTTTAGTTAATGATACTAATAAATCATGTTTTTCTTTTTTTAAATTTTCAATTTCGTGTCTCAAATTGTTTAGATATTCAAAATTGTTTGAATTAATTAGATTTTTTGATGCATTTATAGAGAGCGAACTAAGAGCAGAATCGATTTCTTCAAATCTAGGATTCTGCTTATATAATTCTATTTTACGTTGTTCTGCTTCTTCGATTTTTTTATTTCTTTTATTCTCATATATAATTAATAATGATTTTAAAATAGTTGTATTCATAAAAACCTCTTTTCATATTCAAAGATTCCAAGTAATTTTAATTAGTGTAGAAACTGTTCAAATCATTATAATTCCTTTGATCATAATTAGAATATCCAGTTGTTTTCTCTAGTGTTCTTATATTTTTATTTTTTTCTTTCATTTGTGTTAAAAATAATTGTATTTCATTTGGTGTTTTTAAATTTCTATCGTGCCAATCAGTAAGTAATTTATCTAAATATTCAAAGTTTGGATTTGCTTTAGATGTAGTTTTTTTCAATGCAATTTCAATAATATCTAAATTGTATCCAAAATCCATATTCCATTTTTCAATGTAGCCTTCCTCATATTGGGTGAGATTTCTTGTAATTCCTAACTTTTTAGAAATGCTTTTTTGTAATGTATTTAATTTTTCTTGTTTTTCATAATATTTATCCAAATCATTAAATGTTTTTATATTATTTTGAAACCATGCTTCTGCAACAGTTTGGATATAATTTCTATGTAGTGCAGATCTGTTAAAACAATAACGGAATAATGCATTCATAACTTCTTCATCAAAAGAATATTTTTTGAACCATAAATCAATGTCACTATACCATGAAGGTGACATCATTCCTTGGAAAAATTCGTTATTTATATTTTCAATCGCTTTTGCTCTATATTTATTTTGTGCGATTTTTTCTATTTCTTCAGGAGAAGATGTAACTTTTGGATTATATAATTTATGAAGTTCAACTTCTTGCAAATTATTAATTATATATCCTGTATTTTTTTTTGTTATTATTTGTTCATCTTCTAATAGTTTAATACTATCTTGAATTGTTTTTAAAGGGATATTTAGTTTTTTTGATAGGTCATTTAATTTTATCTCTTTATTATACTTAGCTAAAAATGACATATATAAATAAATCTTTACGCAGTCACCACTTAGCTGAGAAAGGTATTCGGTGAAAAAAACATCTGGCAAATTTGTTGTCGAAAATAATAAAGATAAATCATTTTGCTCTAATTTCACAAAAACACCCCCTAACAATTTGTCAAATTATATCATTAAAAAAATTTTTTTACAATAAAATGTTGAACATAATATGGAATAATTTTACGGAAATAAAAAAGACATGATTTTAATCATGTCTTAAATTTATTCTGTTTGTGTATTTGGTTCATTTGTTATTTCAACAGATGATTCTTCATTTGGTGCAGTAGGCTCTGATGTCGTTGGATCTGGACTAGGTGTTGGCGTCGGTACTGGTTGTACCTCAACAGGTTTAGTACCTTTAGCTATTACTTGATTATGAGGATTATATGTATCACTATTGATTAATGTTCTAGAAACTTCTTGACCATTTTTATATAGTATTTTGTAGGTAACAGATCTACATCCGTTAGATCCTGATTGAGTTACTTTTGTTGTGCCGACTGGTAAGGAATCATCATTTACGTATTGTGTCGAGAATGGGATTGAACCTGTTTTTGATGATTGAATCTTAACTTCATAATCATCATTTGATTTAACTCCATATATTATAAAAGTGACTCTACCACCACCTGCGGAAGCAACAAGTTTTATCGGATATTCTCTATTATTTTTAAATTGGAAATCTGGAGATTTCCATGATACTGTTGCATCTTGACCAGCAGGTACGTATGATGGTTCAAATGAATGATTTGTACGAGCTACTATTTCAAGGTTACATAGTAAAGCAGCATTATATAGTGTTGAAGATACTTGACAAATTCCACCACCGACTTCTGTTGAAACCTGACCATTTACATAAGCTCCAGCTTCTCTATAACCTTTAGCTGTTGTTCTTTGACCAAGAGTTCCATTATAAGAGAATGTTTCCCCAGGCATTAATACTGTTCCATTAACTGCACTTGCTGCAAGTGAAATATTAGTTGATCTATTATAATTTGACGAAGCGTATGTAGTTGAGTATGTTGCAAGTTGGTCAGGAAATGCTTCTTGTGGTAATGATTTAACAGTGATTTTTGGTTTTAATACTTTTAGAGGTATAGTATAGGTATCTTGTCTATCAGCTACCATTGCTCGAGCTTCATCAAGAGTAATTGCAAAGTCTAATCCATCTTCTTCTTTGTGCAATTCATAAGGATCAGCATTAAATGTTGCATCTTTAGGCTCTTTATACACTTCTTTATATATTGAATCTATATCTATTTCATCAGTATGAAAATCTTCTACAGGAATTTCAATTGATAAATTATTTGTTGCTAAACCAGATTTTATAGATTCTTTTATTTCATCACGTTTTATTCTATAACCATCGTAACCGCTTGTTATGATTAGATTATTATCTTCGATTTTGTAATTTGAATTAATAACTCTTCCAGGAATTTCACCGTCAATTTCATCCAACTTTTTATTTAAAAGATCCTCATTATATTGGATAGATGGTTTTATATCTTTTTTAGCTATTAATGATTTTAAAACATCAAAATTATTAATGAAAATATTATTTCCAGACCTACCAATATTATATGCATTTTCAACAGAATCTTCTAAATTATATTGTGCACCAATCAAATTTGCATCGATTTTTGTTGTATAGTCTCCTTTTGTTAATATAATTTCTTTATTTAGATCATCTTTTAATTCTACAGAAAGTTTGGATAATGCTTCCTGTTTTGTTAGATTAGAGATATCTATTCCATTAATAGATATTCCATTTATAACTTTATCATTTATAGATGCACCAATACCAAAGGCTGTAGATAAAACAGATAATAGAAGAGCAAAGATTATTATTGCTGCAATTATTATTTTTTTCTTTCTACTATTCTTATTTTTAATAGTTTTAAGTTGCATTGTATCGGAAACACCAGTCTGAGGATTCTTAGTTTTTTTCTCAGAATTTTTTTTCTTAAAGAAATCTTCTACATTTTTGGAGTCAATAGATTTTTTTGTTTTAGTAGATTCCTTTTCTATTTTTTCCTTTTCAATACTATCATGTTTTTTTACTTGTTCAGAATCATTTTTATTTTCTAAATTATTTTTTTGAGTTTTTTCTTTATCAGATACTATTTTTAGGGTATCCTTATTTTCTTCAACGATTTTGCTCGTATTTTGTGCCTCATTCTCCTTAGGCAAATTTTTCTCCAATTTTTCCATATACATCTCCATTTATTTTATTAATACTCACATTATACTACAAATTTCGATTATGTAAAGAATATTTGTTAAAGAAAATTTAATAATATACTTGTATTGAAAAGTATGTTTTTAATGATATAATTAGAACATAAAAAAAGTAAACGGAAGGAGAAAAAATATGTCAGAAGCTACGGAATTACAAAAGAGCTTGTTCAACGATAAAAAATGTGGATGGGCAGATTTAGAGGATGAAAAGAAAAATGAGATATACAGTTATTGTAACTCATACATGGAGTTCTTAAACAAAGGAAAAACAGAAAGAGAGATTATCAAAGAGTCTAAGTATATTGCAGAATCTAATGGATTTAAGAATTTGGATGAGGTCGATTCATTAAAACCAGGAGATAAAGTTTATTATATAAATAAAAATAAAGCTATGTATTTAGCTGTAATTGGATATGATAGTATAGAAAATGGTTTAAATGTTATAGGAGCACATGCTGATTCTCCAAG
>CAMNND010000041.1 GCA_946545035.1 uncultured Clostridium sp. | reverse complement strand
GCAGTTTTAATTCCTTCTCTTAAAACTTTTCCATTCTTGAAAGAATCACTTATTTTTTTTAAATCTATTTCTATGTCATTAAGTGATGTTAAAATTTTACTATTCGTTGTTTCTTCTATATCATATTCAGGATAATCAATTGAAGCTTCAACATCGGCCATTAAATCGAGCAATTTACCTTTAATTTGATTTATATTATTAGATAATTTTCCTTCTAATTGATTAATAGATGCTTTAGCCTCTTTATCACTTTTAGAATTAATTAAATCAATTACTGATTCTGCTTGAACAAGATCGATTCTTCCGTTTAAGAAAGCTCTCTTAGTAAATTCTCCTGGTTCAGCCATATTAGCACCATTTTTTAAACAAAGCTCTAATATTTTTCTTTCTACAACAAATCCTCCATGAGAATTTATTTCACACATATCTTCTGTTGTATAGCTTTTTGGTGCATAAAAATATGAAACTAGAACTTCATCAACAATTTCATTATCTTCGTCAATTATATGTCCATATTTAATGCTATAGCCTTTAGGTTCATTTAGATTTTTTGGCACAAAAATTTTATTTAATATTTTAAAACAATCTTTACCACTCATTCTTATTATTCCAACTCCACCATTACCGGTAGCAGTTGAAATAGCAGCTATTACGTCCATTTTTTCCTCCTATAATAAATAAAAAGTCAAAGTGAGATTGTATATCATATATACTAAAATCGAACTTTGACTTCTGATTTTTAATTATTTACTTTTTCTATTACTATTCTTCTATTAGGCTCCTCACCAATACTATGCGTAGTTATATTTTTCATATCTTGTAATTTACTATGAATTATTTTTCTTTCATATGCGTTCATTGGCTCAAGTGTAATAGATTTATTGTTTTTTAATACTGTTTTTGATATTTTAACTGCTAATTCTTCTAACGCTTTTTCTCTTTTTACTTTATAATTATCGATATTTAGATATACTTTTACTCTATTATCATTATTCTTATTAGCTATAGAAGTAAGAAGTGTCTGCATTGCATTCAATGTTTCGCCTCTATATCCAATTAAAACTCCAGATTCCATATCGTCAATATTAACTAAAATATTAGAGTCCTCAACATCTATTGTATATGTATGAGTATCATCAATCTTCTCTAAAAAAGATTTTAAAAAAGCATCTAATTTTTGTTTTATTTTATTTAAATCTTCAACACTTATTTCAGCTTTAATATGTTTTTTTTCACGATTATCTTTTTGATAATCATTATTTTCTTTAACAATAGATTCATCTTTTAGCGTTAATTCAACTTTAACAACTCTTGGTGCTAGAATATCAAAAAAACTTCTTTTTTCTTGCTCTAGTACTTTTATATCAACATTGTTTTTGGTTGTTTTTAATTCTTTCAATCCATTTTCTATTGCTTCATTTGTTGTCTTTCCTTCGGAAATAATAACTTTAGGCATCTTTTTTTTCCTCCTTAGAATCAACATATTTGGTAATTACAATTCTCTCAACAATCATTAATAAATTACTTACAAACCAATACAAAGCCAACCCTAATGGCGCTATAAAAGCAATTGATACTGCCATAATTGGAGTAATCATTGACATGCTTTTAGTCATTTGTTCACTCATATCAGGCTCATCATTTATTGTTTTCTCTGTTCCATCGCCAATAGCTTTTCTTTTATCTTTCTTTTTATTAGTCATTAACTTCATTGAAACAATTGACGAAACAATGTATAGCGCAGGTATAATGTATACTTTATAATCATTCATGTTTTGTCCTGGCACTTTACTTAAGTCAAGGCTTAAGAAATTCATATTGATTTTAATACTATCATCTTGAGCTGATTTTTTATCAATAATCTCAATTTCATAATAATTGGAGATCTTTTTGCCTTCGCTTTCCTGAATAATTTCATTTTTGTAATTTTCTATTATACCAGAATCAATCTTTTTCATGTAGGTTAAAGGTTTACTAATTAACCAAAATACTGAAAGAATAATCACTAGTTGTAATATTGCACTTAAGCAACCAGAAAAAGGACTGACATTTTCACGCTTATAAAGATCCATAATTTCCTTTTGCATTTGTTCTTGATTGTTTTTATATTTAAACTGAATCTCTTTTATTTTCGACTGAAGCTCTGTGCTCTTCTTCATTGATTTTTGTTGTTTGATTGTAATTGGAAGCAATACAAATCTAATTAGTATTGTAAATAAAATGATTGCTACACCATAATTTTGACCAACAACGTTATATAACCAATTTAAAATGTATCCAAAAAAATTTGAAATCATAAATTTCTATTCCTCCTTATTTTAACGGATCATATCCACCTTTTGAAAAAGGATTACATCTAAAAATTCTTTTAACAGTTAAATATAAACCTTTCGTAAATCCATATTTTTCAAAAGCTTGGATTGAATATTCAGAGCAAGTTGGATAATATTTACAATGATGTCCACTTGCCGATATAATGGGAGAAATCCTTTTTTTATATAACTTTATTAAATAGATAGCTATTTTTTTCATTTTACACCATATTTGCTTTATCAAATAAGTCTATTATTTCTTTATGAATAATTTTAAAATTAATATTTTCTATATCTGATTTTTTATTCCACATAAAAACAATATCATTTCCTTTTTTAATTTTATCTTTCTCATATCTATAGCTCTCTCTAATTAGCCTTTTAATACGATTCCTATTTACGGCATTACCAACTTTTGTACTAACGGCTATACCTATAAAATTATCTTTTTTGTTATTGTCTTTAACATACATTACTATGTGATGTGAAATATAGAATTTTCCTTTTGATAAAACATTTTTAAACTCATAATTCTTTTTTAGTGTTTTTACTTTTCTCATAAAAAAATTCAATCTTTCCTTTATTTTAAAAAAGAACCATTTTTAACTGGTTCCAATTTAACTAAGCACTTAATTTTGCTCTTCCTTTAGCACGTCTAGCTTTTATTACATTTCTTCCAGATCTTGTGCTCATTCTCTTTAAAAATCCATGTTCTTTTTTCATTTGTCTGTTCTTAGGTTGGAATGTTCTTTTCATCTATTTAGCACCTCCTAGTATATATCTTATTTATATAATAATTTCCTTAAATTATTTATGAACGTTACAATTATACAACCGTTATTTAGCTTATGTCAATAGTTATTTTGAATTTTCAAAATATTTTATAAATTTTATTGACTATTAACAACATGTTTTGATATTATATACAAAAAAGATAGGGAATACTGGTTTTGAAAGATTTTTTCATGGTTGTTTTTATTGAGTTATCCACAGTTTGTGGACATTTATCAACATATGTGGATAACCCTGTGGATAACTTTCAAAACTTTAATTTTGGAAGGATTTGAGAGATGATGCAAAACGAATTAAACGAACTTTTAACAAAAGCAAAAGAGTTATTAAAAGATGAAACAACAAAAATATCATACGAAACATGGATAAAAGACTTAGAAATCCAAAGTTTTGATAATAATAATGTAGTATTAGTTACATCAACATCATACAAAAAAGATTCTATACAATCTAGATATGGTGATTTACTAACCAATACATTTAATTTTATAACAAATAAAGATTGCATCGTTTCAATAGTTTCGAAAGAAGAATTGGCAACTTTGCCAGAGCAAAATTTTCCTGTTGAAGCTTCGTATGGCAATTCAAACCCTACATTAAATCCTAAATACACATTTGATTCATTTGTTGTTGGTAACAATAATAGATTTGCCCATGCTGCTGCTCTTGCTGTAGCTGAAGCACCAGCAACATCTTATAATCCATTGTTTATATATGGAGGAGTTGGTTTAGGGAAAACTCACTTAATGCATGCAATTGGAAATTCTATTCTGAGAAAAAATAAGAATTCTAACATACTATATGTTACATCAGAAAAATTCACTAACCAACTTATTAATGCAATTAAAGACAATACAAGTGCGCAATTTAAAGAAAAGTATAGAAATGTAGACGTTCTTTTAATTGATGATATTCAATTTATTGCTGGTAAAGAAAGAATACAGGAAGAATTTTTCCACACTTTTAACACACTACACGAAAGTGGAAAACAAATTATTTTATCAAGTGATAAACCTCCAAAAGATATTCCTTTATTAGAAGATAGATTAAAATCAAGATTTGAATGGGGCTTAATTGCGGATATTTCAAATCCAGATTATGAAACACGTTTAGCTATATTAAGAAAGAAAGCACAATTAGATAATATAATTGTTGATGATGAAATATTATCTAATATAGCCACAAGAATAGATTCAAATATTAGAGAACTTGAAGGTACTTTAAATAAGTTGATTGCAACTTCTTCATTAACAAATAGTCCAATAACCATAGAAATGGCAGAAAGAGCTATTAACGATATAGTTGCACAGCAAGAAAAAGTAATATCTTCGGAATTTATTCAAGATACAGTTGCTAAATATTTTAACATAAGTGCAAAAGATTTAAGAGGATCAAAAAGATCAAATGATATTGCTTTTCCAAGACAAATAGCAATGTACTTATGTAGAAATGTTGCCCAAATGTCTCTACCTCAAATAGGAAAAGATTTTGGAAAAAGAGATCATACAACCGTTATGCATGCATGTAATAAAATCGAATCCGACATGAAAGAAAATTCAAATACCAAACTAATTGTGGAAAGTGTGAAAAACATTTTATTAGATGATAAATAGTATGATATCAATATAAAGAGCAAATTAGCCCAAAAAATTGTTCTCATTCTAAAATCGACCTCTATTAAGCCTTACGGAAGCGCTTGATAAGATATCCACAGGGTATGTGTGGATAGTGTGTGGAAAAGTTGTGGATAAGTTAGTTTTCCACATATTGATTTTTTTCCTGTGGATAAGTTGTATAATTTTCCACAAAATTATCAACACAAAAACACCTAGGGAATATGGTTATACACATAGTTATCCACATAATCCACAGTACCTACTACTACTACTACTAAATATATTTATTTATTATTAATAAAGGAGACGTTGAAAATGAAAATTATTTGTGAAAAAGAAAATATAATTAAAGCACTTAATTCCGTAACAAAAGCTGTAGCTTCTAAACCAAATAATCCTATATTAGAAGGAATACTTATTCAAACAAATAATAATGAAGTAAAATTAACAACATATGATTTAGAAATCGGTATAGAATATATAATAAGTTGTGAAGTAAAAGAAGAAGGAGCAATTGTTATTAACGCTACAATGTTTAGTGAAATAATAAGAAAACTACCTAATACAGAAATAACAATATACGTTAATGAAAATAACTTATTAGTAATAGAATGTGAAGGCTCATTATATAAATTAGCTACAATGAATCCAAATGAATTTCCAGAATTACCACAAATTAATATTGAAAATTCTATTCAAATAGAGCAAAATATTTTAAAAGAGATGATTAGAAGAACAATATTTGCAGTGAGTACAGAAGAAAACAGACCAATATTTACAGGCTGTTTATTTGAAATTATTAATAATAAGTTAAATGTAGTAGCTGTTGATGGTTTTAGATTAGCATGGAAAAGTAAATATTTACAATCAAAAGTAAATGATTTTAAAGCTGTTATTCCAGGTAGAACGTTAAATGAAATAAATAAAATATTAGCAGATTCATTTGATGTTATTAAAATAGGAGTTGCAAAAAATCAAGCCCTTTTTGAATTAGAAAATTGTAAAATTGTAACAAGATTACTTGATGGTGAATTTTTAAATTATTCAAGTGTAATTCCTGAAACGTGGGAAACTAGAATAAGAGTTAATAGAATTAATCTATTGAATTGTTTTGAAAGAATATCATTAATATCATCGTCAAGTATTGAAAGAGAAAAAAAATACCCAGTAAAAGTTTCAATTGATATAGGAAAAATTATAATATCATGTACAAATCAAACTGGTGATGCAAAAGAGGAAATGATAGTATCAACAGAAGGAAAAAATCTTGAAGTAGGATTTAATCCAAAATACTTCTTAGATGCGTGCAGATGTATAGACGATGAAGAAATTTTTATCGATTTTGGTACAAGCATTTCACCAAGTATTATTAGACCAGTTGATGAAGGTGACTATGTTTATATGATTTTACCTATCAGAATGAAAGAATAATAAATAGTTATCCACAAAAGAGGCACAATATGTTAATAACTAATTTGAAAATTAAAAATTTTAGGAATTATGAAGATTTAAATTTAAAACTCAATAAAAATATTAATATTTTTTACGGTAATAATGCTCAGGGAAAAACAAATATTATAGAATCAATATTTTTATGTGCAATAGGAAAGTCTTTTAGATCAAATAAAGATAAAGAAATGATTAAATTTAATGAAGATTTCCTAAATATAGAAATTAATTATGAAAAAAGTGATAGAGATGGAAAAATAAAAATTGATATTTCTGATAAAAAAGAAATATATTTAAATGGAATAAAAACAAAAAAATTAAGTGAATTAATTGGAAAAATAAATATTGTTTTATTTACTCCTGATGATATTAATATTTTAAAGAATGGTCCTAAAATGAGACGTAGATTTTTAGATATGATGATTTCTCAACTAAGACCAAATTATATTTATTGCTTAAATATGTATGCTAAAATTTTAGAACAAAGAAATATATATTTAAAACAAATAAAATTAGAAAATAAAAATTCAGAAATGTTAGATATTTGGGATTTAAAATTAGTTGAATTTGGAGAAAAAATATTTAATTATAGAAAAGAATTTATTGAAAAAATAAAAAATAAAATAAATGAAATTCATAAAAAAATTACTAATAATAATGAAGAAATAAAAATTGAATATATTTCAGATTTTAAAAATAAAGAAAATTTTTATTCAACATTGAAAGAAAATAAAAAAATTGATATAATTAGGGGAGCAACTACAAAAGGAATTCATAGAGATGATTTTATTATATATTTAAATGATAATAATGTGAGTATTTATGGGTCTCAAGGACAAAATAGAACTGCAATTTTATCTTTAAAAATGTCTGAATTGCAAGTAATAAAAGATGAAATTGGAGAAAATCCAATTTTATTATTAGATGATTTTATGTCCGAATTAGATGAAGAAAGAAGAAATAATTTATTAAACAATATAGGAGAAACACAAGTATTTGTTACCTGTACAGATATATTAAAAATAAATGATATTGATAGTAACATTTATCATGTAATAAATGGAAAAATAGAAAAAATTAAATAAATTATTTAATAAAAATATAAATGATAAAAAAATAGAAATAAATAATCTATTTTTATTATACAAAATTCGATGAAAGGAATGAATTAAATGGAAAAGTTTGAGCACGAGTATAATGCAGAGCAAATTCAAGTATTAGATGGAATTGAGCATGTTAGAAAAAGACCAGGTATGTATATCGGTAGTGTTTCAATCAGAGGATTACATCATTTAGTATACGAAATAGTGGATAATGCTGTTGATGAAGCTCTTGCTGGTTACTGTACAAAAATAAAAATTGAAATAGAACCTGGAAATATAATTTGTGTTGAAGATAATGGTAGAGGTATTCCAATTGATATACACAAGAAAACAAAAATTTCAGCAGCAGAAACAGTATACACGCAATTAAATGCTGGAGGAAAATTTGGAGGAGACAGTGGATATAAAGTATCTGGCGGTCTTCATGGTGTTGGTGCTTCTGTTGTTAATGCCTTATCAAATTGGGTAGAAGTAACAATACAAAGAGATGGCGGAATACACCAAATGAAATTTGAAAAAGGAAAAACGGTTCAAAGCTTAAAAAGAATAGGAGACTCAAATGAAACTGGAACAAAAGTTAGATTTTTAGCTGATGATACTATTTTTGAAACTCTAGAATATGACTATGATACTTTGGAAAATAGATTCAGAGAAATGGCTTTTTTAACAAAAGGACTATTTATAAGTATAGAAGATAAAAGAGGAGAAACACCTAAAAAAGCTGAATTTTGTTATGAAGGTGGTTTAAATTCTTTTGTAGAATACTTAAATGAAAGTAAAGAAAAAATAAATCCAAAGCCAATATATATTGAAAAAGTTGATGGAGAGGTTCCAGTAGAAATTGCTTTCCAATATACAAGTGCTTATTCAGAAAATATTTATTCTTTTGTTAATAATATTAATACAGTTGAAGGTGGAACTCACTTAGAAGGATTTAAAAGAGCATTAACAAAAACATTTAATGATTATGCAAAGTCTCACAATATCTTAAAAGATAAAGATGGAAATCTTCAAGGTGAAGATATCAGAGAAGGTATTACAGCTGTTATTTCAGTAAAAGTAAGAGAGCCTCAATTTGAGGGACAAACTAAAACAAAATTAGGAAATAGTAACGTTGGAGGAATTGTACAAAGTCTAGTGAATGAAGCATTAGCTACGTATCTAGAAGAAAATCCCAATATTGCAAAAGCAATATTAGAAAAATGTGTTAGCGCTTCAAGAGCTAGGGAAGCAGCAAGAAAAGCAAGAGAGCTTGTAAGAAGAAAAACATCCCTTGAGACAACAACACTTCCTGGAAAATTAGCAGATTGTTCAAGCAAAAATGCAGAAGAATGTGAAGTTTATATAGTCGAGGGAGATTCTGCAGGTGGATCAGCTAAGCAAGGAAGAGATAGAAGATATCAAGCCATCTTACCACTATGGGGAAAAATGCTTAATGTTGAAAAAGCAAGAGCTGATAAAATATATGGAAA
>CAMNND010000040.1 GCA_946545035.1 uncultured Clostridium sp. | reverse complement strand
TGCTTTGCTTTAACATTTTCAATAAAGTAATATGCTCTTTTTGTATCTTTTGTAAAAATAACTGCAGCATAGTTATCTATATTTTTATTTATTCTATCAACCGCTTCTTCAACAGATACTTCTTTGATTAAGTCAAGATCAATATTATTATTAAATACATATTCATCCATGCTTAATAATTCATCTTTAAGATTCTTGTCATCCAAATATAAACTCATTGTTCCATAAGAGCTGTAAATAATATTCTTATCTTTTACTTTATCTGTATATTCAAAATATTTATCTATATTGCTTACAAATACAATTGTTTCAAAATAATCTGAGTAATCATATATTTCTTTAAAATCTTTATACTCATAATAATCAATATATGTATTATAGGAATCTTCTTTGCATATCTTATTAACAATCTCTATTAATTTCTTTGTTACCTCATGAACTTTATCATTAACAAATAATACAAGATTATTGTGAGTTTTAAGAGCTTTTAATATTAAGTATAGGCTTACATCGGATCTATCATCTGTTACAGCAGCTATACTTCCTAAACCATCATACATTAATGTTTTTGAATTATTCTTCATAATCCAATCCTCTTCTTTAGCTCTATTGATTGTATTAATTAAATTACTATATTCTTGTGTCTCAGAAAATTCTTTATTATCCTCAGACACCGCCATATGAAGTGGACCAACGCTTGTTTTTATTTGATTCTCTATCTTATCAAATATCTCATTAACAAGTTTTATATTATATTTACTTTGCTCTATCTTTATATTTCTTATATCCATAATTATTCTCCGTAATTAAAATTTATTATCTTTTTGAATGCTGCATTTTATATGCAAACCTTGCAACAATACTATCTGGTGTAAATTTGCATAAATGACGTAGCATTTTTATTGCTATGCCAGGAACAATATAAAACTTCTTTTTAAGTAATTTCTTTACTGTATATTTAGCAACATACTCACTACTTAATGGTTTAGCTGAAAAATGCACATTAGCAACTTTGTTAAAATTAGTCTCAACTGGACCTGGACAAAGAATAGATATCTTAACTTTTGACTTTGCTCTTCTAAGCTCTTCTCGAATTCCTTGAGAAAGTCTAACTACATATGCTTTTGAAGCATAATATGCTGACATTAGTGGTCCAGGTAAGAAGCCCGCTATTGATGCAACATTTAAAATTTGTCCATCATTTCTTTCCTTCATATCTTGTAAAAATAGTTTAGTAAGAATATGCAAAGCTGTTATATTTGTATTAATAAGCTGAAGCTCTTTTTCTAAATCAATTTTATCAAATTCTCCATATGCTCCAAACCCAGCATTATTGATTAATAAATCAACCTTCCCTTTAAATTGTTCATGTAACTTAATGCAATTTTCAACAACGCTTAAATCCATCTGAACAATTTCGATATTAATGTTACCTACCTTACTATTAATATCCTGTTTTAATTCATTTAATCGATCAATATTTCTAGCAACTATTACTAAGTCGTAGCTCTTACTAGCAAGCTCTCTTGCTATATCTCTCCCAATTCCAGAAGATGCGCCTGTTATTAAAGCTCTCATACAGATTCTCCTTCTTTAAGTTTGTTTTTGTTTAATTTATTTTTAACTTTTTTTATTATCAATCCTATTAATATAACCAATATACAGCCAAATAATACACCAGATGTATCAATCATCACATCTCTAATTTCTCTACTTCTACCGCTAACAAAGCTTTGGTGGAGCTCATCAGAAATAGCATATAAACATCCAATTATTAAACAAATAACAATTTTTTTTATTTTCCTTATATCGAATGTATTAGCTTCATTCATAAGCCATATTCCAAGTAAAGTATATATAGAAAAATGAGCAGTCTTTCTAACATAGAAAGTTACTCTATCTCTTAATGTTGGATCTTTCTTTGCTTTTTTATTAGCATTTGTAATTGTTGTGACAACTCTTTCAACAACCACACTACTTTGTTTACTTGACTTTTCAGAGTTCTGCGCTGAAAAACAAAATATTACAGTACAATTTATTACAATTAAAATAGCAAATATAATTCTTTTTATTATTCTTATGTTCATTTTACATATGCCTCCGATTCTTTTGTCTATGCATATAATATTATCATATACAAGAACTTTCTTCAATAAAAAAAGAAATCATCTAACCTTTGTTAAATGACTCCTTCTTTATCAAAAATTCTATTTGGTATGTGATTATTTACTTTCTTCATTTTTCTTAGCGACTTTTTTGGTTGATTTTGTTTTGCTTGTCTTTTTTGCAGTTTCTTTCTTAGCATCTTCTTTTTCCGTTGCCATCTTCTTTGCTTGAGTTTTAGAAGTAGTTTTCTTTACAGTAGTTGATTTTCTCTTTGCTTTTCTTTTTTGTTTTTCTTCGCTTTCTTTCAAAGCATTTAATATTCCTAAAAAATCTTCTGCGTTAGGCTCAGGTAGTTTAGAATCTTTCTCAACACTATATATAGAATTATTATATAATTCCATATGTTTTGTATATGATGCATAGAATTCTTCTGGTAATTTTACGATGTTCTTATCTATCTTTTCAAAAGCTTTTGCATATACTTCATTTTCTTGATAAATTTTGTATTGATTCTCAATCTCTTTTTCAAGCTCTGTATTTTGTATTTCAGCAGACTCTATTTTTTTATTGTTTGTTTTAACTTCACTTGACATCTTCTTAATTTGTTTCTTAATATCTTTAATCTCTCTTCTAATACTAATAAACTCTTTTAAGTTTTTTAGTGAAGTTTGTGTTTTTATTGTTTCATTTTTTTTGTTATTTTTAGCTAGCTCTTTTATTTCTTTTTCATTCTTTTTTATAATGCTTTTTGCATTTGATTGAATTTCTAGGTTGTCTTTAATAATCTTAACAATTGACTTATCAGCCTTTTTAGCTTTAATAAGTTCCTTTAAATTATCATTATACCCCGACTTACTAAACATTTAAAATAACCCCTTTTTTAAACAAATTATGTTATTTATTATAACACGTATTATGTCAAATGTCTAGAGTTTGCGCCAAAATAAAAGGAATAACCTAAATAAATAGTTTATTCCTCAAATATTACTCCTTATTCTTAAATTTCTCCGTACTTTCTTTTATTTTATCTGCAACCTCATCTTTAATTTTCATTGTGCTTTCTTTAACCTGTGCAGCACTTTCTTTAATATGCTCTGCAGCTGACTCTGTAACTTTTGCTACACTTTCCTTAACTTGTGTTGTTGTTTCAATTATTCTTTTCTTTACATCTTCTATACTAATCTTAGGGAAAGCTTTAATAAGTCTTCGATCAAGAGCAGACTTACTACTAAGAAGTATTTCTTTAACTTTATTTGTAATTTCTTCAGTATTATCTACAGTTTCATTCTTATTAACCTGTTTAACAGTTTTTCTTAATCTTGCAATAACTGTAAATGAAATCACAAAATCGGTTAAGAAGATTACCAAGCATGTTATAAAGGTAATTTGGATACTTCTCTCTGTCATACTTTCAAGTATTCCTATAAAAAACGGATTTGTTCCGTATAAAATCATACAGCTAAGTAAACCAAATGGAATGATAGTTTCCAAACAAACTCTACCATTTATATTGAATTTTCTCTTCCTATAGTCCCACCATCTTGCTTTAAAAATTTTCTCCATAATGTAGCTTGTAAGGTACTCCAAAACACCACATATTACAATTGATGTACAAAAAATTCCAAATGGATAGTCTGTAAATTCACTTAAACATAGTGTAATTAATACACCTCCACATCCATAAATTGGACAATATGGACCAATTAAAAATCCACGGTTTACCCACTTCTTAGTTTGGATATAACCCCATACAACTTCCATACACCAGCCCATAATAGCATATATTAAAAATAAAAAGAAATAAATTCTATAATCCATAATATTTAACCTTTCTTTTGTTGTATTTTAGTTTCTTATTTTAAAATGTCTTGTTTAAAACTTGTTCCAGTTAACTTTTCCATGTTAAATAAATCTAGTATTGTAGCAGATATATCTGCATATGTTGCTCTTGTTCCAAGATTTATATTTTCTTTTATTTGTTTTCCGTATACAAGAATTGGAATATATTCTCTTGAATGATCTGTACTTGGTGTTGTTGGATCATTACCATGATCTGCAGTGATTATTAACATATCATCATCTTTAAGAGCTGCCATTATTTCTGGTAACTTCTTATCAAAATATTCAAGAGCATCACTATATCCTTGTACATTATTTCTATGACCATAAAGCATATCCGTATCAACTAAGTTTGTGAAAATAAGGCCCTTAGAATCCTTTTTTATATAATCAATTGTTAAGTCAATACCTTCTGCATTTCCGCTCGTATGAATTGCCTCTGTAATTCCTCTTCCAGAAAATAAATCTTCAATTTTCCCAATAGCAATAACCTCTGCTTCTTTATCGTTTTCTGTTATTACATCAAGCATTGTTCTTCCAAAAGTTGGACACTCAAAATCTTTTCTATTATATGTTCTTTTGAAATTTTCAGCCTTATCACCAACAAATGGTCGTGCAATTACAGTACCAACATTATACTTTGGATTATCAAGAATTCTTCTTGCAATTTTGCACATTTCATAAAGCTTTGGAACTGGTATAATATCTTCATGAGCTTCGATTTGGAAAACACTATCTGCTGAAGTATATATTATTGGATATCCTGTTTTCATATGCTCTTCACCAAAACGTTTTAATATTTCAGTTCCTGATCCTACTTCATTACAAAGGATATCTCCACAACCAGTTTCCTTTATAAATTCATCAATCATTTCTTTTGGAAAAGCATTTGGATATGTTGTAAAACCTGGATGTTTAACATATCCACTTATTTCCCAATGTCCAACTGGACTATTCTTTCCATCACATGTCTCCGTAGCTTTACCATATGCACCTAATGTTTTTTCAGCTTTATCAGCAATTTCAACACCATCAATATTATAAAGTCCCAAACTTTTCATATTTGGTAAATTTGGATGAACTGCATTATAAATATTTACTAAAGTATTGCTTCCTTCGTCTCCATATAAATTGGCGTCCGGAGCTTCTCCAACTCCAAAACCATCTAAAACCATTATAATTGCTCTATTTATCATAAGTACCTCCTATCTGTTTTCTATATCATCTCCAGCTCCGCCATCAATTGGATCAGGGTTTCCCGGTGCTTTTTTACCTGGAGTGACTCTTTCTTTTCTCTTTAGAATTATAGCTCTAATCTTTCTTAATTCAGTATATATATCCCAATAATAATCTTTTAATGTTCCTACTTGCTGATCTACATCCATTATTCCTTCAACGGCAGTATCTAATATATCACATTTCATTTGTCCCGTAATATCTTCACCATTACGTGTAATTTTATAAATAGAATCTTCTATAAAGCCTTCTCCGTCCGTAATTGTATCTGTTTCGCTGTATAAATCACCTGTTGAAGTTTCATCTAGCTCATCGCCATATTCTTCGTCTTCATCATAACCATCTTCTAAATCATCGTAGTCATCTTCTTGTTTATCATCACTTGGACCAGTAGAATAAACTATTCTTTCATCTTCTTCACCAGTTCCGCTCTTTATTGTTCTAATATATTCTTGATAATCAAAATCTTCAATATTTGTTGGATAATCACAAGCATATGGCTCTTCCGTCATTTTATCTTTCAAAATATCTGCTAATGAAAAATCAATATCGCAGATATCAGAATACTCCTCATCAGAAGAATAAGCTTCAATTTCTTCCAAATCTCTATCTGACAATTTTTTACTTACCTCTGCAGCTATATCATCTAAATTTGGTGAAAAAACTTCTTCAGCAACTAATTTTTCATCATCACTTAAATCATCTCCATCACCAAATATATCAATTTCTGCATCTCTTGCAGCAGTTTGTGCTTCATAAAAATAATTTATAAGCTCTTTATCACTATATTCAGATGCGACATCATTGATAATAATTGTCTTACCATCATCATCTTTTGAACAATATTCCAATAAAATAAAAAATGTGCCACAAGCAAGATATCTATAATATTCTGCATTCTTACCAATAGTTATCATGACTTTTTTCTCATGAACAGCTTCATCAAGAGCTCTATCCTTACATAAATACTCCATGCCTAGTGGTTTAAGTCTATACATAAAACTACCACTTTTCTCATCCATTTTGAATAACGGTGCAAAATTTGTACCATCAAAATTAACTCTAATTGTATTTGGTGAAACAAGGTATGTTACTGTACCATGGTTATAGCTCTCTACATTAATAGCAAGTTTATCTGATGGATTACCATCGGCATCAAATACATCAATACCAGTTGCTCTAATCTTAGTGTATAGTATTGACATACATTCGTTTAGATATAATTCATTTGCGGTTATTTTTTTACGTCCTTCTTTTTTCATTTATTACACATCCTTTATAAAGAAAGATAGCCTATAAAACTATTCATACATTTATAAGCTATCTCTCCTTTCATTAATTAATCTTTTTCATATATAAAATTATCTATTTCATATTTAATCTTAGATTTAAATTCATCTAAGCTAATAGCACCTTCATCACCATTTTTATGTGATCTTACACCAACTGCATTTTGTTCAACTTCGTTATTTCCAATAATAAGCATATATGGAACTTTTTCAAGTTGTGCTTCACGAATTTTATATCCAATCTTTTCATTTCTATCATCTAATTTAACTCTAATACCTAAAGCTCTTAGTTCATCTTGAACTTTCTTAGCATATTCTAAGTGGCTATCAGCTATTGGTAGAATTTTTACTTGAGTTGGAGCAAGCCATGTTGGAAGATTTCCTTTTGTTTCCTCAAGTAAGAATGCCATAAATCTATCAGATGTTCCAAGAATAGCTCTATGGATAACAACTGGTCTATGCTCTTTTCCATCTTCTCCGACGTATGTTAAATCAAATCTTTCAGGTAAAGCAAAGTCTAATTGACATGTAGAAACTGTTACATCGTGTCCTAATGCTGATTTGATTTGAACATCAAGCTTTGGACCATAGAAAGCAGCTTCACCTTCTGCTTCATAGAAGTCAACATTCATTTCTTGTAAGATACTTCTTAATTGAGATTCAGCTGTCTCCCACATTTCGTCATTATCAATGTATTTAACTTTGTCATTTTTGTCTCTCAAAGATAATCTGAATTTATAATTTTCAAATCCAAAGTCTTTATAAACAGATAAAATTAATTTAACAACTTGGCCAAATTCTTCTTTTATTTGATCTGGTCTTACAAATAAATGTGCATCATTTTGACACATCTGGCGAACCCTTTCTAGTCCACAAACTGCACCACTATTTTCCCATCTAAAGTCATGAGCAAGCTCACCAATCTTTATTGGTAAATCTTTGTATGAACGAAGTTCGCTCTTGTATATAAGCATATGATGTGGACAGTTCATTGGTCTTAGAACTAATTCTTCATTATCCATCTTCATTGGTGGGAACATATCGTCTTTATAGTGATCCCAGTGTCCACTTGTTTTATATAAATCTACATTAGCAAGTGATGGAGTATAAACATGCCAGTAACCAAGAGCAAGCTCTTTATCTTGAATATATCTTTCTAGAGTTCTTCTAATTGTAGCACCATTTGGTAAGTACATTGGAAGTCCAGCACCAACTAATTTATGTGTCATAAATAATTTTAGATCTTTTCCAATCTTTCTGTGATCACGCTCTTTAGCTTCTTCTTGTAATTTAATAAATTCTTCTAACTGGCTTGCTTTTGGGAAAGAAACAGCATAAATTCTTTGAAGCATTTTATTCTTTTCGCTTCCTCTCCAGTATGCCCCAGAATTAGAAAGTAATTTAACAGCCTTTACTTTTCCTGTACTTTGAAGATGTGGTCCAGCACAAAGATCAGTAAATTCACCTTGTTTATAGAAAGAGATTTCTTCTCCTTCTGCTAAATCATTTATTAATTCAACTTTATATGGTTCATCAGCCATTAATTTTAATGCTTCATCTTTTGGTAAAGTAAATCTTTCAATCGGTAAATCTTCTTTAATGATTTTCTTCATTTCCTCTTCAATTTTAACCATATCCTCATCGTTAAATGATTCTGAAGAATCAAAATCATAATAGAAACCTTCATCAATAGCAGGTCCAATTGCTAGTTTTGTATCTGGCCATAATCTTTTAACAGCTTGAGCCATTATGTGAGATGTTGTATGCCAATAAGCTTTTTTACCATCGATATCTGAATCGAAAGTTAATATTTCAAGCTTTGAGTCTTCTTTAAGCTCAAATCTAATATCAACAACTTCTCCATTAACTTTACCTGCTGTAGCCATTCTAGCTAAGCCTTCGCTAATCTTTTTAGCAACATCTAATACGCTGCTACCTTGCTCTACTTCTAGTATAGAGCCATCTTTCAATTCTACTTTAATCATAAAAAATCCTCCTTTTAGCCCTTGGAGTTTCTTGCATTTAGATACAAAAAACTCCTAAAGACTATTTAATAATAATCTTTAGGAGTGCTTATAATGGCACGGTTCCATCCTATTTTTTACTTAATTATACTTTTAACGCAAGCTACACGTCCAACTTTTAATTGGCAACAATGAGGTAGTTTTTCGAATATATTTTTAAGACTTGCTTTCAGCAGGTATGCAAATCCTCTCTGGTAAAAAGTGACATTCTACTTTGTCTCATTTACGTCTTTGATGTATCTATTATATAATATTTTTAACATTTGTCAATATAAAATAGAAAAATAGGACTTTTTGTAAACTGGTAAATACTCTATACACGCCAAAAGGGCGAAGCTTACGCTCCGCCCTCTTGGTCCCTCTCATTGTATAAC
>CAMNND010000039.1 GCA_946545035.1 uncultured Clostridium sp. | reverse complement strand
ATTATTGCTCATCTTTTGCAGTATTAAATCTAAATAACTTAAATAATTCGACAATTACAATTGGAGCAAATACTAAACATACAATTTCAATAATATTTTCTGTTGGTAATACTGGAATACCAAATATATGTCTTAGTCCAGGAACCAATAGAACAACAAATACAAGGGCAGCTGCAAGAGCTATCGCACCAAATAACCATTTATTACCACCAATTCCTGTTTTAAATATTGATTTTTTATTATTTCTAATATTGAATACATGAATAAGCTCACTTAGTGCTAATACTATAAATGCCATTGCCTGACCGATTTCAACTTTAATCTGTTGTTTTTCAATTATACTTGCTTTATTTTCTGCAATTAATGTATCTACATTTTGCACTTCTTCTATACTATATACTTTTCCATCCATATTTACTAAAGTTGGTAATTTATCATCTGGAGTTGCCATTCCAATAATAAATGCAGCAAGTGTAAGAAGACCTATCATTACACCTTGATATATAATTCTCCAGCTCATACCTTTTGTAAATATTCCTTTTTGTTTCTTGTTTGGTTTTCTTTCCATAACATCTTTTTCAGCTGGATCAACAGCTAAAGCTAGTGCTGGAAGTGAATCGGTTACTAAGTTAATCCATAAGATATGAATTGGAAGTAATGGTGTAATAAGATTAATATCAACACCAAACTTGCTACTTAATAATGGAGCAATTAATATTGCAATAAATAATACTATAATTTCACCAACATTGCTTGATAGTAAAAACTGAATTGCTTTTAAGATATTATCATAAATACGTCTACCTTCCTCAACTGAAGAAACAATTGTAGCAAAGTTGTCATCCGTTAGGATTACATCTGCAGCTTCTTTAGATACATCTGTACCAACTATACCCATTGCACAACCAATATCCGCTGTCTTTAATGCTGGAGCATCATTAACACCATCACCGGTCATAGCAACAATTTCTCCATTTGCTTGCCATGCCTTAACAATTCTAACTTTATGCTCTGGTGAAACCCTAGCATATACAGAATATTTTCTA
Organism: uncultured Clostridium sp.; assembly: GCA_946545035.1. GTDB lineage: Bacteria > Bacillota > Clostridia > TANB77 > CAG-508 > CAG-492. The sequence continues at coordinate 8,006 of CAMNND010000039.1, read as the reverse complement.
ACATTCTTTGTTAGCTCTTCATCAGACATTTCCTCTAATTGAGCTCCAGTGATTGCTTCCTCACCTTCATTTAATATTCCTAAATCTTTAGCTATAGCAACTGCAGTAGCTTTATGATCACCAGTAATCATTACAGTTCTAATACCAGCTGTTTTACACTTTTGAACAGCAAGTTTAACTTCTTCTCTTGGTGGATCTATCATACCAACCATACCAACATATATTAAATCGTTTTCAATATTTTTCATTTCTTCATCTGTTGGTTCGTGATCTAATACTTTATAAGCCATAGCTAAAACTCTTAAAGCTTTATCGGCCATTTCGCTATTGTATTTATCTATATCTTTTCTGTACTCGCTTAGGTCTGTTTTAATTTCACCGTTCATTCTATATGAATTACAAACTTTTAAAAGTTCATCAATACCACCTTTAGTAAATACGTAATATTTACCATCTCTTTGATTTACTGTAGTCATTAGCTTTCTATCAGAATCAAATGGAACTTCTTTAACACGTGGCCATTCAGTTAGAACAGCTGGGTTAAAATCTAAGTTAAATCCCATATCAACAAGAGCTGTTTCAGTTGGATCACCAGTTAATTTCTTATCAGCACCAACTTTCGTATCATTACACATCATACTGATGTAAATAAGCTCTTCTAAATCTTTGTCAATGTTATCTCCTATTTCTTCCATTTTAACAAGTTTTCCATTATAGAAAATTTGTTTAACAGTCATTTTGTTTTGTGTTAATGTACCTGTTTTATCTGAACAAATAACACTTGCACTTCCTAATGTTTCAACTGCTGGTAATTTTTTAACTATCGCATGACGTTTAACCATTCTTTGTACACCTATTGCAAGAACAATAGTTGATACTGCAGCTAAACCTTCTGGAATAGCAGCAACAGCTAAACTAACAGCAGTCATAAACATATCAAGTGGATCTTTATGATATAGAAGACCAATTACAAATATCACCGCACATATTAATAATGCTGCAATTCCCAATGTTTTACCTAACTTATTTAATTTAGTTTGAAGTGGTGTTTCGTTGTCCTGAGTATTACTAATAATACCCGCAATTTTACCAACTTCTGTATTCATACCAGTTTCAACAACAATACCTTTTCCACGACCATAGGTAATTAATGATGATGAAAATAACATGTTACTTCTATCACCGATACCAATTTTTTCATGGTCTATCTTATTTGACATCTTCTCAACTGGAACTGATTCTCCAGTTAGTGAGGCTTCCTGAGATTTTAAATTAACAGCATCTATAATTCTTAAATCAGCTGGAACGAAATCTCCAGTATCAAGGACTACTACATCACCAGGAACAAGCTCTTTTGATGGAACAACTTGAACATCTCCATCTCTTATTACTTTAGCAACATGGTCGCTTAATTTTTGCAAAGCCTCTAATGATTTCTCAGCCTTACTTTCTTGAGCTACCCCCACAATTGCATTAACAATAATAACTACGAAAATTATTATTGAATCAGTAATTCCTTCTCCTTGCATATATCCAACAACACCTGAAACAATAGCTGCAATTATTAATATAATAATCATAAAATCTTTAAATTGCTCAATAAATTTTACAAACAAGCTCTTTTTCTTTTGAGCTTGTAATTCATTAAAACCAAATTTTTCTCTAGACTTTTCTACACCATCGGCAGATAGTCCTGAATCAATTTTAGTGTTTAATTCTTTTGCTGTCTCTTCAGCAGTTAGATTATACCAATTCTTTTCCATACATTATCTCCTTTTCACATTTTCATCTGTATTTTATATTTAAATACTTACAAAAACAATCTTTTTCATATCTTTTTATTATATTTTTTTGTTGCATTTGCAACAAAAAAGACTTTTAAAGAATTACATGTTACCACCCTTTCTTTAAAAGTCTTGCTCACCACATAGGTTATTAACCAGATATAAATCGCGATTGTTGGCTAATAGTTTTCAAGCTACTCCCTTTTCTATATTCCGTATTGTAATATAGATTATTACAATTTGCAATATATATTAATATAAATTTCATAAATAATTTACAAAGACCTATAAATTTTCTGTTGTTACTGGTTTATATGTTCCTTGATATTTTGAACTACCAAATCCAACTATTAGAATCATAATTTGTGGAATTAAAATCATACCAGCTATTGTTCCACCACCAAGACCATATGCCTTTGAAATGTTTATTGCAAATAGTATACCTACTACAAATATTGCAATTCCAAATGCTGAAGATAATAAACTAAATACTAATAATCCTATTGACATACTACCAACTGAATTTAGTAATTCTTCCTCATCATCATATGAATATGTTGGTGTTGAAACTAAAGTAATAACTCTGTTTCCTTCATTTCTTGTTGTTACATAATTGCTATTTCTATAGCTATTTACCATGTTGTCTGATTTTTCAGAAATATCTTGTATGTATGCAAAAGTAAAACTTAGATATACTATTTCTACAACAATATATATTATTTTAAAAATAATAAGAAAACTTTTTAAATTAACAATTTTATACATTGTATATTCATTATATACTGGAATCCATGCCTTCCATGTTTCCACTCCTGCTTTCTTCATACATCCCATGTATCCCAAAGATGTCATTACATATTGAATTAAAAGTACAAATCCTGTAACTGCGATCATTATTACTGTAAACGCTGTTGTAAATATTGATATCATATTTATTCCTCCTAAAAAAATTTATATCGCAACTATTATACATATAATATTTTAAAATTACTAGTATAAAATACAAAATGACTGCAAAAATGCTATAGCATCCTTGCAGTCAAATTTGCAATCAATCATTCATCAAGTCCATCAAAAGTCTGATTCTACGCTGCTTTTCTTCTGGCTCAATACCACAAATTTCCGTTACAACATTACCGTCGTGAATTGCAGAATAAATATCACCAGAAATCGGATAAAAACCTTTTTCAAGAAACAGTGATCTGTCGATGAGTGTAAAAAATCCATCTACGATAATTTCATCATCCCGTCTTTGTGATATCTCACAATTCTCAACTTCACACTTGATACACTCTCCATAGGTCTCTTCTACGCTAATGTAACTTTTCATGAACACAATCACTCCTTCCGTTCACTTGCAACTGTTACACCATCTTTGTAATTTCCAGGCTTTGTGCTGAATGTAATATCCTCATAAGTAACCGTCAGAACAACATCTCCGCACTCATCAGTCCGGTACACCTTTACCTTTGCTTTCTTTAGCTTGTCCATAGTCACTGTGCAAGGGTGTTCATACTTATTACCCACCCCACACGAAATTAGACAATATTCAGGATCAATAGCATCAAGAAATTCCTGGCTTGTAGATGTATCCGATCCATGATGTCCAACCTTTAGAACTTCACAATCTGGAACAGTTTGCAAATTCAGAATTTGTCTTTCGACTTTTGTCTCTGCATCACCTGTAAACACAAAGTCCATGTCACCATAAGCAAGATGTACAACCGTAGAATAGTCATTAACATTATTTCCTGCTTGAGTTTCCGATAACTGACCAATTACTGTAAATTTTGCATCTTCTAAATAGAAAGTATCATCGATTTTGGGATTTACTACCTTAATCTTGTCTTTCTTTATTTTACTCATAAGCTGCAAATACCAGTTAGCAGTTACAAGATCTGTCCTAACTTTAGGCATATACACAGTATCGCACTTAAAGTTAGACAAAACCTCATACATACCACCCATATGGTCATCATGCTGATGTGTTCCTATGATAAATTGTAACTCGTCGACATGCTCCTTATTCAGATATGCAACAACATCATCTCCAGCAGACCGAGTTCCACAGTCTATCAGAGCATATTTGCCATTACATTCAATAAGAAAGCTGTCACCCTGACCACAATCTATCATGTGAACACGCATCAAGCCTACTACCGGAATATCCTCATTACCATTTTCCTCAATTGTAGAGCTCTCCTCAACAATTATTGGAATATCATAATCAGGCTCCTCAGGATGTGTTTCCTTGTAATACAAAAAACAAATGTAGATGATTGCTAAAAACAAAAAAACAAAAAATCTTTTGTCAAAATGCCGTTTTGTCTGCTTCTTTCTTTCAGTTGCCATAAAAGAATCCCTCCAAACGTTTTTTGATGCGTGTATTATATCAAAAATATACGCAATATTCAATATACTCGCTCTTATATTTATTGACATTTATGTTAACAAATGCTATAATGTAACCATTACTTACGAAAGGGGTTACCCAAAATGGCAAAGTCTCGGAATTTGCAGGGACATCGTCATCATCGGTTAACCCAAGAGATGACAGAGATGGAGATTTACAAGGTCATGTGCAATGGAAAGCCCGCAGCACTTGCTTTGATTCTCAAGCTCTCCAAACTTCACCGGTTTGAACTTCTCTATGCACTGATTGTTCTGGATAGTATTGGAATTTACGGCTCTTCGCTATTTAGATTATATACAGAAATTTGCGATAATAACGAGCGGAAATTCTATACAACGATCCATGAACTTTCTATGAGTAGCGAAAAAATCGTGGAAGTGAAACATCTTTTGGGAGTTTACCGAATTGATCACTATGATTAATCTCTGCCAAGAGAAACTTCGGCGTGCTGGACTTTATTTCCAGTACGCCGATTTCTTTTATCTATTTTGATTTTCTTGTCCTTCACGATTATTTTCTGAATAAATAACTATATTATCTGGTAATTCAAGTAATCCATCCAATCTACCAGAATCAAGTTTTTGCTGCAACATTCTATCTTCTATTGGAGATTCTTCTCTTCCTATAATAGCATTCATAAAATCAGCTGGAAATCCCTGAATATTAATTTGATTTCTGAACCTACATCCATTCTCATCATAATTAAAATAATTGATTCCTTCTTCTCTATGTAATATAGCACAAGTTGGATCATCAAAAGAAAAAGTTCCATCATCATTTTGAACCAATATAAACATGTGGTCTATTAAATATTTGCCATCTGTGCTTTTCTTAATTTTATCTTTTTTTACACCAGCTTGCTCCAAATCAGATACATCACTTTCCTCCAATGTGCAAATCATAAGTACAGAGCTAATACCACATTTTTCTAGTAGTAATTTATATGTATATGAAAACGCATTACAAACTCCAATGCCTCTTCCATTATTCTCCATGCCTTCTAATATTGAATATATTTCCTCAACTGGATATCTTTTCTCTGGTTTCAATATTTGGTTTAACAACTCAAAATCATAATCATTATTATTAACTAAGTAATCGTATATCATCTTTCGTTTCTCTACATTTGAAAGTGCATTTCTGTCTACATCTTTAAATATTCTATTTAGCAATCTATCTAAATAACCATCTATTTTACTAAAATCTGTTTCTAATATTCTTTTTCCGCTCATACATTATCTCCTAATTCAAATCTAAATTTAGTATACCATTTCGATTATTTTCAAACAAGACTATACAATAAACAAATTATAGAGCAAAAAAATCGCTAGATTGCTCTAGCGATTTTTATAAACATTTTAATTATGCATTTTCCTCAACTGGATAAACACTTACTTTTTTCTTGTCTTTTCCTAGTCTTTCAAATTTTACTCTTCCAGTTACTTTTGCATATAATGTATCATCACTACCGATTCCAACATTAGTTCCTGGGTGAACTTTAGTTCCTCTTTGTCTAACTAAGATATTTCCTGCTGGAACGATTTGTCCGTCAGCTCTTTTTAGTCCTAAACGCTTAGACTCACTGTCTCTACCGTTCTTGGTACTACCTTGCCCTTTATGATGTGCCATTATTTTTCACCTTCCTTTATTATGATTTTTATTCTACAGCATTAAGCCATTTTTATACTATTAATTTCAACCTTTGTATATGGTTGTCTGTGTCCTTGTGTTCTTCTGTAGTTTTTCTTTGCTTTATATTTGTAAACTAAAACTTTTTTAGCTTTACCATTAGCAACTACTGTTCCTTCTACAGAAACACCTTTTACGTATGGAGCACCAACTTCGATTTTCTTATCATCAGATACTAAAACAACGTTATCAAATTTAACTTTGTCACCAGCTTCTGAATTTAATTTCTCGAAGAATACTACATCACCTTCAGCAACTTTATATTGCTTTCCACATGTTTCAATTACTGCGTACATTTAAGTACACCTCCTCTTTTTTGTATACTCGCTAAGCATAAAATACTAGGTAGCTAAACTTAATTAGCCTTTATGAACCCGACCTAGGCGGCTTACGATTTCATATTCTATCATAGTTTACAATATTTGTCAATTAAAAATTAACTATTTTAAAATAGATTCCATCAAAGCAATACATCCATTTTTTATCTGTTCATATACCTTATCAAAATTTCTTGTATACCAAGGATCCTCTATATCACCTGGATCAGATGTAAAATCGCGAAGTCTATGAATTTTGCCATCTTTATCATCACCAAATACTTTCATCATGGCTCTTATATTAGATAGTTCCATTCCAATTATATAATCAAATCTATCATAGTCCTCTTTAACAATTTGTCTTGCTACTTTTCCTGAGCAGTCTATTCCAACCTCATTAAGCTTTTCCTTTGCTGCATAATATACTGGATTTCCTATCTCTTCTCTACTTGTTGCAGCAGATTCGATATAGAATCTATCGGAAAGGCCTTTCTTTTCTACCATATCTTTAAATATAAATTCAGCCATTGGAGATCTGCATATATTTCCATAGCATACAAATAATACCCTTATTTTATCCATTGTTTCTCCTATTTTAAATTTTCATCCCATTCTTTTTCTTTAAATCCTGGACAAGCCCAATTCTCTGTTACAATAACTGGTCTTTTAACAAGCATTCCGTCAGATGCTAAAATCTTTATCTTTTCATCATCAGGCATTGATTCTAATTTATCTTTAAGATTAAGCTCTCTATATTTCATTCCAGTTGTATTAAACCATTTCTTTATATCTAAATTACTTCTCTTAATCCAGTCTTTTAATTCATTTTCACTTGGATTATTTTCAACGATATGTCTATCCTCAAAAGATACTTTATTATCCTCAAGCCACTTTTTTGCCTTTTGACAAGTAGAGCACTTTGGATATTCAACAAATAATAAACTCATATAATTTATCCTCCATAAAATATTGCTCTTACCTTATATCATATTTTTAATTATTTATCTACAATTTTATTCATATAAAAAATGAAGACCCCCTCCGAAATGAATCGAAGGGGGCCACCTAACGAGTTGGCTAATGAAACCTCATTGCTAGGATTTTAGGGTTTTGCCATGTCCGGATTACTCGATGACCGGGTAGATGCCGTAGTCGTTTGCCAGGCTATCGAGTGCGCCGCGAACAGCGTTGCGGTCCCACTCGTCCTTACCCGGCCAGATTGACACCAGCGTCTCCAGGTCCAGCAGATCCGTGTGCTTCTTGCTCTCGTTGTCACGCTCCGGCGCGAAGGACCAGCCCGCTGCGAGCTTATCCTTGGACCACCCGTCGTGGATGATCTCGGTTGCGCTGAAGATGACATCCTCGAGCTTCGCCACGTTGGGCTCGGTCTTGTTCTTCACGAACTTGACGCCGAGGTAGACGAAGATCTTGTACGTACGCAGCGCAACTGCGACGTTCGCGTTCTTGGTCTCCTCGCTGAGCTCATCGTAGGGCACGAAGTTCGGGTTGCTCTCGCGGGTGACACCGCGCTGTGCCGCATCCTTGAGCCACTCCTCGTGAGCTGCACGTGCCGCCTTCTCGGCGTCCGCAACAACGGGGGTGAAGATCTCAGGGAGCTGAACGTCATCAACAACGTTTACAGCCCGGTTCGGATCCTTCAGAGCCTCCACGTAAGAAGCCGCTGCCTTCATCATATCCTGCTTGTCCATGGTGTACCTCCGTCCTCAACTGACATCAGTCGAGGGTGCCCGATTTAGGGTCTTTTGATGTGAGCATGTTTCAGCCCGTAAGATTATATTACCA
>CAMNND010000038.1 GCA_946545035.1 uncultured Clostridium sp. | reverse complement strand
TTTTCGCCATAGGTATCAACCTTTGTAATGGTGATGGTTGTTCCTACATCGACTTTTTCATCCCGAACGACAGTATAGCTCTCATTATTCAAGGTAACGGTTATATTATAGTCATATTTTCCGTTGTTGTTGGCAAGAGCCAAATAAGTGCTATACAGGCCGTAGTTCTGCTGCGCAAGGTAGGCATTTGCTGTTGCCATATACGCTGCATCAGGATGGAAATTTCCTTCTGTACATTCCGTAACAGTCGCTTCAAGCTGGGTTTCCTCATACGAATATGTTTCCCTACAGCCAGAAAGCGTGCATACAAATAAACTGGATGCAATTAACAAAGTTGCGAATCTTTTCATGGAGTACCTCCTAAAGTAATACTTTTTTCTAGATGATTTTACTTGTTGAAAACGGAGTATATGCGTGTTTTCCATATTTCATTATATCAAAATTTACATAATTTGTAAAATCAATTAGCTCATATAATTTTATATTGTAAATAATTTATTTAATGATATAATAAAAGTGATATAAAACCTAAGAAAAATGGAGGGAAAAATATGAAAAAATTTATAGTAAAGAGTTTGTATTTTATAGTTGCAATGATTACTCTTACAGTATGTCTTGCTGGATGTGGACTAAAAAAAGAAGAAGAAAAAGACAAAAAGAATGTTGAATTTGCAGAAATACGTGGAGGATGGCAAAGTTCATCAGAAGGTGGCTCATATTATGTATTTGAAGATGATGATACATATTATTGGTATAAGAGCGCAGACGATTTAAATGATAACTATTACAAAGGAACAATGAAAGTATATCACGGACAAGATGCACTAGATGATTTAGGAATAACACAAGATAGAATAGATGTTTTATTAAGAAATTCTAATGGGAAAGTAACAGAGGATAATGTATATTCTATGCATTTACATCCAACATATTTAATTAGTGGAGGGATTGATAAAACAGACACATTAACAAGCCAATTTGATATGAAATTATTATTCATATACATAGATGAAAATAATGCACAGGCATTTAACTATACTACAGGAGACACATATTATTTTATAAAAAAAGATAGATAAGTCATATTTTTAAGGTAATACCTATTAGAAGGTATTGCCTTATTTTTTTTGCTTATTTGTTGAAAAAAACGCAATATTAGGTTATACTAAATGTGTTGAAATTACACGAAAATAAGGAGAGCAAAATGGGATTTTTTGATAAACTTAAACAAGGTCTTTCTAAGACAAAAGAATCATTCAATGAAAAAGTAAATAATGTATTTAAAAATTTTAGAAAAGTGGATGAAGACTTATTAGAAGAGCTTGAAGAAGCACTAATTATGTCTGATGTTGGAATGGAAACATCTATGAAGATTATAGACAATCTAAGAGATAAAATAAAAAGTGAAAAAATAGAAGAAGTTGAAGATGTTAAGCAAGCATTACGTGATCAAATGCAAGAAATATTGGATTCTGTAGACTCAGATTTAAAGCTAGATACAAAACCATCAGTAATGCTAATTGTTGGCGTAAATGGTGTTGGGAAAACAACATCAATTGGTAAGATTGCAAACAGTTTACAAAAAGAAGGAAAGAAGGTTGTTATTGCTGCAGCAGACACTTTTAGAGCAGCAGCAGTTGAACAAATTGAAGTATGGGCAAATAGAGCTAACTGCAAATTAATAAAAGGAAAAGAGAACACAGATCCTGCTTCAGTAGTTTTTGAATCAATAAAGGTAGCTAAAGAAGAAAATGCAGATGTTGTGATTGTTGATACAGCAGGAAGACTTCATAATAAGAAATATTTAATGGATGAATTAATTAAAATAAACAAAGTAATTGACAAGGAATTACCGGATGCATCAAAAGAAACATTGATGGTATTAGATGCAACAACAGGACAAAATGCAATTCTTCAAGTTAAAGCATTTAAAGAGGCTGTTAATATAAATGGACTAATTTTAACTAAGTTAGATGGAACATCAAAAGGTGGTGCAGTACTTGGAATTGTATCTGAAAATAGTATGCCAATAAAATTTGTGGGGGTAGGCGAGCAAATCGATGACATGCAAAAATTTAACTCAGCAGATTTTGTAAATAGTATTATATAACAAATAGAAGGTGAGTAATTTGGATAAAAAAGAGATTGAATTAAAAAAAGAAGATTTTAAGACAACCATAGATGAGCCAAATAAAGAGAGCAGTGAAGTGAAGGAAGAAATAAAAGAAACTTCGAAAAATAAAGTAAAAACAAAGAAAGATAAGAGAACAAAGAGAAGAGTGATTGTTTCTATCTTTACTATTATTTGCGTGATAATTGCGTTTATTATGTATAGAGGAAATTATCTTGAGGTTCTTGAAATAGGTGATAAGTATGTAAGCGCCTATCAAGCAAATGTTAAATATAAAGTACTTACTATAGCTGTATCATTTTTATGGGTATATATATTAATGTATACAACAAATAAAAGAATAAAAAATGGATTAAAAATTTTCTTTCAAGAAGAAAAGAAAGAAATGCCTAAATTTCCGAATAAATCCATTTCATTCATAACAGCTGTAATAGCAAGTATTATCACATCAAAGATATTTTTACAAAAAGTAATATTATTCTTTAATAGCACTTTCTTTGGTAAAACAGATCAAATATATGGGCATGATATAGGTTATTATTTATTTACGCAACCATTTTTAAAAGCAATTATAATATATATGATTGTTACTTTTGTAATAGTAACATTATATGCTGCTATATATTATATATTCCTAATTAACACTCAGTTTACTGCAGGTGTTGAATCAGAAACTCTTAAGAATTCTATAATAAAAAAACAATTACTAAATAATGCAAGAATAATAATTATATTAATTGCAGCATTTACTTTCATAAATGCAGAAAACTTATCTTCGCAGACATTTATAACTGTTGGTGAAGCTGGTAATACGTATTCACTTATAGGAGCTGGTATTACTGATATAACAATAAAAGTATGGGGATATAGAATACTATCTATCATAATGGTTTTAGCAGCATGTATTGCTATATCAGCATATTATAAAGAAAAACATAAAAGATTATTTATGTGGATAGTATCGGTACCAATATATTTAGTTGCACTGATATTAGTATTAATTGGATATGATAAAATATTTGTTAACTCAAATGAGTATGAAAAAGAAAAACAATATATATCATACAATATTGAATATACAAGAGATGCATATGGTATTGATACAGATGATTATGTTGTTGGAGATTATGGAACAGTAACAAATGATGAACTTACACAATATGAGATAGTTTCAAAAAATATTAATCCAGCAAATAAGGAACAGGTATTAAGTTATTTAAATAGTACTCAGACTATTAAGGGATTATATAAATATTCTTCATCGAAGGTTGGTTTATATAATATAAATGGTAAAGACAGATTAGTATATATAAGTCCAAGAGAAATTACATCAGCAGATAATTCGTACACAAATTCAACATACGAAAATACGCATGGATATGGTGTTGTTGTCACATCAGCATCAACAACAGATGCAAATGGTGATTTGATAAACATACAAAAAGATTTTTCAACAGATGATTCAAATGCAATAAAAATATCATCACCAAGAATCTACTTTGGTTTAGAAACAAATAAAACAATAGTTACTAATAGTAAAAATAAGAATGAATTTGATTATCCATTAGATGGTGGAAAGAGCGCGACAAACTCATATGATGGACAAGCAGGACTTGAGCTTAACTGGTTAGATAAAATGGTCTTAGCATTATCAAAAGGTGATTTTAACTTAGCTTTCACATCTAATTTAAAAGGTGACAGTAAGATACTAACAAATAGAAATGTTATCGAAAGAGCAAAAAAAGTTATGCCCTATTTAACATATGATAAAAATCCATATTTAGTTGTAACAGATGAAGGAAAACTTGTATGGGTAGTAGATGCATATACAACCTCGAAGTATTATCCATATTCACAAAAAACAAATATGGACGGTCAGGAGATTAACTACATCAAAAATTCTGTTAAAGTATTAGTAGATGCATATGATGGCGATATAAGGTTTTATATAACAGATAGAACTGATTTAATAGTAATGGCATATCAAAAAGCATTCCCAGATGTATTTATGGGATTAGATGAAGAAATACCAAAGGAAATAAGTGAGCATTTTGTATACTCAGAATACTTGTATAATATTCAAGCTGAGATATTAAAGATGTATCATAATACAGAGCCAGATGTAATATATAGGGCTAACGATATTTGGGATATAGCTAAATATGGAGAAGGATTAAATGCATCAACATCATCTGAAGCAATACAGGTAAATCCATATTATACAGTTATAAAAGCAAAGGATAATGAGAAAAGTAATTTAGCATTAATGCTTCCATATACAATGTATGGCAAACAAAGTATGATTGCATATGTAACTGGAGAATATGAAAACGGAAAAATGAAGCTACATGTATATAGATATGATGCGGATAATTCATTGATCGGACCAATGCAATTAGATACACAAATAAATCAAAATGAAACAATATATAAGGAAATAGAAAACTTAGATGTATCAGGTACAAAGATAACAAAAAGCATTATGCTTGTACCAATAAATGAAAAGATGATTTATATTGAAGCAATTTATCAGGAATACTTAAATGAAAGTAATTCATTACCAGAGCTAAAGAAAGTAATAGTTGCTTCTGGTAATAAGATAGCAATTGGTGATAACATAGAGCAGGCATTAGCAAATTTAATATCACAAGGTTATGATATAGATATTGAGAACTACGAAAATAAAGAAGACTTAATCAAATCTATAATAAAGGCTAATAAGGACTTAAAGGAATCTACAGCAAGTTCAGATTATGAACGTATTGGTAAAGATATTACAAATCTTCAATCCTTAATTGATAAGTTGGAAAAATTAGAAAAAGAGGAATCTGAAGAGAAAAGTAAACAAAAAGACAAGATAAAAGAGCCTAAAGAAAATCTAAAGAAAAATTTGGAAGTGGATGTTGATCCATCGCATACACTATAAAAAAGGAGAGTTAATATGATAAAAAGAATATTAAAAACATTAGCAATATTTTTTATGATAATTACTAGTATTTTTGCTTTTTCTGGTTGTGGAAATAAAGGAAAAGACAATAATAATGGTAAAGAAGAAGTAAGTAAAGAAGTTTATGAAGCACCATTAAGAAATTATATGGAGGGAATAAAAACAAGAAATATTGATCTTGTATTAAGTGCATATCCAGAGTATATGCGTAAAATGACTCAGACAGATTTAGATTCAATCTATGCAAGATATGAGGCAACATATGGTTCAAACATAACAATGGAGTATTCTTTAGGAGATGCTACTAGAATTGAAGATGAAAAAGATTTGGGAGTTCTTGCTGCACAAATAAAAGAGTATTACCCAGAAGCGGGAGATATAAAAATTGATGATGCATATATAATAACAGTAGAGCTTTCAATTTCAGGCGATGGTGTTCAAAATTCTTCAGAGGAAAATTCTGAAGGAGAAAATGCAGAAGGTGAAAATGAAGAGCAAAAGACATCAAAGAAAACAGATTCTCAAGACTTCTATGTATACAAAACTGGAGATAATTGGTATATATTCTAAAATGAAAGAAGCACATAGTGCTTCTTTTTGTTTACAGAAAAAGTAGCATACTGTAGAATACCTGAAAATACTGAAAAAACAAAGAAAAATTCAATTAAAATTATTGACATTAAATTAATTAGATGATTATAATAAGTTCAAATGAAGCAAACGAGGAATCTTCAGGAGGAATAAAAAACTTATGATGTATGATAACACAAATGCTAATCTTATTAGTTACACAAATGATAGTGATGAAGATTTAATAAAAAAAGTAAATGCAGGAGATAATGAGGCACTGGAATATCTACTTAACAAATATAAAGATATTGTTAACATGAAAGTTAGTAGATATTTTATAGTTGGTGCAGAAAAGGAAGATATAATACAAGAAGGTCTAATAGGTTTGTATAAAGCTATTAAGAATTTCGATGCTGAAAAACAAAATTCTTTCAAGTCATTTGCAAATCTATGTGTTGAAAGGCAGTTGATTACAGCAATTAAATCATCTAATAGACAAAAACATATGCCACTTAACTCGTATTTATCACTAAATATGAATGCATATGATGATGCAGATGATGATACATCAATATATGAAGTATTTGATGCAAATGTGATTGAAGATCCATTAGATACAATAACTAAGAAAGAGTATTATGAGAGCGTAGAAAGTATTATTGAGAAATCGTTAAGCCCATTTGAAAGACAAGTGTTAAATGAACTTGTAAAAGGACATTCGTATACAACAATAGCAGAAAAATTAGATTCACCAGTAAAATCTGTGGATAATGCAATACAAAGAATACGTAAAAAAACTAGTAAAAATATAAATATAGAGAATAATAGCTAAAAGATTTTAAGAAAAAAGATTCTTAAGATCTTTTTTCTAATCTACAGAGTCTAATGTTTAGAAGTAATTTGCAAAATATATACCATAATGATAAAATTATGGCGAAGATTATATAGAGGTGTATTTATTGAGAAGTAAAAAGAATAATAGAAAAGTTGCGATGAATAAACGTTCAAATAATGTAAGAGGTCCTCAAAAATCACAATACGAAAGAGAAACATTGGAAGAATTACGTTCAAGAAGTAGAGCTGAACGTATACAAGAGAGGCCATCAAGATGCAATAGAAAGCCTGCTAAAGGTAAAACTTCTAAAAAAATAATGAACGATAAAATGAAGCGACGCAATAGAAGACGTAATAAAATAATAATGATTCTATATGTAATACTATGCATATATATTACATATTCATATTTTAAATGGAGTAATCTAATTATACCTATGATGAAAAATGAAAGCTCCATAATTGTAGATGAAAATGGAGCAATAATTGAAACAATTGGTGCTGAGCGTAAGAATCAAAATGTGAGTTTATCTCAAATTCCAGAAAATATGAAACATGCTTATGTTGATATCGAAGATGAAAGATTTTATTCACATAAAGGTGTTGATATAAAAAGGACTGCGGGAGCAATTACAAATTATGTGACTCACTTTGGAAAGTCATCATTTGGTGGAAGTACAATTACCCAGCAGCTGGTTAAAAATTTAACTGGAAATGATGATACAAAGATTAACAGAAAAGTAGCTGAATGGTATAGAGCAAGAGAGCTTGAGGCTTTCTGTTCAAAAGATGAAATTCTACAGGCATATTTCAACATTATTTATGTTGGACCAAATACTTATGGTGTTTCAGCAGGAGCAAAATATTATTTTAATAAGGATGTATCAGAGCTTGATCTGGCAGAATGTGCTTTTATGGCAGGAATTAACAATTCGCCTAATTCTTACAATCCGTTCAGTGGTAAAGATAATTCAGAGCTTATTAAGAAAAGAACAAAAATTGTTTTAAAGAAAATGTTATCTTTAAATCATATAAGCCAAGATGACTATAATAAAGCAGTGCAAGAAGTAGATGAAGGATTACATTTTGATAATGGAACAATAGAGACGGAATCAGATGGGGTATATTCATATTATTCGGATGCTGTAATATCTGAGGTAATAGAAGATATATCTAAGAAAAAACATATAGATTCTAGATTTGCTAAGAACTATGTATATATGGCAGGTTTAAAGATATATAGTACAGAAAATTCTGAAATTCAAGAAAAATTGGAAGAAGAATTTGAAAAAGAAAAATATTCACTAACATCGTCATCTGGAAATAAATCACAAGCGGCAATGGTTGTAATTGATCATACTAATGGACATGTTCTAGGTGTAGTTGGAGGACTCGGAAAGAAAACAACTTCAAGAGGATTTAATAGAGCAACTCAGGCATATAGACAAACAGGATCAGCTTCTAAGCCACTAGCAGTTCTTCTTCCAGGTATAGCTGAAAAAACATTTACAGCTGCTACTATGTACGTGGATGAACCAACAACATTTAATGATGGATCTCAAGATGGTTATTCACCAACGGATAATGATGACTATATTGGAAATATAACAGTCAGAAGGGCTGTTGAATCATCACAAAATATTCCATTTGTTAAAATGATGGAGCAAATTACTCCAAAGAAGTCTATTAAATATTTAAAGAAAATGGGAATAACTTCTTTGCAAGATGAAGATGAATCATTAATGCTCGCACTTGGTGGTCTTAAGAAGGGAATAACACCGCTTGAAATGGCAGGTGCATATGCAACAATAGCTAATGATGGTGTCTATATAGAGCCAACATTCTATACTAAAATAGAAAATAACAAAGGAAAAGTAGTACTTAAATCAAAACAAAAAAAGAAAAAAGTATGTTCACAAGAAGTTGCATATATTTTAAAACAATTATTAAAGCAGCCTGTTGAAGGAGACGATGGTACTGCTAAAGCATGTAAAATAGATGGAATGGATGTTGCTGCTAAGACAGGAACAACTAATAATAATTATGATAAATGGTTATGTGGCTTTACAACATATTATACGGCTGTAACTTGGTATGGATATGATATTGGAGAAACAATAGAGTATAAGGGAAAAAGCCCAGCTGTTCAATTGTGGTCAAGTGTTATGAAAAGCATTCATAGCAATCTTCAAAAAACACAGTTCCCACAAAATACAAAAGTAAACAAAGCAACAATATGTGCTAAAACTGGAAAGACAGCAACAAGTAACTGTTCAGACACATATACAGAATACTTTTTACCTGGAACTGTTCCAGAGCAATGTACATCATGTACAGGAGGAAGTAAATCAAATTCAAATACTCAAAAGAGGAGCACAAATACAACAAGCACAAATAATGATACAAATACAACGAAAAGTGAAAATAAAACAACGAATACAACTAATACTTCAGATACATCAACTAAAAATGAAACAGAATCATCAAATAAAAAGAAGAATAATGATGATGTTGAAATTACGGATGTTCCAAATACAAATAAAAATAATAACAATAATTATGAAAATAATAATCAGGATAATAACAACAATACAAATAACAATCAAGATAATAACATCAATACAGATAATAACCAAGATGAAGAGCAAGAAGAAGACGAAGAGCAGGATGATGGTCCATAGTATATAAATAAAAAATAAGCACATACTAGTTTTCTAGGAGGTGCTTATTT
>CAMNND010000037.1 GCA_946545035.1 uncultured Clostridium sp. | reverse complement strand
TTCCAAGCTAGAAACGGAATCCATATTATCGATTTACAAAAGACTTCAAAAAAATTAGATGAAGCATACGAGTTCATGAGAGCTCAAGCAGAAGAAGGAAAAACATTCTTATTTGTTGGAACAAAGAAACAAGCTCAAGAATGTATGAAAGAAGCTGCTGAAAAGAGCGGAATGTACTACGTTAACCAAAGATGGTTAGGTGGTATGTTAACAAACTTCGGAACAATCAGAACAAGAGTTGAAAGACTTAACGAATTAGAAAAAATGCAAGAAGATGGTACTTTCGAAGTATTACCTAAAAAAGAAGTTATTCTATTAAAGAAAGAAATGGAAAAACTAGAGAAGAACCTTGGAGGAATTAAAGATATGACTGAAGTTCCTGGAGTATTATTCGTAGTAGATCCAAAGAAAGAAAGAATAGCTATATTAGAAGCTAGAAAATTAAACATCCCAGTTGTTGGTTTAGTTGATACAAACTGTAACCCAGAAGATGTTGATTATGCTATACCAGGAAATGATGATGCTATAAGAGCAGTTAAATTAATAGCTGACACAATGGCTAATGCAATCATTGAAGGTAGACAAGGTGAAGCAGAAGATGTTTCTACATCAGCTGAAGAAACATTCGAAGCTGAGGCAGAAGAGCCAACATCTATGGAAGAAGTTGTAGCTTCAGAAGAATCTGCTGAATAATTTAAGTAAATAAAAGTCCTAAATTAATCTAGGGCGGATATATATTTGCTCCTACATTATTTTAAAATAATTGTGGGAGCTATTTTTTATTAAGAAAGGAGAATTGGTATGATAACAGCAAGCCAAGTAAAAGATTTAAGAGAAAAAACAGGTGCAGGAATGATGGACTGCAAAAAAGTTTTAACAGAAGCTGATGGAGATATGGAAAAAGCCATCGAATTATTACGTGAAAGAGGAATAGCTAAAGCTGCTAAAAAATCTGACAGAGTTGCTGCAGAAGGATTAGTAGATGCATATATAACAGAAGACGGAAAGGTTGGAGCCGTTGTTGAAGTTAACGCTGAAACAGACTTCGTTGCTTCAAATGCAGAGTTCAAAGCATTTGTAGCTGACGTTGCTAAACAAGTTGCATTAAACAACCCAGCTGATGTTGAAGCATTATTAGCTCAAACATCAATTTCTGATTCTACAAAAACAGTTCAAGAAGTATTAACAAACAAAATCGCTACAATCGGAGAGAACATGTCAATCAGAAGATTTGAAAGATTCGAAACAAACGGAACAGTTGCTAAATATATCCACGGAGATGGAAAAATTGCTGTTTTAGTTGATATGAACAATGCTTCTGAAGAACTAGCTAAAGATATTTGTATGCAAATAGCTGCAGCTAAACCAGAATACTTAAACAGAGAATCAGTTCCAGCTGAAAGAGTAGAAAAAGAAATGGAAATCCTAAAAGCTCAAGCTATGAACGAAGGTAAACCAGCTGAAATAGCTGAAAAAATGGTTCAAGGAAGAATTGGAAAATTCTACGGAGAAATCTGCTTAGTAGACCAAGAATTCGTTAAAGATCCAGACAAGAAAGTATCTCAATTATTAAAAGAAAAAGGTGCTGAAATTAATAGATTTGCAAGATTAGAAAAAGGTGAAGGAATCGAAAAAGTTGAAGAAAACTTTGCTGAAGAAGTTGCAAAACAAATTAAAGGATAATAATATTTCCCACTACAATTAAGTAGTGGGATTTTTTTGCTCTTATTGAATAGTTTTCTTTTTTCAAACATATTCTAAAATGTAAGGAGGACTTCATTTGGAAGAAGAAGATTTTAAACATTATATAAAGTGGATTAAAGGTGGATTAGATGTGGATAGCAAAGTGATTTTTTTCTGCATTGGTACAGATAGGGTAATTGGAGACAGTCTAGGACCAATAATCGGATCACTTTTAATTGATAAATTTGGAAGTGAAGTTGTCTACGGAGATTTATTTAATAATGTAACATACGAAAATATTATAAGTACTTTGGATAAAATAAATACTAAATATGAGAACCCATATATTGTTGCTATAGATGCGGCTTTATCATCAAGTGAAAATATTGGAAAAATATTTGTTGATGATGGAATTAATTTTGGAGATAGTCTTGGAAAAAATGTGGATAAGGTTGGAGATTTAGGGGTAAAGGTAGTGGTTGGAAAAGACTACAACAATCCAAATTTAAATTTTAATGTATTACAAAATATTCCTTTATCTAAAATATTAAAATTATCTAAAAAAACTTTCGAAGGAATTAGCTTAATAATGAATAAATAATTTTAAATTGGAAAAAATATCTATATATGTTTTGGAGGTATATGGGTATGGATAAAAATATTATTAGAATTAAGGAGTTTCCGTCAAATACAATCGATGAGGCAATTTTAATTTTGAAAGAAAATAAAAAAGCAAAAAAATATGAATGTTCTAGTAAATTTAAAAATACAAATTATAAGAAATTGAACAATGAAGAAATGGTAATAAAAGAAGCTGAGTTTATTATCTCAAATTATATAGATAAAAATGAAGTAGATAAAAATAGTAAGAATAAAAAGAAGTTAAAAAGATTAAAAATATCAAATCTTATTTTAGGTTTAGCATTAATAATTAGCATTATTTTATAAAATCAGAATATATATTAATAGAGATTTACTTTAGATAAGAAAGAGCTGTTAATATGGATAAAATAATGAGTGTTGAGGAACGTATTAGAAGAGCTGAAGAAGTTGCTGAGAGACGACAAAATAAAAAAATAGATTTAGATTATAATAGAATAAAGATTGAAAAATCTAAATCTAAAACAAATTCTTTTTTGGTACAGATATTTATATGTCTTTTAATATACTGTGGATTTTACTATATAAAAAATATGCCAGAGGGAAAAAATAATAAATGGATAGAAAAAACAAAAGCAGTATTAAGTTATGATGTAGATTTTATGGGGATATATAATAATTTTTTTAATAAAAATAATACCTTTAATAATACTACGAATGAAAATATGGTGATTGAAGAAGAAAAAAGTGAGAACAAAATAGATGATTTAAATGAAAATACATCAGAAAATTTTGAAGAAAACCTTGGAATTGGCGGAGAGCTTATAGAAGAAAATAATGAACAAGAAACTATAATTGAAGAAATTAAAAATTTTGATGACGAAGATATTAAATATATAAAAGAAAATATAAGTTTAATAAAACCAGTAAATGGTGTTATAACTTCAAGATTTGGTGAGAGAGAATCGAGTGAAATTGTATCTGCTAATCACAAAGGGTTAGACATTGGCGCTGCGTCTGGAACAGAAATTAAGTCTGCCTGTGATGGAAAGGTGGTTCAAGTTTCGTCTTCAGGTGATTTTGGAAAGCATATTATGATACAAAATCATGATATTATTTTTATATATGCACACTGTAGTAAGCTTATAGTAAACGAAGGAGATGAAATAAAACAAGGACAAAAAATTGCTGAAGTTGGCTCAACAGGAAGAGCAACAGGTCCACATTTACATTTTGAAATACGAAGAGGTGAAAGATCAATAGATCCAGAGCTAATAATGAAGTTTGAATAATTAAAGAGGACATTTTATGATATGAGTATAAGAATCGATATAAAAATATTACTATTTTTAGTAATTTTTTATATAACAAAACAACTTGATATATATTTGCTATTAATGTTATTTATTATATTTCATGAATTAACACATCTAACAGTTGCAATGCTGTTAGGCTCTATGCCAATAACAATGGAGATTAATCAAATTGGATGTGCTATATCTTTTAAATATAAATTAGAGGATTATAATAAAAAAATTTTAAAAGGTAATTTAGTAGAATTAAAGAAAGTTATTATATATATTGCGGGGCCATTGTTCAACATATTAGTTGGAATAATTGCTCTTTTTTTTAGACTAAATTCTTGTATTGTTTATATAAATATTTTTATTACTATATTTAACTTGATATGCATATATCCACTGGATGGCGGACGCATAATAAAAAGTATTTTACATATTTTTTTAGGTGAAAAAAGAGCTTATGAAATAATATTAAACATATCAAATATTTTTTTCATAATATTACTTATATTATGCAGTTTCTTAATATTAAAATTTCATAATGTGGGAATATTAATTGGAATTATATATATATCGGCCATAAAAATAAAAAATTCAAAAGATATTAGATTGAAATTAAAAATAATTGATATTATTAATAAAGATTAAGAGCAAGTGAGGCCAGATGCAGATAGCATCTGGTCTCAAGAATTTGTCATCCTTCAACTACATTGTCATCGTCATCGAGCTTGATAAACTGTCCACATTTGGGCTTATTAGTAAAGCTGTATGAAGAAAATGTTTCAGGATTAGGACAGGAGACAAAACGATCTCCAGCCAAGTTGGTTTGTGGTTTAGTGACTGCAAGATCGATTCTATATCCACAGTACGGACACTGGATAATTTTGTGTCCGGTAGTTTTACGATCTGACACGGTCATTTCACTCCTTTCTAGTTACAAAAAAGCGAATTTGCGAATATTACTAATATACTATATATTATGCAAAAAATCAATACAGTTGAACGATTATTAAGCATTATTTTGAATTAATTTTTCAATTGTAGAGAACAGATAAGGTTTAAACTCATCAATCGGTAATGGATTATTATAAAGAATTGAGTTAAAACATGTAGAGCTTACAAGTTCAATTATCATAAATAGAGTTACATCAGGATTTTTTAGTTGGATATTATTATCTTTAATTCCTTTTAAAAATAAGCTTCTAACTCCATTTTCTTCATTGGCTTCATTTTCATATATTTTATTTACGGTCTCATTATACACACCCCAAGACAGATTCTTAGAAATAAACTTTAAAAGAAGCGTGTTTTTAGCAAGGGCATCTATAACATGATTAATTATAAAAATTACTTCATTTGATAATCCTTTTGTTTCTGTTTTTTTCAAAGCTTTTAGAGCATTATTAAAAAGTTTTTTTGATTTCTGAGCAATAAGTACATCCCTAATTTCATATTTGTCTTTAAAATATAAATAAAAAGTACCTTTGGCAACATCTGCACCATCAACTATTTCTTGAATTGATGTATCTTTTACTCCTTTTTGTGTAAATAATTTAAAGGCATTATCCAATAATCTTGATTGCTTATCATTTGATTCTTCCTTCATAAAAAAGCCCCCTAGTCTCATTAATTAATAATTATATTATGACATAATATTGACCAGTAGTCAATATTTTTATAATATCTATTGACTGTTGGTCAGTTCGGTGATATAATTTTTACTAGTTAAAAATGACCAATGGTCATAAATGAAAGGAGAATGTATATACAATGTTAAAGTTTGGAAAGTTTATTTGCAAATTTAGAAAACTTATTCTGATATTAACAATACTACTTGCAATTCCAGCTGCAATTGGTATGGCGAAAACTAGAATTAATTACGATATTCTGGTGTATTTACCAGATGATATTGAAACAATTCAAGGTGAAAATATTCTAACAGATGATTTTCAGATGGGAGCATATTCAATAATATTAGTTGATGATATGCCGCAAAAAGATATTCTAAAATTAGAAGATGAGATAAGAGCTATGGATTCTGTTTCAATGGTTGGAAGTGTGGCTGATGTTCTTGGAGAAAAAATTCCAAATGAGATGTTACCAGATAATATACGTGATAGGGTATATGAGAAAAATACAACTATGATAATGGTAACTTTTAAAGAAGGTATGTCCGCAGATAATACAATGGATACTATTGAAAAGATAAGGAGTATCACCGATGAAAGAAGTAAAATAAGTGGTATGGCTGCAATCATACTTGATACAAAAAATATATTTAATCAAGAGTTTGTTATCTACGTGGTTATTGCCGTAATCCTATGCTTGATAGTTTTAGAGCTAACGTTGGATTCATATATAGCTCCAATATTTCTTCTATTAAATATAGGTGTTGCTATTTTATTTAACATGGGAACGAACATATTCTTAGGACAGATATCTTATATAACAAAAGCAATTTCATCCGTTCTACAACTGGGGGTAACAACGGACTTTGCTATATTCTTATATCACAGCTATATGCAAGAAAAGAATAGCGGAAAGAGCAATGAAGATGCAATGGCATCTGCAATATCAAAAACAATTGGCTCTGTATTTGGAAGCTCAATTACAACAATAGCAGGTTTTCTAGCATTATGTGGAATGAACTTAAAGCTTGGAGCAGATATTGGTATTGTTATGGCAAAAGGTGTTTTATTTGGAGTAATTTGTGTTGTAACAGTACTTCCAGCAATGATTCTATGCTTCAATGGAGCAATTGAGAAAACAAAGCACAAAAGTATATTACCTGAATTTAAACATTTAAAGAATTTTGTTATGAAGCACTATAAAGCAATAATAGTTGTATTTTTACTTATATTACCAGTTGCTTTTTATGGATATCAAAGAACAGAAATATATTATAACTTAGATTCAAAATTACCAGCATCACTTGAGAGCGTTGATGCAAATAAAGATTTAAAAGAAAAGTTTGATATGGTTTCTGTGGAGATGGTATTAGTTGATGCGGATCTTTCTAATGAAGATTTAAAAGCAATGACAGATGAGATTAATAATTTAGACGGAATCCAATGGGTATTAAGCACAGCAAAAATTTCAGACTTAGGAATTCCTAAATCAATGATACCAGAAAATATTCTTAATAAAATAGAAACGGAAAAATATAAATTAGTACTTGTAAGCTCTAATTATGAAATGGCAACAGATGAACTTAACGATCAAATAAAAACAGTAAATTCAATTATAAAGAAATATGATGAGCATGCAATCTTGGCAGGAGAAGGCCCTCTTATGAATGACTTAGTTGAAATTGCAGATCATGATTTTAATAGTGTAAATACAATATCAATCGTAATCATATTTATAATTATGCTTATTATATTAAAATCTGGAACACTTCCATTTATATTAATGCTCGTAATTGAATTTGCAATATTTATTAATATGGGAATTCCATATTATACAAATACTACATTACCATTTATTGCTTCGATTGTAATTGGAACAATACAACTTGGTGCAACTATAGATTATGCAATTTTAATTACATCAAAATATATTTCAAAACGTAAAAATGGAGTAGAGAAAAAAGAAGCAATTGATTATGCACTTGGAACTTCAATAGGTTCAATTATAACAAGTGGTATGTGTTTCTTTGGCGCAACAATTGGAGTTGGATTGTTTTCAAAGATTGAAATTATAAGTTCAATTTGTGTATTGCTTGGAAGAGGAGCAATTATTAGTATGTTTTCTGTTATATTTGCACTACCAGCTTTCTTGATGGTTTTCGATAAGCTTGTATGTAAAACAACAGTTGGATTAAGAAAAATAGGAGGTAAGAAAAATGCATAAAAGTTCTATAAAAAAGATAATGGCAAGTGTAGCTCTTCTATCAGTGTGCACTTGCTATACAATGCCAGTTTTTGCTTATACAAATGAAGAGGCTGTTTATTCAAAATTAGATAATAATGGTAAGCCATACAAAACAATAGTAAGTACTGTTGAAAATGATGGAAATAAAAATAATATTAATCAAGTAGAAATGGAAAAAGATCTTCCAATCGAATGTGCTGTAACATATAAACTAGATGGAAAAGAAATTTCTGCTAAGGATATAGCAGGAAAAAGCGGTAGGGTTACTATAATTCTAAAGTATACAAATAAGGATGAAAAAGAAGAATTAATTAATGGAAAATTAGAAAAAATGTATACACCATTTATAGTAGTTTCAGGAGTAATTCTTGATAATGAAAAGAACACTAATATTGAAGTAAATCATGGTAAGGTAATTAATAACGGAGAAATGACAATTGCTGCAGGATTTGCTGTACCAGGTTTAGTAGAAAGTTTAAATTTAGAAGATAATATAGATGTATGTGATACTATTGAAATTTCAATGGATGCAAAAGATTTTGAATTAAAGAATATTATGACATATGCTTCTCCAAAAGTATTTGGAAAATTTGACATTAAATTATCAGATTTTAATGATTTATTTAATAAAGTAAGCACATTACAAGATGCAAGTGCTCAAATTGAAAATGGAGCAATTCAATTAAATGATGGAATTATTGTTTTAAACAGTGGTGTATCTGAATTGAAGACAGGAAGTAATACTTTAGCAAACGGAATGAAATCATTGAATGACGGCGCATATACACTAAATAGTGGAGCTGAAGAATTAAGCTCTGGAATTAGTGAGTATAACAATCAATCTGAAAAATTCAACCAAGCAATGGGAACTGTTGCTAGTGGAGCTAGTACTATAAGTACAGAGTATAAAACTTTAGATAATGGAATTAATTCACTAAATGAAAATGGAAAGGCTTTAGAAAAAGGAGCTAAGAATCTAGACCAAGGTGTATCTGATCTAAAAGATGGCGTAAGTTACATGAATCAAAGAGTTAGTGAAGCATCAAATGGTATTGGTGATTTAAAAACAGGAACTAGTGCTATAAAAGGTGGAATTTCTAAATTTTCAGATGGATTAGAAAAAGTGGAAGGTGCAATAGATATTGCTGATGGAAACATTGATGATGCATCTGATGATGTAAAAGGAGCAATTAGCTCATTAGAGCAAAAAAATAATACGTTAAGAAGCTTAGTTGAATCTGAATCAGATGAGGCTATAATTGATATTTTAAATTCTCAAATTAGCTACAATGAGGAACTAATTGAAAAGTTAAAATCAGCTTCAGGAAATATTGAAACTTCAAAAGTATATATATCAGGAGCTAAACAAGGAACTAATGATTTAAGTGGTGGAGTAAAAACACTTTCTGGAGTTGCTGCACAAGTTAATGATGGTGTTGGAACACTTGAATCTGGAATGGGTGAACTTAAAGGTGGATTAAATCAATTATCAGATGGAGCAAGTACTTTAAAGGATGGAACAGAGCAATTATATGGTGGAACACAACAACTAACAGCAGGAACTGAAACATTAGCTGCAGGCTCTAAAAAGGTTACTAATGGATTAGATTCATTAAGTACTGGAACAACGGAATTATATGGAGCAAGTAGTCAACTAAATGTTGCTTCTAATAAAATAAAAAATGGAGCAAATGTTTTAAAAAATGGTACAGCTGATTTAGCAATTGGTGCAACTAAATTATATAATGGATCAAATGATTTAGTTAATGGAATAACTACATTATCTGATGGTACCGTAAAACTTGCAGATGGTAGTCAAACATTGGTTGATGGAATTAAAAAATTCAACGATGAAGGAATAAATGAAATTTG
>CAMNND010000036.1 GCA_946545035.1 uncultured Clostridium sp. | reverse complement strand
GTATTAAAAGTATACTTCGATTTAGATGATGTAGGATATAAAGTTGAGTTCTATTATATGAATGATAACAAACAATATCCAAATACACCATTTGCTACAGTAAATAGAATGGCATTAAATAAATCACAAGTTACTTTAAGTACACCAACACAAGTTAATGACTTTACTGTTAAAGTAACAGATAGTAAAGCAGAGAACGAAGATATATCTAGACCAAAAACAGATAAAAACTATGTATATGATAGTGAAGCAGGAAACATTACATCAGCAACTGTAAAAGGTGATGGAAGTACTGTTCTAAAGGTATATTTCAAATATATACCAGTTAATTACAACGTTGATACTGTATTAAAAGATACAGGTGATACTACATTAACAAGAAACCAATTTACAATTACAAGAATTGATGCTAATTCAAATGCAAATATCTTATGGTCTAAGAAAGCCGTTTCAGAGAGCGTTGAATTAAATGAAAAAGATTTACCAATTTCTTCATACGAATATAGAATTGAAGAAAATGAAACAACAAATGAAAAATATGTAAATGTTCTAGAAGGCAAATATGTTTCTGTAAATGTTAAGATTACAGACGAAGGAAAACCACAAATAGTATCATGGAACATATGTAATAATGATGGTACTGCTGTAGGATCAAATGATTCAGTTTACTCATATGTAGAAAGACCAGTTATTACAACAAAAGATGGTGTTGATACAATCTTTGTTAAAGTAATAAATCCAGTAAGATTCACAGTAGAAGTTAAGAAAGTAGATTCTGATGGAAATGCAGTTGGAGATACAGGAATTGCTATAAACAGTGGTATAGTAGATTCACAAAATGCTGCACATAGAACAGAAATCGAAACAGAATCAAAGAATGGATTACAAATAGAAGAAAATGGAAACATCACTGGCGAAACAAATGAGAGCGGTGTTATAAAATATGAAGAAACATGGGTTAATGCAAACACATATAAATATGAAATAACTGAAACTCAAACAGCTGGTGATCAATATGTAAATGTATTAGAAGGATACAAAATCGTTGTTAATGTTAAAGTTAATGCTGATGGTACACTAGAAGCTGTAAAGAATGGAAACAGAAATTACACAATAGTTGCTACTGAGGCAGGAAAAACAGTAACAGATGATTTATACAATTATGTAAAAGTCGCTGTAACAAGCAATTCATTAAAAGCTATTATTGATAACACTGGACATGTAAACGTAGAAGTTACAAACCCAGTTAGATTCAATATGGACTTAATTAAGAAAGATTCAACTGGAAAAGCATTAAATGGAGCTAAATTCTCAGTATTAAGAAGTAAGAAAGATATATACTCAGGAAATGTAACTACAGATGTTGAGATTGAAGAAAGCCCAATGGATGCTGGAACATATGAATACTTCATAAGAGAGCAAAGCGCTACAAGTGATAAATATGACAATATATTAGAAAATAGATATATTAAACTAGTTTTAAAAGTAGACGGAGACGGACAAGTAGATATAGTAAATCAAGGAAACGACGATTTCAAAGTATTTGCTGAAAACGGTCAAGAAGTTTATGATTATGACAATGTACTTAAATATATCAAGGTTTCAACAGTAGAAGTAAATGATGTATATACTGTTAATGTTGAAGTAACAAACCCAGCTAAATACCAAGTTGATGTTACAACAGCAACAACTGCATATGATGAAAATGCAAATATTAATACTTACTTCCTAGATCAAACTGATGTCCAAGTATATAGAGAAAGAACAAATCAAATCTATAGTGGCGAACCAGTTAAGGGAGTAGAATTAACAGAAAGACCAATTGAAGTTGGACAATACACATACTACTTTACACAAACATCAACAAAGAGCAATAGCTTTGTAAATCCTCTAGAAGGAAAATATGCAAGTGTAGACGTAACAGTTAATGAAGATGGAACACTTGTAGTTGGTGACATTCATGTATATGAAGGAACTCCAACATCAACAAATAATATTAAATTATTAGAAAATGACAGCGCACTTAAGTATATAGACGTAAAAGCTGTAAATCCACAAAATGGTATGTCAACACTTAAGATTCTTATAATCGACCCTGTTAGATTCACAGTTGAATTAAACAAACTTGATGGAGAAGGAAAAGGTGTTGAAAATACAAATATTACTGTAAATAGTAGTATTATAAACAATCAAAATGCAGAATACGAAGATGAAATCAAAGAAACTGCACAAGCTAAAGATGGAATTGATGTAACACAAGATGGTGATGTTGCAGGTACAACAAATGAAAATGGTACAATTAAATACCAAGAGACATGGGTTGATGCAAATAAATCATCAGAATTCTACACATATGAAATTACAGAAGATAAAGCTGCTGGAAATCAATATGTAAATGTACTAGCAGGATATAAAGTTGTAGTTAGAGTTCGTGTTTCTCCAGAAGGAACATTAACACTAGTTGATGCAACAGGTAAAGCATATAATAGAAATGCTGAACATGCATTTGTAATAGTTGATGCAAACGGAAATGAAGCATCAGCAGATGTATACAAATATGTAAAAATCAATGTTGAAAATAACTCACTAAGTGCAATTATATCTGATACAGCTAAGATAGGTGTTGAAATTACAAACCCAGTAAGATTCCACTTTGATGTATCTAAGAAAGATACAAATGGCGATTACTTACCAGGAACTAAATTCACAATAACTAGATCAGATAAGAGCACACCAGTATTTGAAGGTGAGCCAACAGATAATGTTGAAATTGAAGAAGATCCAATTGATGCAGGTATTTATACATACACAATCAAGGAAGATCATTCAAATACAACAGTTGGAAACAGATACGTAAATGTTTTAGATAACGGAAGTTATATTAAATTAAAAGTTAAGGTAAATGGAAATGGTGTAATTGACATTTTAGATAACGAAGATGAGAAAAATGATGATTACTTTGAAGTTTACGATAGAAATGGTAGAAAAGTTGAAGATGATAATGTGTTAAGATATATTTCTGTAAAAGCACATGATGATGACAACGACGGAGTATACACATTAGATGTAGATGTTAAGAACCCAGTAAGATATGAAATTGATATCATTACACTTGATACATTAAATAAATTCCTAAACGGAGTAAATGTAACACTTTACAAAGCTTCTGGAGATACAAACAACGTATTATATAATGGAAATGCAACAGATGTTAACAAGATTCAAGAAGTTGAAAAACTTGAAGTACCAGCTGATGCAGGAACATATACATACTACGTAAAAGAAAATAGTGCACCAAGTGATAGATATGTAAACATCTTAGATGGAAAATACATTGAAATTAAATTAACTGTAGCTGCAAACGGTATGTTATCAGTTACAAGTGGATTATACGAAGGTGAACTTGGAAAAGGTGAAAGAATAACAGAAGGTTCTGTATTTGATTACTTCTCAGTTGATGTAGATAATTCAGGTTCAGTTTCAAGATTAAATGTTACAATTATTGACCCAGTTAGATTTGTTGTAGAAGTTGATAAGTACGATACAGAAATGAGTGCATTAACTGGTACAACATTCGAAATTGAAAGTCCAATAATTGCTGAACAAGAATATGAACATGATAATGAAAGAATCAGCGGAATTAAAGATGATGGAATTTCAAAGAACGGTACAGTAGTTGGTATTACTGAAAATGCATTAGAGAATTCTCCTGACGGAGCACAAATAAGAGCAAGAATCAGTTATGAAGAGACATGGGTTGATGCTAATGAATCTGGAAATTATTATACATATTACATTAAAGAAACAAAAACATCAGGTGCTCAATATGTAAATATATTAGAAGGATACAAAATAGCAATTAAAGTACATGTAAACGCAGATGGAAGTATAGAATTAGTAGAAACAGATGGAAGAAATTATGAAATAGTAAAAGATGATGCATCTATGCCAGATGTAACAGAAGAAATGTACAGATATGTTTCAATCTCAGCTTCAAATAACAAGATTTTAGCTACAATGAACGCATCAGTAATTAACCCAGTAAGATATAATATCGCTGTTTACCAAACAATTTATGGTGCTGAGCAAGTTAAATTAAGAAATATTCCAATGGAAATCGATAGTGAATTCAGTGGAAAGACTGTTCTTGTAACAGATGAAAATGGATTTAATTCAATGGAAGAGCGTGCAGTATGGGCAGATGAATACGAATACAAGATATTCCAATTAAATGAATTTGGTGATATCAAAGTTGAAGATGAATTTGTTAATATGCTAGATGATTACTACATTGGATTAACATTAAAAGTACATGGAGATGGTACAGTTAAGACAATCTCTGCAGATGGAGATGAAACAACAGTATCATACAAGTTATTCAAGAGAACAAATGGAGCAGATTATAAAGAGATTGACTTCAAAGATACAATCGTTGATGATTTTGTTAAGGTAAAAGTTACAACTTCTGAAGACAATGTATGTACAGTTAATATCTACGTAATCACACCAGAAAAATACAACTTTGACATAGAAAAAACAGACTTATTATTAAAATCATATCAAAATAAAGCTGAAAAATATGAAGCTGAAATGTTAAGTGTAAACGAAAACGCATTAAGAAATATGAATGATGTTGAGTTTAGCGTAACAGTTAGAGATGAAAATGGTGAGATCGTATTAAAAGATACATTAAGCGGAAAAGACGCTAAAAACGACTTTGATACAATTAACACTAAAGAGCAAAAAACTGCCAACGTTGGTGGTGTAGATGGTATGTTAAAATTTGATAACATATTAATCGAAAAGACTGGAACATATACATTTGAAATTTCTGAGGTTACTCCAGAAGTTGAAGGATTGATTTACAAAGATAAATCAGAAAGTATAATTGTTAAGATGATGATTGTTGTTGAAGATGGAAAATACGTATTGAAAGATATGGAAACAACACAAGCACCAAGATATACAATATTAGATAAAACTGGTTTATTTGGAGATCAAACACAAACAGTATATGTAAAAGTTACAAACGAAAGAATTACAGGTGAGTATGACCTAGACTTAAATAAAGTAAGCAAGTTAACAGGACTTCCTTTAGACGGAGCTGTATACAAAGTAACAGTTGAACAAGAAGGAATGGATGAGAAAGTATTATACTTAGCACAAGACTACTTAGAGTCTACAGACTTAGCAGTTCCATATGTTGGAGATGTTGATCAAGATATTGAAGGAACATCTACTACAACAATAGGACCAATTAGAGTTGATTTACCAGAAACATATACAATTAAGATCGAGGAGATTAAAGCTCCAGATACATATACAAAATTAGATGATGTAATAGAATTAACAGTAACAACAGCAATAGAAGGAGAATATGACGAAGCACATTATGTATTAGATACAATTGAATTGAAAGAAGGAAATCATGATCTAATTTCTGAAACTCATACAGAAAAGAGTGAAGAAAATCAAAAGATTAGTCTTGAGATTAAGAACGAATTCTTTGACTTAGCATTAAGACAATATGTAACAAAAGTTAATACAACAGATATTACAGCTAGAAAACCAGAAGTAGTTGTTACAGATGACTTTGCTAATGAGCTTGTTACAACAGCTGATTATAACCAAGTTAAAGAACCACCTCAAAGAGCATATGCAAACCAAGAAATTATATACACAATTGAAGTATTTAATGAAGGTTTAATTGATGGATATGCAGAAGAAATTGTTGAGCATTTACCAGTTGGATTAGAATTTGTTGATGATGAATTCAACAAAGAATATGGATGGGTATACGACGAAGCTTCTGCTACAGTAACAACTAAGATATTATCTAAAGAAGCTAGTGAAGATAACCTAATACCAGCTTATAATATGGAAACAAGAGAAATTACATCTAAGACAATACAATTAAAATTAAGAACAGCTAAAGATGTTAAATTAAAACAATTATTAACAACAATAGCTGAAATAACAGACAGCTTAGCTGAAGACAGAAAAGAAACAGTTGATAGAGATTCATATGATTTAGTAACTCTTCCATTAGAAGAAGAGCTTCCTGAATATGCTGAGAACCAAGAAGATGATGATGATTACGAAAAATTAATTATCGAAGAATTCGACTTAGCTCCAGTTAAATATACAAAATCTATCAATGGAGAAGCACAAAATGATAGAGCTCCTAAATTAACACTTGATCCAGACAGAATGGATGAGTATAAAGATGGTGTATTCAATGGATTTAAATACAAACCAGAGAATGAAATGCCAAAAGTTGAACAAGGAGACAATGTTGTATTCGGATTAACAGTATATAATGAAGGTTCAGTTGGATCATATGCTGAAGAAGTAACAGATTACATTGAACAAGGATTTGTATTTGTTAAAGATAGTGAAATTAACAAGAAATATGGATGGAGAATGGTTGACAAAGATGGAAACGAAACAGATGATGTTGAGAAAGCTACAGCAATCGTAACTGATTACTTATCTAAGGCTAAAGAGAAAGAAGAAGGTGCAAACTTACTAAAAGCTCTTGAAGTTAAAGATGGAAAAGTATTTGTTGATAGCAGAACAATCGAAGTTGAGTTCAGAATTGTAGAGCCAATCGCTAAAGATAGAATAATTACAAATAAATTTGTAATATCTAAACATATTGATGACCAAGGAATAATTGCTGATGATAGAGATGTTGATGAAAAGATTCCTGAAAACATTGAAAAATTATATGTAAAAACATTCGACTTAGAGCTTACACAAGTAATTAATAGTGTAGAAGTTAGAAATACAAAAACAGATGAAGTAGAAGTTATGGACTCAGAAGATATAAGAAAAATGGCAAAAGTTGATATAGCTAAATCTAAACTAGGTGTAACAGATATCAAAGTTGAATACTTAATTACTGTAAAGAACAATGGAGAATCAGCAGGATATGCAACAGAAATTAAAGATTACATTCCAGCAGGATTAACATTTGATGAAAGTGATAATGATGGATGGACAGTAGTTGGAGATAATGTAGTTGCTACAAACTTATTAGAGAATGAATTAATGCAACCGGGTGAAACAAAAGTTGTAAAACTTATTTTAAGATGGAACGGTGCAGCAAATGTTGGTGAAAAAGAAAATATTTCTGAAATAAGCAAACATACAAATTCAAGAAGAATAAGTGATATCAAAGATATAGACTCAACACCAGACAACTTAGTTGAAGGTGAAGACGATATGGATTCAACAATATTAATTATATCTATGAAGACAGGTTCAGCAGATATAGCTATAGTAACATTAGCACTTGGATTCATGATAGTAGTTTCATTAGGAATTACAGTATACAACAGAAAAAGAGCAAATAATGCTTAATAAAATAATTTAAACAAAAGATAAAGTAATAAATTAAAAATGTAAAAAAGGATGCCCCTAATTCCAGGAGCATCCTTTTCATCATATAAATAGTATTAAATCACACAATAAATAACGTAATAAAGCGTATTAATTGCTTTTCTGGGTATTTTAATATATAATGACGTTATTATAGGCAAAAGTCTTTATTTATATTAATATTGTGAGGTGAGAAGGTATATTGATTTCAAGCACAGTTAAATACTAATATGAAAGTGAGGTAATGTTAGCAATGGCTGACAGAAATTTCAGCTTTATTCCGGAAAACATGAAAGCCGCAAGCTCTTTCCAGGATAAAGCAGTCTGTTTTATCAACCATTTAAGTTTTAATCTTAAAGATGGTGATAGAATTGCTATTTATTCTGAGTATGCTGCTATAACAAGGCAGGAGTCAGGAAAGACTGGATTATATCGGGCAGATAATGGGATACCAATCTTATGTGATGTCTATGATACAATCGAAATCAGACATAGCGATTCCAGAATGAAGAAATACGCTGAACATGATCGTGAGACCCTATTTTTTGAAGTGAGTGTTGGCGATTGCTACGGAGCATATAGTGAGCACGGACTTCAGCTTGTACCCATCAAGTATAAAAAGGGAATAGTATCTTTTGATGGCTTTTTTATCGTGACATCTACGGAAAACGGAGCTAAGGGTGTGTATGATGAAAAAGGTAGATTAATTGTTCCTGTTGAATATGACTCAATATCAATCAAATATGGAATAATAGTTGCATCAAAGAAAGTGAAGCAGGAAAGAAAAGAATATGCATTCAATAGATATGGACAGTCATTATTTCATGAAAGATTTCGCTCAGAAATTATAAAAGGATATGACAAAATAATTGTCTATAATGATTGCATAATTACTAGGGAAATGGGAGGTAAGGAACTTTTTACTAAAGAGGGAACACAAGTATTTGCAAAGAAGATGAGAGCAATTTTTATTGAAAAGAAATATATAATTGCTGAAGATCAATGTGGCAAATATGGAGTGTATACCTTGGATGGTAAGGCCATAATTCCACACGAGTATGACAGGATGACAAGATTCGGAAGAGACTACATTAAAGGAAAGTATGGAGATTCTGAGTGTTTGTTTTACAGAGATGGAGTAACTGTGATTAGAAGAGGAACATACAAACGAATTACCGAAACAAAATATGGAGCAAGAGCCTATACGTTTGATGGAACAAAATGTGATTTTGAACTTCGAATGCATAGTGCAAATGCTTTGTAAAACAAGGAGGGCGGGAACAGCATGTGCTGGTTCCCGCCCTCTTGGCGTATTTGGGTTATTCAGGAAGTTTGGATAAATCATTATCTTTAATCCAGTTCATAAAGCCTGTGAACACAGGATCATCATTGAATAGGGCAATATCACTTGCGTACCATACATCAAAAGCTGTTTTAGCACCATTTTTGATGATGTTTTGACACTTTTCTGATTTGAACGCGACATTGCTTTCTTGATTAGATAGCTCCTTATGAAAACCATTATCTTGATACCACTTAGACTGAATATTTGCCTGAAGTTTGTCGCAGTAGTATGCGAAGATAGCATCAGGAGTTTTGTGTTCATCGAATTCAAGGAGCATAGCATAAAGCTCTTCTCTTGTTGCAAGTCCGTCAAGAACCTTATACATAGCTTCATGTTCCATTCTTTCTTTTTCCTCGTGAGTAATGCCATCGAAGGGAGTAATGTCGCCAATCAAGACCTCACCAATCTCATGAATTGCAAGCATTAAGATAACACGTTCAAGATTAATCTTAAGTTTGAAATTCGACTGAATTGAGATAGCAAGCATAATAACGGCATAAACATGCTCTGCAATGCTCTCCAAACGAGGAGATTGGATACACCAATGATTTTCGTCCCATCCTGTTCGAATCCTACGCGTTAGCTCAGTTGTGAGCATATAGTAACGCATAGAATTACCAAAATTGTCCATAGTTATTCCTCCTTCATAGTTTGTAGAAATATAAATACCTGTGAACGCTTGATATTATAACATAAACAAAGGTAAAAGGAAAGTAATAATAAATTAATTGAATTGTAACATTGTCGTAAAATAATAAAAAAAGCTAGATTTCCCTAAATCTTTTCAAATACATATATAAATATATAGAG